>CAXTCV010000135.1:0-8607 GCA_964242725.1 uncultured Methylobacterium sp.
CCGGATCTGGGCGGACGGCAAGGAGATCGACCAGGCCGGCCTCACCCTGCGGGTCCATACCGGCGGCCCCGACCAGGCCCCCGACCCGCTGATCGTCGCCAAGGAGGGGGCGGCCGACGCCCCGGCCTATCGCGGCCTCGCCTACGTGGTGTTCGAGGGCCTGCCCCTCGCCGATCACGGCAACCGCGTCCCGCAATTCGCCTTCGAGGTGATCCGTCCGGTCAACGGCCTGTGGCGCCGGATCCGCGCCGTCGAGCTGATCCCCGGCGCCACCGAGTTCGGCCTCGATCCCGCCCGCGTCACCGTCGATCTCGGCTTCGGCCGGACCGAGGCCGCCAACCGGCACCAGCTCCAGCGCGCCACCGACGTCCTCGCCTCCCTCGATGCCCTCCAGGCCCTGTGCCCGAACCTGCGGCGGGTCGCCGTGGTGGCGACGTGGTTCGGCACCGACCTGCGGGCGGGGGCCTGCCGGGTGGTGCCGAAGGTCGAGGCGACGCACAAGCGCGCCGTGCCGGAGGATTGGCGCGTCGCCGGGATCCCCCGCGAGCGCGCCGAGGCGGTCTCGCGCCTGCCGGACGGCAACCCGGCCTATGGCGGCACCCCGAGCGATGCCGGGCTGACCCGGCTGGTGGCCGAGCTGGTCCGCCGCGGCCTTGAGGTGCTGCTCTACCCCTTCGTGATGATGGACGTGCCGGCCGGCAACGCGCTCCCCGACCCGCGCCTGCCCGGCGCGACCCAGCCGCCCTATCCGTGGCGGGGCCGCGTCACCTGCGATCCGGCCCCGGATCTCCCGGGCAGTCCGGACGGGACCGCCGCCGCCGACGCGCAGGTCGCGGCCTTCTTCGCGGCTGGATACAACGCCGAGGTGCTGCACTACGCCGATCTGGCTTCCCGGTGGGCGGCCTCCGGGGTTCGGATCGCCGGCTTCGTGATCGGCAGCGAGTATGTCGGCCTGACCCGGGTGCGGGGCGCCTCCGGCTACCCGGCCGTGCAGGCCTTCCGGGCGCTGGCCGCCGCCGTGCGCGAACGCCTCGGCGCCGGCGTCGCCCTGGTCTACGGCGCGGACTGGACCGAGTACGGCGCCCATGTCCGCGACGGCGGCGCCACGATCCGCTTCCCCCTCGACGACCTGTTCGCCGATCCCGCCATCGCGGCGGTCGGGATCGACTGGTACGCGCCGGTCTCGGACTGGCGCGACGCGCCGGAGCATGCCGACCTCGCGCTCGCGGGCGACATCGCCGACCGCGCCTACCTCACGGCGCGCGGCGCGTCGGGCGAGGGCTTCGACTGGTACTACGCCGACGCGGAGGGCCGCGCCGCCCAGGACCGCCGCCCGATCACCGACGGCGCCGCCGGCAAGCCCTGGGTCTACCGGGCCAAGGACCTCGTGGCGTGGTGGTCGAACCCGCATGTGGAGCGGGACGGCGGCGTCGAGACCCGCACCACCGCCTGGGTGCCGAGCGCCAAGCCGATCTGGCTCACCGAGGTCGGGGTGCCGGCGGTGGACAAGGGGACGAACGGCCCCAACGTCTTCCCCGACCCGAAATCCATCGAGAACGCCGTCCCGCCCGGATCCCGCGGCCTGCGGGACGAGCTGATCCAGCTCCGCGGGCTGGAGGCGGTGATCGCGCGGTTCGATCCGGCGGTCCCGGGCTTCCGGGAGGCCGACAACCCGGTCTCGCCGGTCTATGGCGGCCGGATGGTCGACCCGGCCGGGATCTTCGTCTGGGCCTGGGACGCGCGGCCCTTCCCGGCCTTCCCGACCGTGCGGGGGGTCTGGGCCGATACCGGCAACTGGCGCATCGGCCACTGGATCACCGGGCGGATCGAGGGCTGCGACCTCGACCGGCTGATCCTGGAGATCCTGGCCGATTTCGGCTTCGACGCGGCGGTCTCCGTGGAGGCGGCGGCCTATCTCGACGGCTACGTCGTCGACCGGCCGCTCTCGGCGCGCGGCGCCCTGGAGACCCTGGCGCAGGTCTACGGCCTCGACGTCTCGGCGGTGGCCGGCACCCTGCGCCTGCGCGGGCCGCGCCGCGACCGGCCCGTGGTGCTGGCGGAGGCCGATCTCGTCCGGCTCTCCATGGACCACCCCGTGCTCCGCCAGGTCCGGGCCGAGGAGAGCGCCCTGCCGCGCGCGGTGGAGCTCGGCATCACCGAATCCGAGAGCGCCGAGTACCGCCGCGCCGCGGCCGCCGCCGTGCGGCCCGTCGGGGCGCGGCGGCGCGAAACCCGGATCGAGACGGCGATCGTCACCCGCCGCGAGACCGGCGACGGGCTCGCCGAGGCGCTGCTCGACCGGATCATCGCGGCCCGCGACAGCGCGGTCTTCACCCTGAGCCCGCGCCGGGTCGCGCTGGAGCCGGGCGACCTCCTGGCGGTGCCCGCGGACGTGCCGGGCGGCACGGTCCTGCGCAGGATCGACCGGATCGACGACGCCCCCACGGGCCGCCGGATCGAGGCGAGCGGGGTGCCGCCCCGGGCCGGGCCGGGGCGCGGCCTGTCCCGCAGGCCGGCTTTGGCCCCGGTGGCGCCGCCGGCCTTCCCGGGGCCGCCGCTGGCGCTCGCCCTCGACCTGCCGGTGGACCGCGGCAGCCCGACGGGGCTGCAATACCTCGCGGTGGCGGCCGAGCCCTGGCCCGGGGCGGCCGCCGTCTGGCGCGCCGAGGGGGCGGGGCCGCTCGCGCTCCAGGGCCTCGCCGATTACCCCGCCTGCCTCGGGCGGACCCTGTCGGCGCTGCCGGCCGGGGCGCTCTGGCGGATCGACCGGCACCGGAGCCTCGACGTCGGCCTGCGGCGGGGCGGGACGCTCGCGTCGATCGGCGAGGCCGCGATGCTGGCCGGGGGCAACCTGTTCGCGCTGATCGGCCCGGACGGCGCCGTGGAGCTGCTCGGCGCCGCGGAGGCGGTGCTGACCGGCGCCGACACCTACCGGCTCTCCGGCCTCCTGCGCGGGCTCGCGGGCAGCGAGGCGGCCGCCGGCCGGGCGGCTCCGGCGGGCAGCCTGATCGTGCGCCTCGACGACGGCGCCGTGGTGCCGCTGGTCGACCGGCTCGACGCGGTCGGCCGCGGCTTCCGCTACCGGATCGGGCCGGCGGATCGCGATCCGGGGGACCCGGCCTTCACGGAGCTCGCCGCCACGGCCGGGCTCGCGGCGCTCACGCCGCTGCGGCCGGTCCACCCGCGGGCCCGCCGGGAAGCGCAGGGCGTGCGCCTGTCCTGGATCCGGCGGGCGCGCCGCGACGGCGATGCCTGGGAGCCGGCCGAGATCCCGCTCGACGAGCCCGAGCGCTACGCGGTCACGGTGTTCTCGGGCGCCGGCGCCGCCCTGCGCACGCTGCGGGCCGAGGCCCAGACCCTCCTCTACGCCGACGAGGCCGCCGATTTCGGCGGCCCGCAGGCGAGCCTCGACGTGGCCGTGGCGCAGATCGGCGCCGTCGCCGGTCCCGGACCCGCCGGCCGCGCCCGCATCCCCGTCCGTTCGGCCTGACCCTCGGGAGCCCCCATGTCCGACGCCACGCCCCATCTCGGCCTGCCGCTGATCGCGGCGAGCCAGGCCCAGAAGCACGTCACCCACAACGAGGCTCTGGGCCTCCTCGACGCGCTCGTGCAGCTCGCCTGCCTCGACAAGGACCTCACGGCGCCGCCGGCGAGCCCCGCCGAGGGCGACCGCTACCTCGTGGTGGCGGCCAGTCCGGAGGGCGCCTGGGCGGGGCTCGGCGGACAGGTGGTGCGCTACGCCGACGGCGTCTGGACCGGCGCGGTCCCCCGGGCCGGCTGGGTCGCCTACGTGGTGGACGAGGCCGACCTCTACGTCTTCGACGGCACGGCCTGGACGAGCTTCCGCCGGACGCCCACGGCGATCCAGAGCGTGAGCCGCCTCGGGATCAACACCGGGGCCGACAGCGCCAACCGCCTCGCTGTCAAGTCGGACGCCGCCCTGCTCACCTGGGACGACGTCACGCCCGGCTCCGGCGACATGCGGATCGCCGTGAACAGGAAGGACGCGGCCCGCGACGCCGCGCTGGTGTTCGAGACCGGCTACGCGGCCCGGGCCCTCCTGGGAACGCTCGGGAGCGACGACTTCGCCCTGAAGGTCTCGGCCGATGGGGCCGCCTTCGCCACCGCGCTCACCGCCGCGGCGAAGACCGGCGGGATCGACTTCGCCTCGACCGAGACCGCACTCGCCGCCGCGGCCACCACCGATCTCGGCGGCACCGGCACCCGGCGGGTCCTCGTCACCGGCGCGGCGCGGATCGCGAGCTTCGGCGCCGTGCCCGACCGCGAGCGGTTCGTGCGCTTCGCGGCGTCCGCGACGCTGGTCCACGACGCCGCGACGCTGGCGCTGCCGACCCGGGCCGACATCGTGACGGGGGCCGACGACACCTGCATCGCCACCTCGGACGCGGCGGGCCGCTGGCGCGTGCGCCATTACCAGCGCGCCGACGGGACGCCGCTGGCGGTCGGCGCGCAGACGCTCGCGGCCAACGGCTCCGTGCGGCTCGCGGGCGGGCTGATCCTGCAATGGGGTCTCGTCACCCCGTCCGATCCGCAGGCCGCGGTGTCGTTCAACCGCGCCTTTCCGAGCGGCTGCGTCGGCCTCTGGACGCAGGCGGCCGCCAACGAGGACGGCGCCCTCTACGCCGCGCAGGTGACCGACCTGACGGTGACGGGTTTCACGATCCGCCTGCGCCGCGCCGCGCCCGGCTCGGTCTCGGGGGCGAAGAACGTCTCGATCTTCTGGCTGGCCCTGGGCTTCTGAGCCCTCAGCCGGGGTCGAGGGCCGCCAGCATCGCGGGCTCGATCGCCGCGTAGCCCGCGGCGTTCAGGTGGATCCCGTCCTCGGTGAACGCGCGTCGCAGCGCCCCGGATTCGGTGGCGAGGGGCGCGTGATAGTCGATGAAGCGGGCGGGGCCCGCGCCGCAGGCGGCGCGCAGCCACGCGTTCAGGGCGCGGATGCGCGCCGCCGGCCGCGATTCGGGACGCCACCCCCAGAAGTCGCTCGGCATCACGGAGCCGATCGCGAGCGGCAGCCCGGCCGCGAACGCCATCCGCCCCATGGCCAGGATGTTCCCGGCGATCGCCCGGTCGGAGACCGGGCCGCCGATCGCCGCGATGTCGTTGATCCCGCACAGCAGGTGGATCCCGCGCGCGCCCGCGGTGTCCCGGAGGAACCGGGCGCGGATCTGGCCGCTCGTCTCGCCCGGGACGCCCCGGGCCAGGAACCCGCAGCGCGCGAAGGTCTCGGCGCGCGCCAGGCCCCAGCCCGCGGTGATCGAGTCCCCGATGAACACCAGCGGCCGGTCCCGTCCGCGTCCCACGCCGTCCCCCCCCGCGCCGGTCCGCGCCGTCATCGCACGGGCGAGAACCGCGTCGCAACGCGCCCGGGGCCAGAGCCCGGGCCGCCGTCGCGCCCGCCACCGAACGGAGAACGCCCATGCCGAATGCCGCAGCGGATCCGAACCCGGGGGACGGCTTCGCGGCCGAATGCCGTCGCCTCGGACCCCGTCTGATGCGCGACCTCGGGCTCACCGACATCCAGGCCGCGGGGCTCCTGGGCAATCTCGGCCACGAGAGCGGCGGGTTCCGCCAGCTCCAGGAGATCGCCCCCACCGTCCCGGGCTCCCGCGGCGGCTGGGGCCTCGCCCAGTGGACCGGCCGGCGGCGCGACGCCCTGGAGGCCTGGTGCCGGGCGCAGGGCCTCGACCCCGCCGCCCGGGAGGCGCATTACCGCTACCTCTGCACGGAATTGCGCACCACCGAGGCCCCGGCGCTCGCCGCCCTGCGGGCGACCGCGACCCTCGAAGCCGCCACCGAAACGGTGTGCCGTCGCTACGAGCGGCCGGGCATCGTCGCCCTGTCCAGCCGCCTGGGCTGGGCCCGCCGGGCGCTCGCGGCCCTGCGCGACCGTCCCGCCGGCCCGCACGGGCGGCGCTGAGCCCCCACAGGTTCCCGAGCCGGCCGGGTCCGCCGCGCGATCACCGATGGAGACCGATCATGACGCACCGCTTCCGCGCGGGGCTCGCCCTCGCCCGCGCGGCCCTCCCGGCCGCCGCCCTCGCGACCCCGGCGCACGCCGCCGCGGCCGGCGTGACATTGCCCTGGGGCGACGGGCTGACCGCGCTGCTCCAGCCGGTCTCGGCGGTGCTCGTGCCGCTCGCCGCCGCCGCCGTGACCGCCGGCATCGCCCGGGTCGCCCCCTGGGCCGCTTCCGTGCTGACCCGCGACCGGGTCGAGGCCGCGATCCGGGCCGGGGCCGAGTTCGGCCAGAACGCCGTGGCCGGTGCCGCCCGGGGCCGGACCGTCAGCGTCGATCTCGGCTCCGCGGTGGTGGCGGCCGGCGCCCGCCACGTCCTGGCCCATGCCCCCGCCCGCGTGGTCCGGACGGCCGGCGGGGCCGAGGGCGTCGCCGCCCGGATCTTCCGGGCCCTCCCCCTCGAGCCCCAGGCGAGCGTGGCCAACGTCCTCGCCCCCGCGCTGCGGCAGCTGCGGGAGGCGGATCGCGCGCCGGCCGCGCGGCAGGGCTGAGGCCGGGCCGGCGCATCCTCCGGGGGAGATCGCGACCATGACGCATGTCCGCATCCCGCCCCGCAGGCGCGCCGGACCTGCCGCCGGGCGCCCCGGGGACGCGGCCGGGACCGGCATCGCCCTCGGGGGCCGGGCGCGGGCGATCCGCTTCCCGCCCTTCTGGCACGCGTGGTTCGCCCGCCAGACCGAGGCGCGGCTCGCCGCCCTCGACGAGATGGTCGACGCGCAGGTCGAGCGGCGGGCGCTGCGCCGCTACCTCCGCCGGCTCAAGCACGCCACCGTGCTGGCCTTCCTGGCCGCGGCGGCGGTGGCGCTCTGGTTCTCGGATCAGATCGCGTGGCTCGCGGCGCGGATCCCCGCCCTGCGGGCCGTCTGGAACCTCGTCGCGGGTGGGTGAGATGGGACTGACCTTCGACCGAATCCTCGACCGCCTCTGGCTGGTCCTCGCGGGCGCGGCGGCCCTGGCCCTGGCGCTCCACGGGGGTGCGCAGCTCGGGCTGCGCGGCTGGTCCTCCGGGGCGCCGGTCCAGACCGCCCAGGCGGCCGCCCCGGCCGCGCCCACACGGACGGACCGGCACGGCGCCGGGTGCCGGGACGCCGGCGCCGATCCGGCCCGCTGAGGCGGGCCGCGTCCTCCGCCGCGCGGGGGGGCGGCGCCCGGGAACCGAGGGTCGCCTCGGCCGTAATGACGGCACCATGCCGTCCGCGATCCGCACGTCCGCACTCCGCCCGCCCGATGCGCCCGCCGCCGGAGGCCAACGGCTACGTATTCAGGGGGCATTCAGTGCCCTCGGCCCACATCTCCTGCCAATGCGCTACGCCATCGCCCTCGTCGCCATCAGCCTGACCGCCGCGGCCCTCGCCGCGGGCGGCCTCGGCTCCATGGCCGACGACGGCCCGGCCCCGCAGACCGGCGCCGTCTCGGGCCCGGCGCCGATGCGGATCGAGACCTGCCTGTCCCCCGCCGACATGCGCGAGGAGGTCGGCGAGCGGCGGGTGATCCCGCCCGTGGCGGCGATCCGGGCGGCCCGCTCGGTGATCCCCCGGGCCGAGATCCAGCGGGCGAGCCTGTGCCGTCACGACGACACCCTCGTGTACATGCTGACCGCCTTGCGCCGGGACGGGCATTTCGTGCACGTCATCGTCGACGCGCGCACCGGCAGCGTGGCTGGACAATATTGAGCGGGCGCCGAAACCGTCTCGGAGGGGAGTGAGCCGTGCGTCTGCTCGTCGTGGAAGATGACAAGGACATCAACCGGCAGGTGGTCTCCGCCCTGGAGGAGGCCGGCTACGTCGCCGACAAGGCCTATGACGGCGAGGAGGGCGGCTATCTCGGCGAGAGCGAACCCTACGACGCGATCATCCTCGACATGGGCCTGCCCAAGGCCGACGGCGTCACGGTGCTGCAGAAGTGGCGCCGGGCCGGGGTGAAGACGCCGGTGATCATCCTCACCGCCCGGGACCGCTGGTCCGACAAGGTCGACGGCTTCGATGCCGGCGCCGACGACTACGTGACCAAGCCGTTCCACATGGAAGAGCTGATGGCCCGGGTCCGCGCGCTCCTGCGCCGGGCCGCCGGCCACGCCTCCAGCCAGATCACCTGCGGGCCGGTCACCCTCGACACCCGCTCCGGCAAGGTCTTCGTCGACGGCGCGCAGGTGAAGCTGACGAGCCACGAATACCGGCTGCTCTCCTACCTGATGCACCATACCGGCCGGGTCGTCTCCCGGGCCGAGCTCACCGAGCATCTCTACGACCAGGATTTCGACCGGGACTCGAACACGATCGAGGTGTTCGTCGGGCGCCTGCGCAAGAAGCTCGCGGTGGACCTGATCCAGACCGTGCGCGGCCTCGGCTACCTGGTCGATCCCAACCAGCCGCCGGCGCGGGTGTGAGAGCTGGGCCGGTGCCCGGCACGCTGCCCGCCGTGTTCATGCGCGGCGGCACCAGCAAGGCGCTGATGCTGCACCGCCGGGACGTGCCGGGGGACCTCGCCGCCTGGGAGCCGGCCTTCCTCTCCGCCATGGACAGCCCCGACCCGTTCGGGCGCCAGCTCAACGGCATGGGCGGGGGCGTGTC
>CAXTCV010000135.1:8707-10144 GCA_964242725.1 uncultured Methylobacterium sp.
CCGGCACCGGCGCGCCGATCCGCCTCGACTTCGTCGATCCCGGCGGCGCCACCACGGGACGGCTGCTGCCCACCGGCGCCGTCCGGCAGATCCTCGACGTGCCGGGGCTCGGCCCGATCGAGGCCTCGCTGGTGGACGCGGCCAATGCCTGCGTGTTCGTCCGCGCCGCCGATCTCGGACTCACCGGCGCCGAACTGCCCGCCGCCCTGGAGGCCGTGCCCGGCCTCCTCGACCGGCTGGCGCGGATCCGCCGGGCCGCCTCCGTGGCGATGGGCATCGCCCCCGACCTCGAGGCCGCCGCGCGGATCGTCCACGTGCCCTTCGTGGGCCTCGTCGCGCCGCCGCGGGATGCCGGCAGCCTGTCCGGTGAGCGCGTCCGCGCCGGGGACGTCGATCTGACCGCCCGGGTGATCTCCAACGGCGCGCCGCACCAGGCCCTGCCGCTCACCGCCACCCTGTGCCTCGCCGTCGCCGCCCGGATCGACGGCAGCCTCGTCCACGAGGCCGCGCGGCCCACCGGCGCGGCCCTGCGGGTCGGCATGCCGTCGGGCATCCTCACCGCCGACGCCGCCGTGGCACGGGACGGGGACGGATGGCGGGCGGCGCGCGGTTCGTTCTTCCGCACCGCGCGGCCGCTGATGCGGGGGGCGGTGTACTATGATGCGCCAGCGCCCTAAGCGTCGGGCGTCCCCATGACCGACCTCATCGCCCTCTTCTCCCTGCGCCGCCGCTCCATCGCGGTGCGGCTGGCCGTGTCGGCGTTCCTGTCGAGCTCGGCGATCCTGCTGATCGCGGCCTGGATCCTCACGACCCTCTACCGCGAGAACACCGAACGGTCCTTCGACAGCCGGCTCCTCGTCTTCGCCAACAACCTCGCCACCGATCTCGTCTCGCCCAACGACCCCGAGAGCCGGACCTTCTCGCTCGGCGATCCGCGCTTCGACCTGCCCCTGTCGGGCTGGTACTGGCAGGTCGGCAAGCCCGACGCGAAGCCGCGGGACGTGCGCACCTCCCGCTCCCTCGTCGGGGTGCCGCTGCCGGCCGCCACGGATTCGGACGGCAAGGTCGGGATCGGGCAGATCCGCCAGGGCTACGGCAAAGGCCAGGACGGGCGCCTCCTGCGCATCATGGAGCGCGACGTCGATCTCGGCGAGGAGGGCCGCTACACGGTGCGGGTCGCCGGGCCCGCCGACGAGATCGTCAACGACGTCGACCGGTTCCGCAATTCGCTGACCATCACCTTCGGCCTGCTCGGCCTGTCGCTGGCGCTCACCACCCTGCTGCAGATCCGGTTCGGCCTCGCGCCGCTCAAGAAGATGCGGGCGGCTCTGGGCACGGTCCGCCGGGGCGAGGCCGACCGCATCACCGGCACCTACCCGCGGGACATCGCCCCGCTCACCGGCGAGGTGAATCTCCTGATCGAGACCAACCGCGAGA
>CAXTCV010000136.1:0-10047 GCA_964242725.1 uncultured Methylobacterium sp.
TCTCGGATTGCAGCTGCACCGACATGCCGTCGGGGATGTAGTTCGACACCAGCGTGGGGATGCCGATGCCGAGATTCACGTAGAAGCCGTCTTCCAGCTCCTTGGCGGCGCGCGCCGCCATCTGCTCACGGGTCCAGGCCATGGTCTAAAGCTCCTTTCCCGTCCGATCAGTGCGTGCCGCCGCCGGCCGCGGCGGCCGGGGTGATGTCGCCGCGCTTGCGGGTCGTGCGCTGCTCGATGCGCTTGTCGCGCGTGCCCACGTCGATGATGCGCTTCACGAAGATACCGGGGGTGTGGATCGTGTCCGGGTCGATGTCGCCGGGCTTCACGAGGTGCTCGACCTGCGCCACCGTCATCCTCGCCGCGGTGGCCATCATCGGGTTGAAGTTCCGCGCGGTCATCCGGTAGCGGAGGTTGCCTTCCGTGTCGCCGGTATGCGCGTGGACCAACGCGAGGTCGGCGAACAGGCCGCGCTCCATGACGTAGGTTTCGCCGTCGAACTCCCGCACTTCCTTGCCCTCGGCGACCTTGGTGCCGACGCCGGTCTTGGTGAAGAAGGCCGGGATGCCGGCGCCGCCCGCGCGGATGCGCTCGGCCAGAGTCCCCTGCGGATTGAACTCGATCTCCAGCTCGCCGCCGAGATACTGGCGGGCGAATTCCTTGTTCTCGCCGACATAGGACGAGATCATCTTCCGCACCTGGCGGGTATCGAGGAGCTTGCCGAGACCGACGCCGTCGATGCCGGCATTGTTCGAGACGACGGTGAGGCCCTTGACGCCGGAGAGGCGCACCGCCTCGATCAGCTCGTCCGGGATGCCGCAGAGGCCGAAGCCGCCGCACATCACCATCATGTCGTCGCGCAGGAGGCCGGCGAGCGCCGCGGCGGCATCCGTGTAGACCTTCTTCATCGAACCGTCCCTTTCCGCCAGACGCGACCGGCCGCACCCTCGCCGCATCCTCGAAGCGCGCGTTTCCTCGCGTCTGCTCTTCCCGATTCCGACCGCGAAATCCAGTGCCGGGCTGCGCAAGCCGGTGCGGTCCGGGCGATCCGTAACCGGTTCTCCCCCGGCCGGCGCGGCGCCCCGCGCGAGTCCAGCAGACAAATCCCGATGCGAGCGCTAAAAGGCCAGCGCGACGTGCAGACCCTGTCGGGCCGCGACGGCTTGAGGGGGCCGCGCGCGGCACCCGGCTGGGGCCGCAGCCGCGGGCCCGTCCGGAGCATGATGTCGCTGCGTTCTCCGTTTCTCCTCCTCGTCCCGCTGGGGCTGATTGCCGTCGGGCTCGGCCGGCACGACTGGTCGGTCGATGGCGGTCGGGCGAGCGCCTTCGCGGATCACGCCCTCGATGCGTACGGGCTCGCCCTGACCGTCCAGGGACCGGCGAGCCTGACGCTGCTGCCTCTGCCCCGCCTCACCCTCGGGCGCGTTCGCGTCACGTCGGAGGCGGGTGGCCCGGCCCTGGTGGACGGGGCCCGCCTCGGCATCGACCTCGATCCGTTCGGTCTCCTCGCCGGGCGCGCGGAGGCCGGCGGCCTGCACCTCGAAGGCGGCCGCCTCTCGGGAAGCGCCGCCGGCTGGAACGGTCCCCTGGCGCGGCTCGCCGAGCGGGTCCGGTCCGGCGCGTCGGTCCATCCGAGCCGGATCACGGTGAGCGGGGCGCGCATCGCCGGGGACGACGCGGCCCGGGACATCGATCTCGACGTGGCGTGGCCCTTCTGGAGTGCGTCGGCCGAGGCGAGCGCGCGTCTCACATGGCGGGGCGTGCCGACGCGGATCACGATCACCCATCTGCGTCCGGCCGACATCGCCTTCGGCCGGCGCAGCCCCGTCACCGCCGAGGCGACGTGGCCGGGCGGCAGCGTCGCGGTCGACGGCACTCTGGAGACGGCCGGGCCGGGAGCGGCATGGCCCGTCCTGGCCGGGCAGATGCGCGGTGAGACCCGTTCGCTACCGGAAAGCCTGGCCTGGATCGGGTGGAACGTGCCGCTCTCGCCGCTCACGGGCGCGTTCTCGATCGCCGGCACCTTCGAGACGGCGGACCGGTCCATATCCTGCCCGCGGCTGCGCATCGGGCTCGGCCAGAACGTTCTTGAGGGCGCGGGCGCCATCGACCTCGGTTCCGGCGCCGCGCCGCGTCTCTCGGTGCAGGCGACCCTCGCGGCCGAGACGCTCGACGTGGCTCCCCTCGTCGAGGATGCGGCGCGGCTGTTCGGCCGCGACCCCCAGCCCCTGGCCCTGGCGCCGTTCACCCGGGGCGATCTCGACCTGCGCCTGTCGGCCGCGGCGGGGCGTATCGGACCCGTCCAGGTCCAGGACCTCGCGGCGAGCGTCCTGGTGCGGGAGGCGGCGCTGGAGATCGCGGTGAACCGGGCACGGGTACAGGACGGCACCGTCAAGGGCCGCGTGATCCTGGCCAGCGGGGCCGATCCCGCCGAGACCGGAATGCGCCTGCAGGCGAGCCTGGACGGCATCGAGCTCGGCACGGTCCTGGGCGAGATCGGCGCCTCGCGCTGGCTGGCCGGACCGGCAAACGGGCAGGTCACCCTGGAGGCGAGCGCCCGGGATTCCATCGGCCTGCTGGCGCATCTCGGCGGCCGGGCGGCGCTCAGCATCACCGGCGGGGCGATCACGGGGCTCGATCTCGTCGATGTCGTCCACCGCAACGGCGCCGTGGCGCTCGGGGCGCTGGCGCGTCGCAACGGCCGGACGGCGATCGAGCGCGCCGCGATCGCCCTGCGCTTCGTCGACGGGATCGGCGAGATCACCGAGGCGGGATTGCTCGGCCCGAGCGTCGGGGCGACCGTGCGCGGCCTGGTCTCCGTCCCGGAGCGACGGCTGGATCTCCGTGGCGACCTCGTTCTGCGGGGCCCGGCCGACCCGTCCCGCGGCCTCCTGTTCGTGGTCTCCGGCCCCTGGAATGCCCCCACCGCCCAGACCGCCGCCCGCGGCGAGGCCGCCGACCCGGCGCCCCGGGTCGGGGAGGCGATGCCGCCGGACGTCAACGGTCGGCCCGGCGTGGAGGGGCTTCCGGTGAATGCCCGCGCCTACGTGCCCTGAACTTCCGTGTCCCGCGCGGCGCCGCGATGGCGCCCCGGCCGGCCAAGCTCTATGAGTGGGCCCCGAAACCCGTCCATGAGTGCCATGCGCCGTCTGCTCGTCGAGGAACCCGTCACCCGCGCGGGGCCGCTGGCCCGGCAGCTCGCGGTGTTCTCCATCGTCGCCACGGGGATCGCCATGATCCTGGTCCGGGACCCCCGCGCCGACACCGACGCCGCCCTCGTCGCCCTCGTGGCCGGGCTCGGCATCGCGCTCGCGGCGACGGCATCCGCGGTCGTCGCCTTCGTGCGGGTCTGGCGCGAGGGCGCCCGCGGCCTCGGGGCCGCCCTGGGCGGCCTGATCCTGGCGCTGCTGGTGCTCGGCTACCCCGCCTATCTCGGCCTGCGCGGATTGCGGCTGCCCGCCTTGTCGGACATCACCACCGATATCGACAATCCGCCCGCCTTCTCGCGCTCCCGCGCAGCCTTCGCGGCCCGCGGCGGCCGCTATCCGCCCGATCCGGGCGCGGCGCTCCGCGAGCGCCAGCGCGGCGCCTATCCGCAGATCGCCCCGCTGACGCTCGATATCGGCGCCGACGAGGCCTTCGAGCTGGCCCGCCAGGCCGCGCTCAAGCGCCACTGGCAGATCGTCGAGGCGATCCGGCCGGGCGGACGCACCGGCAACGGCCGGATCGAGGCCGTGGCGCGCGGCCTCATCCTCAACCTGCCCAACGACGTGACCGTCCGCATCCGCCCCCGCGCCGACGGGGCGCGGATCGACGTGCGCTCCGCCTCCCGGCTCGGGGGGCGCGATTTCGGCAGCAACGCCGACCGGATCCGCACCTATCTGGACGACGTCGCCAATCTCGCCCTGGCGGTGAAATGATCCGCCCCGACCGGGTTCAGGCCGGCGCGTAGGCGCCGTCCAGTCGCGGCGTGCCGTCCACGGCCACGAGGCCGCGCCCGACCAGATCCTCCAGATGGGCGAAGACCGAGAGCGCCGCCGCGCCCTTCAGGCGCGGATCGAGCCCCTGATAGATCGCCGCCACGATCTGCGCGATGCCGGTATCGCCGGCGCCGAGGCGCGCGCGGATCGCCGCCTCGCGCTGGCGGCGGTGGCAGGCCAGCCCGCGCAGGAACCGCGCCGGCTCGCGGACCGGACCGCCGTGACCCGGCCAGTGGATCCGCTCGTCGCGTCCGCGCAGCTTGTCGAGGGAGGCCATGTAGGCCCGCATCTCCCCGTCCGGGGGCGCCACGATGGTGGTCGACCACGCCATGACGTGATCGCCCGAGAACAGGGCCTGCGCCTCCGGCAGAGCGAACGCCAAGTGGTTCATCGTGTGGCCGGGGGTCTCCACGGCAACCAGCGTCCAGCCGGGGCCGGAGACGAGGTCGCCCTCCGTCATCACGCGGTCGGGGGCGTGCGCGCGGTCGGCGCTGGCGTCGAGGAGCGGCACCTCCCCCTCCGCCAGCGCCCGGGCGGCCCGGTGCGGCCCGCACCCGACGATCGGCGCCCCGGTGCGGGCCGCGAGGAGACGCGCGCCCGGCGAGTGATCCCGGTGCGTGTGGGTGACGACGATCGCCTCGATGTGCTCGCCGGCGAGATCCTGAAGCAGCGCGTCGATATGGGCGGGATCGTCCGGACCGGGGTCGAGGACCGCGACGCGACCCGCGCCGACCACGTAGGCGCAAGTCCCGCTCGCGGTGAACGGGCCGCCGTTCGGCGCGATCCGCCTGCGGATCAGCGGTGCGACCTGTTCGAGCCGTCCGGCGGCCGGCATCGATCGGTCGAGGGTCAGGTTGCTCTCGTCCGCGTCCGCCATCGCTGCCCCGCACAGGTGGTCGGCGGTTCTAGCGCACCGCCACAGGGATCGAAACAGCAACCCGCCTGCCGTCATGATCGGCGACGTCTTTCCGACGCGCGCCACCTGTGATCACTCCGGATCACATCCCCGCATCGCCGACGCACGCCGTGGGACATCGGCCCCAGGTTGCGGCGACAGCGGGCCGAACAGCCACGGCTCGGATGTCCTTGAAGAGCTTGGCCCGTCGCCGCGTGGGGGCCGGGCCGGAAGCCGCGATCGATTAGCCGATACGGCCGGGCCGACGGTCGCGCACACGGACCGGCACCGGAACCGGTTCGGCAACCAATCCGAGAGCGGCGGCGCGCAGGGCGTCAGCGACCGTGGAGGCCGCCTCGGCGGCGCGGCCCCGTAGCGCTGACAGCGCCGCGCGAGCGGTGTTCTTGGCAGATTGCAGCATCACGGATCCCGAATCGAACCTGCAGACCTATCTTCGAACGCTACCCGCTCCGTCCCGTTCCGTCACATGTCGCCGCGCCCCGATCCCGACGCCGGACGACCCACCGGACTTTGTCAATGCGGCGGAACCAGAGCAGAACCTTGGCGTTTTCGTGTTCAGAACGACGCGGCCCGGTCGCGTTGACAGTTTCGAAGGATACGAACCATGTTGGGTTGGGCCGTAACTTTTCTCGTCGTCGCTCTCGTGGCCGCTCTGCTCGGCTTCGGCGGCATTGCCGGAACGGCAATGGAGGCTGCCAAGCTGGTCTTCTTCGTGGCGATTGTTCTGTTCGCGATCTCGGCCGTCGTTGGTCTGATGCGCGGCCGTTCTCCGACACTCTAGAGGGTGTCGCTCGAAGCCAGCCCTTATCTGAGGCTGAAATCCTGACTTCTGAACAGCCGTCGCCCGGTGCGACGGCTTTTTTATAGCAGCAAGCACGGAACGAAGCGCACGCAGACGGTGCCGGACGTCAGGCCTTGCCACGCTCGGCACCGTCGAGCTTCGCGATCAATTCGGCGAAGCGGTCGGGCACCGGCTGCTGTGTGACGGTGTCGTACATGGCGCGCAACTGGACCGCGAGGCGGTTTCGGGCGTGCTCGCTGAGGCCATTCTTGAGCACACCCCGCGCCGCCGGTGTCTGAGAGGGACGCTCGGCCAGCGTGGAGCGGTTCTTCTGAGCGTGCGACTGGGGATCCGAAGCAGTGCTCGCCGGCTCTTCGCGCGCGCGAAGATCGGCTTCTTTGCCTTGATCGCCCATCCCACATGCCCCTTGCTGCCGAACTCGGCGAGGCCGCATTGTGCTGCGGCTCGACATACGCCATGGCTGCGGCTGCAACGCCTGCCCGCCGGGATCGGTTCCGCCGGGGGGTGGAACGGAGTGCCGGCCTCCGCGTTGGGCGGTAGGCTGCGCAAGACACAAGCCGGCCCCGGCACATCTTCGGTCTCGGACCGAGGCGATCGTGGCCGGGCAACACGGCGAGGCACAGGGGATCGAATGTCGACATCGCAACTCGTGGTACAGCATCTGCCGTACCTGCGCCGCTACGCGCGCGCGCTCACGGGGAGCCAAGTGGCGGGCGACGCGTATGTCGCCGCCACCCTGGAGACCCTGGTCAACGAGCCGGATACGCTCGGGCGCAGCACCAACATCAAGGCCGACCTGTTCCGGGTCTTCACGCGGATCTGGAACTCGCTCTCGGTGAACGGCCGCAGCGAGCAGGTCCAGCATGATCTTCCGGCGGAAGTCCGCCTCGGTCAGATCACGCCGCTGCCGCGGCAGGCCTTCCTGCTCTCGTGCCTCGAGGGTTTCTCCGAGGAGGACGCGGCCATCATCCTCGGCGTCGACGTCTCCGAGGTCCGCGACTTGGTTGATGAGGCGGGCCGCGAACTCGCCGCCGACATGGCGACCGAGATCCTCATCATCGAGGACGAGCCGCTGATCGCCATGGACCTCGAGGCGCTGGTCGAGGGGCTCGGCCACAACGTCATCGGCGTCGCCCGGACCCGGACCGAAGCGATCAAGATCGCCGGAGAGGGCAAGCGCCCCGGCCTGATCCTGGCCGACATCCAGCTCGCCGACGGTTCGTCGGGCCTCGATGCCGTCAACGATCTGCTGAAGACCTTCGAAGTGCCGGTGATCTTCATCACCGCCTATCCCGAGCGGTTCCTCACCGGCGAGCGGCCCGAGCCGGCCTTCCTCATCGCCAAGCCGTTCCAGCCCGCCAACGTCTCCGCGGTGATCAGCCAGGCGCTGTTCTTCCAGCAGACGGCCCGTCGGCGCGAGGCCAAGACAGCCTGAGACTCCGGCGGGACCGAATTGCGGTCCATCCCGCCCGCTCACCCCTGACGGGGTGATGGCAGCCCCGGCGCAAGCCGGGGCTTTTTTGTTGGCCGCCGCGGGTCCGGCGCGGACGCAAAAAAACGGGCCGGAGAATTCTCCAGCCCGTCGATGAGGTTCCGGCCGATGCACAAGGGGAATGCGGGGAGGACCAGGTGGCCGGGTGCGAGAAAAACGATTGCCGCCCCGTGAGGTTCCAAGAATCGCACTTTATCCGTGAGCGTTGCGCGAGGGCCACAGCGGACGGTTGTGGATTGCGTGGGTGCGCCGCCGCACCAACAGCCGTGCCGCGGCCGAATACTCAGGAGTCCTGAAAGCGCGGCAGTCTAGGAACCTGCGATTGCAAAGCGCGTTGTCGAAACATCCTGTCAAGCTCTCACGATGAGGTCGGGGCGATGCTGCGGTCTGGTTTCATTCTGGGCGTGAGTGCTCCCGCGGCTCTTCTCACCATGCTGGTCCAGCCGGTGGTGCGCGAGACGGCCGACCGTTGGGTGCCGCCGGTACCGGTGGCTCAAGCCACGCCCGCGCCACTGCCCGGCATGCGCCCGGCCTCGCTGGCGATCAGTCCAACCCGGGTCGCTGGCGCCCAGAAGATCGACGAACCTGTCACGCCGGTCGCCGGTGAGGCGCAGGACCTCGGCATCAAGTCGGTCCTCAGGCAGCCGACCCGTCGGCTTGTTCGGGAAGGCTGCGAGACGTCCCTCAGCTCCCTGGTCGGTCCCGAGGCCCGGCGCATGACCCCGGGTCGCTGCATCTCCTGATCCTGCGCCGCACGCCACCACACGAAAACGGGTCCGCCGCATCGGCGGGCCCGTTTTCGTGTGCGGCACCATCGGTCAGACGGAAGACAGGACTCAAAAGAACGGCGCCGGTCCAGAGGACCCAGCGCCGTTACGCAAGACACTGACGAGACTGCCTCACTCGGCGCGACCGGTCCCCGTCGACTGGCCGCCTTTGCGTCCGGCGGACGAGGCGAGTTCACGATCCTGGGAGAACGACCGCTTCTCGGCCGGCACGCTGCGTCCGCCCTTGCTGGCGATCTCGCGCTGCCGCTCCAGGTTCATCGAGGCAAAGCCCCGCTTCGAGGTCGAATTTCCGGATGCCATCAGTTCCTCCTCTGGCTTCGCTTCACCCCGCAACAACCTTCAGCAGTAACCAAGGTTCCTGTGCCCAGACCTGGTCAAGCTTCCGGCAATCAAGCTTGGCAGCAACCGGGGCGTTGTCCGCAGCGTTGGTTGCGGAACGACCCGGATGGATGCCGGCGCCGGGCCGGGGCGATGCCTCGGAGGATTGGCGACGGGTTCCGGGCGACCGCGCGTGAACTGTCTCGCTGCGCGGTCCGAGGAAGGGATTATGCCCGTATGACGAACCGCAACATGGTGAAAGACGCTGCCGGGGGTACTCCGGAGCCGCAGCCGAACACGCCCCCCCTGCCGCCGATGCCCGCGCCGGAGGATTCGTCCACGCCGACGACCCGGGAGGAACCGGTCGATTCGCCGCATCTCAACGCGAGCCTTAAACGTGAAGCGCCCGCGCCCGGCGCGCAGGGCTTGTCGACCAAGCGTTGACCCGCGGTCGATTCAGGCTGGCCGCCTCCGTGTGAGGCGGGTCAGGCCGAGGATGAGAAGGCCGATCGCGAGGATCGTCACGATCCCCGCCACGGTCAGGATGCGCTGAACCAGCGGCGTGTAGACCCCGCGGGCGGCGTCGTAGCCATAGCAGAGCAGGGCGAAGCGGTCCGCCAGACCCCCGACGCGCCCCTCACCGGCCTCGGTGAGGGCGAGGCGGAGATCCCGCCCGGTCAGCGCCAGGGGCGAGAGAACCCGGGCCACCCGCCCATCGCCGGCGAGCACCAGGGCGGCGGCCGGATGGGCGAAGCTGTCGGTCCCGGCATCGTAGACGGCATTGTAGCCGAGTGACGCCGTGAGGCGGGCCAGGGCGCCCTCCGAGACGACCAGCGCCTCGGGCCGGACGGAGGCGCCGCGCTCGCCCAGCGTCTCGGCCAGCATGCGGCGTGCGGCCGCGGCCTCGTCGCGGGGATCGATCCCGACGATCACCCATGCGTAGTCCTCCGGTGCCAGGCCGGTCGCACGAAGGGCATCCGCCGCCATGGACACCATCGGGTCGCAGACGTTGCCGCAGGTGTAGTCCACCGGCAGCAGCAGGGCCGGCCGGCTCCCGACCGCCCGCCCGAGGGTAATGGCTCGCCCGGTGCGTGCGTCCGTCGCCGGGAGATCGAGGGGCGCTCGGGCTCCGGGTGGCGGTGCCACCGCGACGCGGGCGAGGTCGGCCTGAACCAGGCGGGCGCAGGCCGGTCCCGCCGCAAGGACCACGGCAAGCGCCAGCACGGCACCGGAACCTTTGGCGGGGCTGGACAAGTGTCTGACGAACCGCATGGATGTGCGGGCCCGTCCGGCCCCGCCGTCCTGGGCCTCTGACCCGCCGCGGAGCCGCCGTATGACCCTCGACACCGAGGTTTCCTCCCTGAAGCAGGTGCCGCTGTTCCGAGAGGTGGAACCAGCCCGCCTGAAGCTCCTGGCCTTCACCAGCGAGCGGGTCCATTTCGAGCCCGGGCAGCGCTTCTTCGCCCGCGGCGATGTCGCGGACGCGGCCTACGTGATCCTCAAGGGGACCGCGGAGGTCAGCATCGACGGTCCCGCCGGTCCGGTGCGGTTGGCGCTCCTCGGCCAGGACGCCCTCGTCGGCGAGATGGGCATCCTCGCCGAGCAGCCCCGGTCGGCCACCGTCACGGCGGAATCCGCTGTGACGGCCCTGCGCATCGATCGCGGTGTGTTCCTGGAACTGCTCGCCCAATTTCCGCAGATCAGCATCGCCCTGATGCGCGTGCTGGCCCTGCGCCTGGAACAGACCAACC
>CAXTCV010000137.1:0-10022 GCA_964242725.1 uncultured Methylobacterium sp.
TCTCCAGTTGTGCCTTACCTCTCAGGAAGCCCTCCCGCGAGAGCGGGTTCGTCCTAGGGTCGACAGCGGCCGGCGCGGAATGAGCAGTCCGACCGCCCTGGAGCGCGATCAGGCCGAAGGTGACGTTCGACCTGATTATGACGGGCTCTGCAGATCGAGCCGATAGGCGGCGAGTCGAGGCAACGACGTCGCAAAGCTCATCGCGAAGCGACTTCCTTTGCGACAGAAGCTTTGGGAAGACAGTTTTCCTCTACGCGGACCCGGTTCCGGGCAGTGCCGTAAAACTTAGGACATGAGCGACCCTGGCGTGGGCGGATCGCTCAGTTTCCCGGATTGGTGAACGGCTGTAGTCGACCCATTCGCGATTTTCCAAGCTGGAATGTCCTGCTCATTAAAGCTTTTGATGCTGTCTCGAACGATCAGCTTTCCGGCCCTGAATGGCGCGTCGGCTCTTCTGAAGCTTGCACCACCGACCGGTTCAGATCCCACAGTTGGAGTAGATACGACACCGCGGCGTCGATCGCCGCATGCGATACCCCATCGCGTGCCTGGACGGACATGCCGACCAGCAATGCTTCGGCCAAGGTCGCCAAACCTTCTATGTCGGCGTCTGAACGCAGTTCACCCGACGCCACGGCCCTCTCGACGCAGCGGCGGATGACGTCGCGGGTGCGCCACCGTTCGGCGGCGACCAATGCCCGGAGATGGTCGTTTTCCGGGGCCGCATTTGCGGCCGACAGGATCAGCATGCAGCCTTTCGGCAATCGTGCGTCGGTCTGGAGCCAGGCCGAGCGCCGCAATGCCCGTTCCAGTGCAGCGCGTGGAGGAAGCGCCTCATCGTACAGGGTTGCGACCACTTGCCCGTGAGTGGCGAGATAGCGGGCCAGCGCCTCGCGGTAGAGTTCCTCCTTGGAGCTGAACGCCCCGTAGAAGCTCGCGGCTGAGAGGTTGCCCATCGCCTGCCTGAGCTGGCCCAGCGAGGTCGACTCGTAGCCATGCCGCCAGAAGAGCCGCATCGCGGCGTCGAGAGCGTCATCCCGGTCGAACTGTCTGGGTCGTCCCGTACGGGGCATTTCTCTTTCCTTCGCATCACTTGTGGACTGTTCGATCCGTGAATCATTGACAGCGGACCCTGAAGACCGTAATTCGTTCGATGGATCGATTGATCCAAAAATGATTGGCCGCTCCGCGAAGGAGAGACACGCGATGACCTTGGCACCCACGGAGGTCGTGCGGACGCTCCTGAACGATCCCACCAACCCGGACGTGGTTCATCGTCTGGTCGCGTCCGACGCGACCTATGTGTCCCTCAACTTCGACAATCCCGAACTCCGGCGCGTCATGCCCTGGGCCGGCATGCGCACCGGCCCGAAGGCGATGCTGGACACCTATAATCAGGTGAACCGGTTCTGGCGCAGCGAGGCGTTCGAGATCGGCGAGCTGTTCGGGGAAGGCGAAAACGTGGCCGTATTCGGCCGTTTCACCTACCGCTCCGTCACGCTCGGCAAGGCCGTCACCTCGCCGTTCGCCATCCTGGCCAAAGTCAGCGGCGGCCAAGTCACCTTCATGCAGTTTATGGAGGACACGTTCGGCACGGCTTCCACGTTCCGCAGCGGCGGCGTGGCCACCTTTCGCAGCGACCCCGATGGCGGCGAGGTGGCGCTGTGAGCACGGCCGGCCAGCCTTCACCCCGCGAAGTGATCGAGCGCTTCTACGCGGCGGAGGCCGCCTACATGGATGCGGGAGGCGCCGTCGCGGGCGCCAGCTTCGCCGCCATGGCCGTCACGCTCGATCCCGACGTAGTGCTGCACCAGTCGCCCGACCTGCCCTGGGGCGGCGAGTTCCACGGCCACGCCGGGTACGAGGAGTGGGCCGCGCAGATGAGTCGGGCGTTCGACCGGCTCGAGGTTCGGGACAGCCGCTTCTTCACGGACGGCGACACGGTGGTCATCACCTGTCGCCTCGTCACCCGTTCGCGTGCTGGGTGCGAAACCCTCGACCTACCGATGGCCCAGCTCGTGCGCGTGCGCGGTGACCGCATCGTCGAGTTCCGGCCCTTCTACTGGAACGTGCCTGCCTATCGCGAAACGGTGAGGAGTCCTCGATGAGCCGACTGGAGGCATCCGGCTCGACCCGACCTCGGCCGTTCTGGGCCGACACCCCGGCTCGCAATGTGCGGCGCGGCCACTTCTGGGTTCCCGGCGAGCGCGTCGAGCGCGCGGGCAAGACCTTTCAGCGCGGGCCGATGTTCGTCGCCTGGGAGGTGCCCGAACAGATCGAACGCCCATTCCCGATCGTGCTGGTGCATGGCGGCGGCTTTCAGGGCACCGAATGGCTCGACACGCCGGACGGCCGACCGGGCTGGGCGCAGCGGCTGGTCGAGGCGGGATATGCCACGCTGATCGTCGATCGTCCCGGCCACGGCCGATCGCCGTTGCACACCGATATCGTGGGGCCGATGGGGCCGGCGTTTTCTTACGAAGGCGGTCGCCAGATCTACTGTCCGCCCGATCCGTCGGGCAAGCACACCCAGTGGCCGTTCGCGCCTGACGACGCCGAGGCGATGGACCAGTTCATCGCCGGCTACGGTCCGCTGCCGGCCGATCTCGCCGCGTCCGAGGACATGGACGCCGATCGCATCGCGCGGCTTCTCGACCGGATCGGGCCGGCGATCCTGCTCACCCATTCGGCCTCGGGGCCGAGCGGCTGGCTGGCGGCGGACCGCCGGCCCGGGCTGGTCAGGGCAATCGTCAGCGTCGAGCCGATGGGGCCACCCTTCGCCGACATCCCCAACATCGGCCCTCTGAGCTGGGGGTTGACCGCCGCGCCGCTCACCTTCGATCCGCCACGCACGACACCCGAGGCGGTCCGCGACGCCGATCCCGCGACGCTGCGCCTTCTGCATCTGGTCGGCCTGCCGATCGCGGTGGTGACGGGCGACACTTCGTCCTTCGCGCCCGCGAGCACGCCGATCGTCGTCGCCCTCAAGGCAGGGGGCGCGGCCGCCGAACTGCTGCACCTGCCGGATCACGGCGTGACCGGCAACGGCCACGGCCTCATCTACGAGAAGAACTCGGACGCGGCGCTGGCACCGGTGCTCGGTTGGCTCGAGCGCCAAACCCACACACCTGAACACGGATGGTGAGCGGGGCATGGACGAGCGGAACTGGACACGGCGCGACGTCATCGCGACGTCCCTCGCGGGCGGAGCTGCCATGGTGACCGGCTTTACGGAGACGTCCGCCCTGGGGGCCACACCGGAGCCACCCGTCGATCCGCGTCGCCAGTTCGATGTCGTGCTCACGGTCAACGATACCGAGCACCGTCTGTCCGATCTCGACGCGCATACGACCCTGCTCGACGCCTTGCGCGATCACCTTCACCTCACCGGCAGCAAGAAGGGCTGCGGCCTCGGCGCCTGCGGCGCCTGCACGGTGCTGGTCGACGGGCGCCGGGTGAACTCGTGCCTCACGCTCGCGGTGATGAGCCAGGGCAGGGCGATCACCACGATCGAAGGTGTGGCGCGGGGCGACGAGCTCCACCCGCTGCAGGCGGCGTTCGTCGCCCATGACGGTTTCCAATGCGGCTACTGCACCCCGGGGCAGATCATGAGCGGCATCGCCTGCATCACGGAGGGTCATGCAGGCTCCGACGACGAAATCCGCGAATGGACGAGCGGCAACATCTGCCGCTGCGGCGCCTACACCAACATCGTCGCGGCGATCCGCGACGTCGCCGGACGGGAGGGCTGACGATGGTCCCCTTCGCCTATGCGCGTGCGGCCAGCGTCGCCACCGCGATCGCCTCGGACGCCCGCCACCGCTCGGACGGAGCCCATGAGCCCGGCGCCGACTTCTTCGCGGGCGGCACCGACATGATGCAGCTGATGGGCGAGCACCTGCGCAACCCCGACCGGATCATCGACATCTCCGCCCTGCCCGGGCTCGACCTGATTGAGACTGTCCCCGGCGGTCTGCGCCTGGGCGCGCTCGTGCGCATGAGCGATGCGGCCAAGCACCTGGCGGTGCGGGCGGATTGCCCCGTCGTCTCCGAAGCGCTGCTGGCCAGCGCTTCGGCGCAGGTCCGCAACCTCGCGACGCTCGGCGGCAACCTTCTGCAACGCACGCGTTGCGGCTACTTTCGCGATCCCGGAGCCCCCTGCAACAAGCGCGACCCCGGGACCGGATGCCCGGCGATCGGCGGCCAGAACCGGTTCCACGCCGTCCTGGGCGGCAGCGAGCATTGCATTGCCACCTATGCCGGCGATTTCGCCAACGCGCTGCTGGTGCTCGACGCGCGCCTGCGCATCATCGGGCCGGGCGGGGAGCGCGTCATCCCGTTGGCCGACCTGCATCGCATTCCCGGCGACACGCCCGCGGTCGAGACGCAGCTTGAGCCCGGCGACCTCATCCTGTCGATCGACGTTCCCACCGGTCCCGCCGCCCGGCGGTCGCACTACCTGAAGGTCCGCGACCGGGCGAGCTTCGAATGGTCGATCGCCTCGGCGGCCGTGGCGCTCGATCTCTCCGATGACGGGACGGTGCAGGACGCGCGGATCGCGGTCGGCGGCGTCGCGACGAAACCCTGGCGATTGCCGCAGGTCGAGGCGCTGCTGCACGGCTCGCGACTGATCGCCGCGCATATCGAGATGGCGGCGGAACATGCGGCCGACGGCGCGGCCGCCCACGGCGGCAATGCCTACAAGGTCGAATTGATCCGGCGCACCGTGGCCCGAGCGCTGACCGAAACGGGAGCGCTCGCATGAATGCCATCGGCGCACCGCTCACCCGTGTCGACGGGCCCGCCAAGGTGACGGGCGCAGCAAGCTATGCCGCCGAGTTCCATCCCGACGGCCTCACCTATGCCGCGACGCATGACAGCACGATCCCCGCCGGGCGCATCACCGCGATCGACACCGCAGCGGCTGAGCGTGCGCCCGGCGTGCTGCTCGTGCTCACGCATTTCAACGCCGATCGGTTGCCGTATCAAACGCCGGCCGAACGGGTCGCGGTGGATCCTGTCACGGGCGAACAGTTCAAGGTGCTGCAGGATGCCGAAATCCTGTTCAGCGGTCAGCCTGTCGCGCTCGTGGTAGCGGCGACGCAGACGCAGGCTCTCTACGCGGCATCGCTCGTCCGCGTCACTTACCAGGCGGATTCAGCGCCACGCCTCCGCTTCGATGCCAGCCTCGCCAAGCCCACCTCGGACACCGCCGCCAAAAAAGGCCGCGGCCCTGAGACTAAGAAAGGCGATCCTGACGCGGCCTTCGCCGCCGCGGCCATCCGTGTCGATGCGACCTATGTCACGGCGCGCGAGCAGCACAATGCGATGGAGCCGCACGCCACCGTCGCGCACTGGCAAGGCGAACGGCTGACGCTGTGGAGCAAGACGCAGTGGGTCGGCAACGAGCGCGACGAGATCGCCCGCCGCTTCGGCATCGCCCCGGACGACGTGCGGGTCATCAATCCGTTCGTCGGCGGAGCGTTCGGTTCAGCGCTGCGCACCTGGCCGCATGTGACGCTGGCCGCGATGGCCGCGCGCCGTGTCGGCCGCCCCGTGCGCCTCGAATTGACCCGGCGGCAGTTGTCCACCGCGATCGGCTTCCGCCCCGAGACGCGGCAACGAGTGGCGCTCGGTGCGGCGCTGGACGGCCGGCTCACGGCTATAATCCACGAGGTCACGGGCCAAACCTCCACATACGAGGAATTCGCGGAAGGCGCGCTCGCACCTGCCGCGACCACCTACGCCTGCCTCGACCGCCGCACGCTCTACGGCCTGGTTTCCATGAACGTCAGCACGCCCTGCCCGATGCGCGGACCGGGCTGGGCGACCGGCCTGATCGGCCAGGAGATGGCGATGGACGAGCTGGCCGAGGCGCTGAAGCTCGATCCCGTCGAACTGCGCCTGCGCAACTACGCCGAGCGCGATCCGATGAAGGACCTACCCTGGTCCTCCAACAAGCTGCGCGAATGCTACCGGCAAGGGGCGGAGCGGTTCGGCTGGAGCCGGCGCCCAGTTGAGCCCCGCGCGATGCAGGACGGGCGCGATCTGGTCGGGTTCGGCATGGCGACCGCGATCTACCACGTCGCGCGCTATCCGACGTCCGCCTCGGCGACCCTGTTCGCCGACGGGACCGTGACGGTCCGCTGCGCCACTACCGACATGGGGCCGGGCACCTATACTTCGGCAAGCCAGATCGCGGCGGACGCGCTCGGCTTGCCCGTGCAACGGGTGCGGTTCGAGCTCGGCGACTCCACGTTCCCCCCCGCCAAGGAACATGGCGGCTCGACCACGATGGCCAGCGTCGGCTCGGCGGTGCAGGCCGCCTGCGCGGCGCTGAAGGCGAAGCTCACTGAACTCGCTGCCTCTCGCGGGGCGAACGATCTCGAGGGCTTGCTCCGCGGCGCGGGTTTGCAACGCCTCAACGCGGAAGCGAGCGCCGCGCCTGGCGATGAGGCCAAAACGCATTCCTCGGTCGGCTTCGGCGCGGTGTTCGCGGAGGTGCGCGTCGATCCCGACCTATGCACCATCCGCGTGAAGCGGCTGGTCGGCGCCTACGATGCCGGGCGCATCGTCAATCCCAAGCTCGCGCACAGCCAGTGCATCGGCGGCATGGTGGGCGGGATCGGCATGGCCCTGCTGGAGGAGGCCGAGTGGGACGCCAATCTCGGCCGCGTCGCGAACGCGACGATCGCCGAATATCTCCTGCCTGTCAGCGCCGACGTCCAGGAACTCGACGCCACATTCGTCGAGAGTGAGGACAAGATCATGAACCCGCTCGGGGTCAAGGGGCTGGCAGAGCTTGGCCTGTGCGGCGTCGCTCCCGCCATCGCCAACGCCGTGTGGCACGCCACCGGCAAGCGCGTCCGCCAACTCCCCATCACCCCTGACCGGCTGCTCATGGCCTAAAAGCGGAGAAGAATGCCCATGCGACTTCCGACCCTGCCGCCAGACCAGCTCACCGCCGAGCAAAGCGCGCTTTACGACCGCAGCCTCAAGCAGATCGCGCACGGGTTCACCGCCTTCAAAACGACGCGTGAGGACGGCGCTCTGCTCGGGCCCTGGGGGGTGTTCCTGCACGAGCCGGCGGTCGGCCAGGCACATTACGATGTGATCGGGGCAGTCACCGCGATGAAGCGGCTTTCGCCCTCCGCCAAGCAGGTGGCGATCATCGTCGTCGGCGCGCGGTTCAAGGCCGCCTACGAACTCTACGCGCACGCGGCGACTGCAGCAGCCGAGGGTATGGACTCCGCTAAGGTCGCGACGCTCGCCGCCGGCGGACGACCGCTCGACCTGACGCCCGACGAGGCCTGCGCGTTCGAGGTCGCGACCGCGCTGCTGGATGGCGGCGTGCTGCCCGGCGCGACCTACCGCGCCGCGCGCGACCTGCTCGGCCAAGGCGCGCTCAACGAGCTGGTGCTCTGGATCGGCGCCTACGCCCAGGTCTCGATCACCCTCAACGCCTTCGACGTGCCGAGCGAGGAGACCTTCGATCGATGACGACCATGTACGTGACCTACCCCGGCGACGCGGGCACGCGCTTCGACCGTGATTACTATGTCCGGCATCATGTGCCGCTGGTGATGCAGTGCTGGGGCCCGCTCGGGCTGGAAAGCTGCACGGCCTTCTGGCCTGCCGTTGCCGGCGCGGGGACGATCGCCATCGCCGAATGCCGGTTCCGCGACGAGGCATCGATGCGCGCCGCTCTGGCCTCGCCCGAGACGCCGCGCGTGATGTCGGACGTCGCCCGCTTCACCGACGCAACGCCTGCCCAGAGCATTGCGGGCCCGGTTTGAACACAGGATGATCCAGGCTTTCATCCCGAAGACCGTCAACTCGGAGCGCTACGATCTCAGGATGACGGGCGATGCACAGGAGGTGGTGACGAAGCTCGGGCCTGGCCACCTCATGTTACTGCTCGCGAGGTGAGCGACGGGGCCCGGCACGCCCCTTTGTCGAACCCATCCCGCAACGCTCTCACTATGCAAGACATCAAGGCGACAGCTTCCAGGCTGAACCAAGCGGGTTGTGCCGTGAGTCTTGCACCCCGGTTCAGCCCCGCTGATGTTGGCTCCATCGTCCATCGGGCATCGGCATGGTCCTTTTCGAACTCGTCATCGCCCTGCCGATCGCCGGCGCGCTGCTCACCATCTGGTCGGGGAAGCTCGGCATTCCCTATCCGGTGGCTCTGGCAATTGCGGGAGCCGCCGCCGCCTTCATTCCCGGCACTCCCGACGCGACGCTCGACCCGCAACTCGCGCTGGCCTTGTTCGTCGCGCCCGTGCTGCTCGACGCGGCCTTCGACGCTTCGCCCCGCGATCTGCGCGACAACTGGGTCACCATCGGCCTCCTGGTGGTCGTGGCGCTCGGGCTCACCGTGGCGGCCGTCGCCGTCGTGGTTCACGCGCTGGTCTCCGGCATGCCCTGGGCGGCGGCCGTTGCCCTCGGCGCCATCGTGGCGCCGCCTGACGCCTCCGCGGCTACATCGGTGCTGCGCCGGCTCAGGCTGCCACACCGCATCCTGGTCGTTCTGGAGGGCGAGAGCCTGCTCAATGATGCGGTCGCCCTGCTGACCTATCGTGTCGCCGTCGGTGCCGCAGCGGCTGGTAGCGGGTTCGGCTGGTCGGCTGCCCCGACCCTGCTGCTGACAGTTGGAGGCGGTGCGCTGCTCGGCTGGGCGCTCGCCCGGCTGATGCGTTTCGTGCCGCTGCATCGGGCCGAGTTGCCGGTCGACGTTCTCCTGCAGTTCCTAACCACCTTCGCGGTGTGGATCATCGCTGACCGGCTGGAGGTGTCAGCCATCATCACGGTGGTGGTCTACGCCATGACGCTTGCCCGCTTCGCCCAGGCCCGCATGGGAGGTCGTCGCCGCATCGCCTCCTACGCCGTGTGGGAAGTGGCGGTGTTCGTGCTCAACATCCTGGCCTTCATCCTGGTCGGCCTGCAGTTTCGCGCGATCGCGGGACGCATGGACGGAGCGCTCGTCGCCTTTGTCGGCGTGGCCGCGGCCGTGCTGGCGACCGTGATCCTTGTGCGTCTCGTTTGGGGGATGAGCTACAACGCCTTCGTGCGCCATCGTTTCGAGCGTGTCGGGCGCACTGGCGGCGGCCGGCCGATGCGGCCTACGGTCGGCGGTGGAATGCTGATCTCTTGGTGTGGGATGCGGGGCATCGTCACTCTGGCTACCGCCCTAAGCCTACCCGAGACCTTCCCGCAGCGCGACATCATCGTCTTTTGCGCCTTCTCGGTCACGTTAGGCACGCTGGCGCTGCAGGGGCTGACGCTGCGCCCTCTCATTGAGCGCCTCACCCTGCCCGAGGATACGACCGTCGACGAGGAAGTTCGCGGCGCTCGACGCGAGACGGCGCGCGCGGCTCTGAAAGCGCTTCACGCTGGGTCGGAGGCGGCCGCGGCGCTGCGGCGAGAGTATGCGGCGCGCGAGGCTGGGGCTGCTGAAGCCGAGCCACAGCCCGGCTCCTTGTCAGACCTGCAAGGGCGGGCCGTGGCGGCGCAGCGCAGGCGTCTGCTGGAACTTCGGCGCGACGGTACGATCGGGGACGACGCCTTCCATAAGGTCGAAGAGGAGCTTGACGTTATCGAGCTGACCGCCGACCCGCTGATTCGCACACTCAGCGCTCCGGGCTGATCATCTATACGATGGCCAACAGCGAAGCCGCTGAGGCTTGTAGCAAACTCATGGAGAGGTTGCAGATCGGGTCCTACAGTGACCCACTTTCAAGCTTGATTAGGCTCCGAACGTCAGAAGCGGAGCCGAGCAGCCAATTTTGCTCGATGACGATCCACGGGCCAGCAACGCCGACACCTTTGTGCAATCATATCGTGAAATCGAACCCTTCAGTGCATGGAACGATCGCAGTGAAACGCTGCATGTACCAGAGAATATCCGTCGCTAGGGAATTTGTTGATTGGTTATTTCAAAACGTCTACCATCTGTATATTGGTTGATTGCATATTCCGGTGATGGTGATCGCTGATTCCGTTTGAAGGAAATCATCCAGTCC
>CAXTCV010000138.1:0-10008 GCA_964242725.1 uncultured Methylobacterium sp.
CCACGGCCAATTCCCTGACCTGGACGCTCTACTGCCTGTCGCAGGATCCCGCCGCGCAGGCGCGGATCGAGGCCGAGGTCGACGGCGCGGGGCCGGGGGATTTCGCCGTGGAGCGGCTGCCCTTCACCCGGGCGGTGATCGAGGAGGCGATGCGGCTGTTCCCGCCGGTGCCGTTCCTCAGCCGGCAGGCGGTCCGGGACGACCGGCTCGGCCGGATCAAGGTGCCGCGGGGCTCGCTGGTGATGGTGGCGCCCTGGGTGCTCCACCGGCACCACCTGCTGTGGGAGGATCCCGAGGCCTTCGTGCCGGACCGGTTCCTGCCCGAGAACCGGGACAGCATCCCGCGCTTCGCCTACCTGCCGTTCGGCGCCGGGCCGCGGGTCTGCATCGGCCAGAGTTTTTCGGTTCAGGAGGCGGTGATCCTCTTGGCCCACATCGTGCGGGCGGTGCGGTTCCACCTGCCGGCGGATCACCCGCCGGTCACGCCGCTCCACCGGGTGACGCTCCGGCCGGAGCACGGGCTGCGCATGGAGGCCGCGGCGCGGGCTTGACCCGGGTGACGCGTTCCCCGTGCGTTTTCACAGGGTTGATTGGGGCAAGCGGGTCGCTCCGGTCGGACGCAGGCACGAACCGCGATGGCCGATGCCCTTGCGCCCGCCGCGTTTGACGACGCCGCGCCGGTCGCCCGCGTCCTCCGCTCCAATGCCGAGACGGAACAGTTCGTCGCCGAGCCGCGCAAGCTGATCGATGAGCAGACCGAGCTCCAGGCCGGGGCGGCGACGCTGCCGGCCGAGACGCTGAAGCGCGGTCGCGACCAAGTCCTGGCCGCGCTCTCCGTCGGTTATGCCGGCATGGCGGCAGCGGCCGCGTTCATCGGCGCGGGCGCCGCCTTCGTGAGATTGCTGAGCCCCTGATCATCCAAGGTCATGATCGTCGGCACCGCCCCAATCGCCCCCCCGATGCGCCTCCAGCCTCCGGGTGTTGCGGTCATGAATCCGTGCGGCGACGAACAGGCCGCCGCGGCCGAGCGCGGACAGGGCGACGGCGACGGCCGGGATCTGTAGGGCCGTAGGTCTGGGGCATCCACCGACTCCCCGGCCCGCAGGGACGATCGAATCGCGGTCCGGCCGATCAAAGGCAGGAGGAAGGCCGACAGCAGAAAAGCCCGTCCGTCGCCGGTCAGCAGGTCGGACGGGTGTCGAACGCGCGGCGTGATGAGGGCCGTTCCCGGCCTCGGGATCGCCGTGGCATCGACGAAGGTCGCGGCGCGCTTCACACCCGCGTCGAAGCGCTTCGCACGAGGATTCCGCTCCGCTGCCGACAGGATCGACCGCGCGATACCCTCGTCCCCATGAGACGCCCCGGGGCCTCGATTCGGCCCGCGGGGTTCAGTTCTTCTTGCGGAACGCGTCCAGGCTCACGACCTCGGCGCTGCCCTCCTCGCCCTCCTTCTTGGCGGCGGGGCGGGGGGCCTTCTCGTCCGGCTTGCCGGCGGGTTTGTCGCCCTGGGCGGCGGGCGCCGGCAGACCCTTCGGCGCGGCCGCGCCGATCGTGGCGAGCCCGGAGCCCTTGGGCCGGACCTCGCCGGGCTCGGAGCCCGCGCCGCGCGGGCCGGACTTGGCCGGGGCGGTGTTGGCCTCCTCGGGGGTCTCGCCGGCCTCGCTCAGATCGAACTTCAGGCCGAACTGCACGGAGGGGTCGAAGAAGCCCGACAGGGCGTCGAACGGCACCAGGAGCCGCTCCGGCACGCCCGAGAAGGACAGGCCGACCTCGAAGGCGTGCTCGGTGACGTTGAGGTCCCAGAACTGGTGCTGCAGGACGATGGTCATGTCCTGCGGGTACTTCTCGCGCAGGGCCTGCGACATCCGCACGCCGGGCGCCTCCGTCCGGAACGACACGTAGAAATGGTGCTCCCCCATCAGCCCCTCCCGGGCCGCGTCGGTCAGCACCTTGCGCACGACGCCGCGCAGGGCGTCCTGTACCAAGAGATCGTAGCGGATCAGGTCGTCTGCCATCTGCGGTCGCGCTCTAGCCCGGTCTGTGCCCGGCGCCCCGCCGCGGATGGCCGGACCGAGGAATGAAGTGGAGGCTTCTGGTGCCAGGCGCCTCCGAACCCCGCCTGTGCGGTGCTACCCGCCAGGACTTCAGATCGGTATCGGGGACCGCTTACGCGGCCACCGCCACCGGAGCAAAGTTGTCGTTGGCAACTGTTGCAGAGGCCCGATAACGGCGGAACCATGCCGAGCGAAAGTCCAACCTTTACGCCCTCGTCGATCCTCACATCGCCCCCGCCGGAGCCCAGGGTCCCGCCACGCGCCTTGCGGCAGCATGTCCTGGGTTCGGGTGGAGGCGCCGGGTACCGCCCCCGGGTCCGATAGGTTTATTGCGAAGAACGTTTATCGCCATAGCCGGCCTCGCGACCGGCTCCCAAGATATAGAGGGGATCGGTCCGGTTTTGAAGCCCGATCGTGTCGCGTCGCTGTCTCAGGGCGAGTCTCTCGGCGAGGCTGTTGCGGGAAGCGCGCAGTCCCCGGGCGGCGGCGCCCGGCCGGGGCGCGTCTGGTCCGCGATGGGGCGCCTCGCCGTCCTGATCGGGCTCGTCATCCTCTACCTCGGCGCCGCGAGCCTGCTCTCGCTGGCGAGCGTGCGCGTCGGGTTCGACCTGTGGAACGGGATCGACCCGTTCCTGCCGCCGGAGCGGCGCCAGTTCCTCAGCGCGGTGGAACTCGCCCACCGGGCCTTCGCGGTCGACGCCCTGCGCCAGGTCTTCCTCGCCGCCCTCGTCCTCGGCGGCGCGTGGTGGCGGGACCGGGCCGGGTGGCGCCGCCGCCTCGCCCTCGACCGGGACCGCCAGAACGGGATGCGGCCGGTGGCGCTGCTGGGGCTGCTCCTGGTCTGGCCGGTGCTGCACATCGCCTGGGTGACCGGCACCGCGGAGCTGTTCGGCGCGAGCTTCGGCCAGCACGTGCGGCTGTCGCCGTTCATGAGCCAGGCCGCGGTGGCGGCGTGGCTTGCCTATCTCACGATCCTGGCCCCGGTGGCCGAGGAACTGCTGCTGCGCGGCGAGGCCTATGCCCGCGCCGACGCGGCCCTGGGGCCGGCGGGGGCGATCCTGGTCACCGCCGTGATCTTCGCGGCCGCCCACGTCTCGTCCTGGGGGCTCGCCCGGCCCGTCTCGCTCCTGCCCTTGGCCCTGGCGCTCGGCTGGCTGCGCTGGCGCACCGGCCGGCTCTGGCCCGGCATCGCCCTCCACGGCTGGTCGAACCTCGCCCTGGTGACCTACCTGCTGTGGCCGCCCTGAGCGGAGCGGTGCATATGTCGGCGGCGCGCTTGCCGGGCGCCGCGCCGGCGCGCAGGAAGGGCCGATGGACGCTTATCACGACCTGCTCCGGCGCATCCTCGACGCGGGCGCCGCCAAGGACGACCGCACCGGCACGGGCACGCTTTCGGTGTTCGGCCACCAGATGCGCTTCGACCTGTCGGCGGGCTTCCCGCTGGTCACCACCAAGCGGCTGCATCTGCGCTCGATCATCCACGAGCTGCTCTGGTTTCTCACGGGCGACACCAACGTGGCCGCCCTGCGGGCGAACGGCGTGACGATCTGGGACGAGTGGGCGGACGAGGCCGGCGACCTCGGCCCGGTCTACGGCAAGCAGTGGCGCTCCTGGGAGAAGCCCGGCGGCGGCACCGTCGACCAGATCGCCTGGGTGCTGGGCGAGATCCGCCGCAACCCCGACTCCCGCCGCCTGATCGTCTCGGCCTGGAACCCGGCCGACCTCGACCGGATGGCGCTCGCCCCCTGCCACTGCCTGTTCCAGTTCTACGTGAGCGACGGGCGGCTCTCCTGCCAGCTCTACCAGCGCTCGGCCGACGCCTTCCTGGGCGTGCCGTTCAACATCGCGAGCTACGCGCTCCTCACCCACATGATCGCCCAGGTGGCCGGCCTCGGCGTCGGCGACTTCGTCCACACCTTCGGCGACGCGCATCTCTACCGGAACCACCTGGAGCAGACCCGCGCCCTGCTCGCTCGCGCCCCGCGCCCGCTGCCGCAGCTGCGGCTCAATCCGGAGGTCCGCGACCTGTTCGCCTTCCGGTACGAGGATGTCGCCGTCGCGGGCTACGATCCGCATCCCGCCATCGCCGCCCCGGTGGCGGTATGAGCCCGATCGTCGCGCTGGTGGCGGCCATCGCCCGCAACGGCGTCATCGGCCGCGATAACGGCCTCGCCTGGCATCTCTCCAGCGACCTGAAGCGGTTCAAGGCCCTGACCCTGGGCAAGCCGATGCTGATGGGTCGCAGGACCTGGGACTCGATCGGCCGCCCCCTGCCGGGCCGCCGCACGCTGGTGCTCACCCGGGACCGTACCGTCCGGGCGGAGGGCGCCGAGATCGTCCACGATTGGGACGCCGCGCTGGCCGCCGCCGCCGGGCCGGAGCTGATGGTGGTGGGCGGCGCCGAGATCTACGCAATCGCGCTTCCGCGGGCCGATCGGCTCCACCTCACCGAGGTCGAGGCCGCGCCGGAGGGCGACGTGCGATTCCCGGATTTCGACCGGACCCGCTTCCGCGAGACGTTCCGCGAGGCGCACCCGGCGGGCCCCCGCGACGCACACGCATTCGCGTTCGTCGACTGGGAGCGGGTGCGCTGAGGCGCGCCGCCGCATTTGCCTTTGGCGTCGCGCATGCCCACCTGCCAGCCTTGACAGCATGGGGGGCGCGCCCGCAGGTGCCTGTCGGGTGCACGCGCTCACCGCAGGCTTGCACATCTTGCGGGAAGCTGCGCCCGTGCAAGTGCTTAGGCCTGCGAGGGGGGCGGATCGCCCGGCCATCCGCCCGGACAGCCGGGACTAGGCGGGCGAGCGTGGCCGTTCAGGCAGGGGGCGCCGGCCGGGACAGGGCCGGGCGCGGACAGGCGGGAGACGACGGCTAGGATGCCTTGGAGCAATCAGAGCGGCGGCGGGGGTCCCTGGGGCCGACCCGGCGGCAACGGCGGCGGCAACGGCGGCGGCCCCTGGGGCGGCGGCGGCAAGACTCCGCCGAACCTCGAGGACCTGCTCCGGCGTGGGCAGGACCGGCTGCGCGGCCTGATCCCGGGCGGCGGCGGCCCCGGCGGCTACGGCGGTGGCGGCTCGACCGGCTTCGGCGGCGGTCGCAGCGCCGCGGTCATCGCGGCGCTCGCCATCGCGGTCTGGCTCGCCACCGGCTTCTACACCGTCTACCCGCGTCAGGTCGGCATCGAGACGATCTTCGGCCGCTACGTCGGCACCAAGGGCGAGGGCCTGCGCTACAACTTCCCCTACCCGATCGGCGGGGTGGTCAAGCCGGATGTCGGCTCCCAGAACTCCATCCAGATCGGCTTCCGCGCGGGTCCCGGCGGCCAGGGCCGCAACCGCGACGTCCCGGACGAGAGCCTGATCCTGACGGGCGATGAGAACATCGTCGACCTCGACTTCGAGGTGCAGTGGCGGATCAACCCGCTCAAGGCCTCCGACTTCGTGTTCAACCTCCAGAACCCGGAGGGCACCATCAAGGCGATCTCCGAGAGCGCGATGCGCGAGGTGATCGGCCGCCGCAACATCCAGGCGATCCTCACCAACGAGCAGTCGAGCATCGCCCAGGAGGTGAAGGAGATGGTCCAGAAGGCGCTCGACGAGTACGGCGCCGGCGTGCGCATCGAGGTGGTGCAGCTCGTCTCGGTCAACCCGCCGCCGGAGGTGCGTCCCGCCTTCATCGACGTGAACGCCGCCCAGCAGGACGCCGACACGGCGCAGAACGAGGCCAAGACCTACGCCAGCCGCGAAGTGCCGCAGGCCCGGGGCAAGGCGTCCCAGATCTTCCAGCAGGCCGAGGCCTACCGGACGAAGGCGACGGCCGATGCCACCGGCCAGGCGGCCCGGTTCAGCGAGGTCTACGCCTCCTACAAGGCCGCCCCGGCGATCAGCCGCGAGCGGATCTTCCTGGAGACGATGGAGAAGGTTCTGGGCTCCGTGAACAAGGTGATCATCGACCAGAACGGCGCGCAGCCGGGCGCCGCCACGGCGGCCGGGGTCCTGCCCGTGCTGCCGCTCACCGAGTTCGGTGCGCGCGCCCAGTCCCCGGCTCAGGCGGGAGCCGCACGATGAAACAGGCCCTCCGCACCGGCCTGATCGCGGTCGCCGCGATCGTCGCGATCGGGCTCTACGCCTCGATCTTCACCGTCGGCCAGATGCAGCAGGCGCTCGTGCTGCAATTCGGCCGCGTCCGCGCCGTGCTCAACGCCACCGGCGAGGAGAAGCCCGGGCTCTACTTCAAGGTGCCGTTCGTCGAGAACGTCGTGATCTTCGACAAGCGCGTGCTCGACCTCGACCTGCCGGTGCAGACGGTGCTCACCGCCGACCGGCAGAACCTGGAGGTGGACGCCTTCGCCCGCTACCGGATCCTCGATCCGCTGCGCTTCTACCAGGCGGTGGGCAATATCGGGCTGGCCAACCAGCGGCTCGCCAGCTTCACCAATTCAAGCCTGCGCAACGTGCTCGCCCGCTCGACCCGCGACGCCATCGTCAAGACCGAGCGCGGCCAGCTGATGCACAACATCCAGGAGGACGTGAACCGGCAGGCCAAGGCCCTCGGTGTCGAGATCGTCGACCTGCGCATGACCCGCGTCGATCTGCCCGCGCAGAACTCGGCCGCGGTCTACAAGCGGATGAAGACCGAGCGCGAGCGCGAGGCCGCCGACATCCGTGCCAACGGCGACCAGAGCGCCGCCACGATCCGCGCCAAGGCCGAACGCGAGGTCACGGTGATCCTGGCCGAGGCGACGCAGAAATCCGAGCAGCTGCGCGGCGAGGGCGACGCCGACAAGAACCGCATCCTCGCCGAGGCGTTCGGCAAGGATCCGGACTTCTTCAGCTTCTACCGCTCGATGCAGGCCTACGAGACCGGCCTCAAGGGGCCCGACACGCGGCTGGTGATCAGCCCGAACACGGATTTCTTCCGCTACTTCAGCGACCCGCAGGGTCGGGCGGCGGCCGCGGCGACGCGGGCTCCGCGGGGACCGTCCGATCCGAGCGCCACCACCGGCTCCACCGCCGGGACGGCGCGCTGATCGGACGCGCGTTGGCGCGCGGACACCGGAAGACTACCTTGCACGTCGATACGCGGGCCCCGATCATCGATCAGGGGCCCGCGACGCCGGAAACGCGGTCTTGAAGAGGTCGATCATGCACCCCGTCGCGCGCGCCCCCGTGGCGCCCTTCGGCCGCGCGAAGGCGCAGCCCCGCTCCCGCACCCGCGCCCTCATGGCCGCGCTCCTGTTCGGGGCTTCGGTGGCGAGCGCCGCCGTGCCGCTCCCGGCCTTCGCCAAGGGGCCGGCCTCGCTGGCCGACCTCGCCGATCAGGTGACCGACGCGGTGGTGAACATCTCCGCCTCCACCACGGTCGAGGCCCGGGGCGGGCGCGCCATGCCGCAGGTGCCCCCGGGCACGCCGTTCGAGGACCTGTTCGAGGAGTTCTTCAACCGCCGCGGCGGCAAGGGCGGCGAGCGCAGCGACAACGACGCGCCGCGTCAGCAGCGCAAGTCGAACTCCCTCGGCTCGGGCTTCATCATCGACGCGTCCGGGATCGTGGTGACCAACAACCATGTCATCGGCGACGCCAACGACATCCAGGTCATCCTGCACGACGGCACCAAGCTGAAGGCCGAGATCGTCGGGAAGGATTCGAAGATCGACCTCGCGGTGCTGCGGGTGAAGCCCCCGGCCGATCACCCGCTCAAGGCGGTGCCGTTCGGCAATTCCGACACGATGCGGCCCGGCGACTGGGTCATCGCGATCGGCAACCCGTTCGGGCTCGGCGGCTCGGTCTCGGCCGGCATCGTCTCGGCCCGGGGGCGGAACATCGAGTCCGGACCCTACGACAACTACATCCAGACCGACGCGGCGATCAACAAGGGCAATTCGGGCGGTCCGCTGTTCAACATGGACGGCGAGGTGATCGGCATCAACACGGCGATCCTCTCGCCCACCGGCGGCTCCGTTGGCATCGGCTTCGCGGTCCCGTCGGATACGGCCAAGCCCGTGATCGACCAGCTGCGCGACTTCGGCGAGGTCCGGCGCGGCTGGCTCGGCGTGCGCATCCAGAACGTCGACGACACCACCGCCGAGGCGCTCAACCTCAAGGGCGGCGCCCGGGGCGCCCTCGTGGCCGGCGTCGACGAGAAGGGCCCGGCCAAGACCGCCGGGATCGACGTCGGCGACGTGATCGTGAAGTTCAACGGCGCCCCCGTGAAGGCCTCGGGCGACCTGCCGCGGATCGTCGCCTCGACCCCCGTGGGCCAGAAGGTCGACGTGGTGGTGGTGCGCAAAGGCGAGGAGGTGACGAAGCCCGTCACCCTCGGCCGGCTGGAGGACAGCGACAAGCCGCAGCTCGCCACTCTGCGCCAGCCGGAGCCCGAGAGCGCGACCCGACAGGCGCTCGGGCTCAACCTGTCCGGCATGACCGACGACCTGCGGAAGAAATACGCCATCAAGGACACCGTGAAGGGCGTGGTCGTGACCCGCGTCGATCCGAACTCGACGGCGGCCGACAAGCGGATCCAGCCCGGCGAGGTGATCGTCGAGGTCGGCCAGGAGGCGGTGAATACCCCGGCGGACGTGACGAAGCGGATCGACGCCCTCAAGAAGGACGGGCGCAAGTCGGTGCTGCTCCTCGTGGCGACCGCCACCGGCGACGTGCGCTTCGTGGCGGTCGGGCTGGATTAGCCGACGCATCGGGTCGCGGCGGACGGCCGTCGCTCCGGCCGGATGTGACGGCCGTCTCGCGGTCGGCACGTCCGCATTGACGCGGCGGCCGGGTGCGGCAGACTGGTGCGGCGAGTCGGTCCGGCTCGACCAGATCGAACCCCAAGACGGCCGTCGCCTTCGACACCCTGAAATTCGCCCGCGCCCTGCGGGACACGGCGAAGCTGTCAGCCGAGCAGGCCGAAGGGTTTGCCGACGCCCGGGTCGACGTGCTCGATGGAAATCTCGCCACGAAGGGCGACATTCACGATGTTCGGGCCGACATCCAGCGCGTCCGCGGTGACGTCGAAGCCCTGAAAATGCAGACCGGCGCCGATATCGAAAAGCTGCGGCGCACGACTCAAGCCGAGGGCGAGAATCTCCGCGTCTGCACCAAGGCTGACATCGAGGCGCTCCGTCTCGGGACGAAGGCGGACATCGAGACGACCAGGGGTGCGATCGCCTCGGCCAAGGTGGACACGGTACGCTGGATCTTCGGCGCGATCGGGTTCCAGATTGTGGCCCTTCTGGGTGCCATCATCACCCTCGCCCGAATCCTTCCCCGCTGACCCCCGGCCCGACGAACTCGGCCGCCGCGTAGCCCTGCAGGTACAGGAGCGCGGTGAGATCGCCGTGCTCGATCCGGACATGGGCGGCCGCGGCGACCGCCGGCTTGGCCCGGAAGGCCACGCCGAGCCCGGCCTCGGCGAGCATGTCGAGGTCGTTGGCGCCATCGCCCACCGCGAGCGTCTCCGCCGGGCCGAGGCCCAGCGTCTCGCGCAGTGCGATCAGCGTCGCGCGCTTCTCGGCCTTGCCGACGATCGGATCCGCCACCGTGCCGGTGAGCCGCCCATCGGCCACGCCCAGCACGTTGGACCGGTCTTCGTGGAAGCCGATCATCGCCGCGATCGGACCGGTGAACAGGGTGAAGCCCCCGGAGACGAGGCATGTATGGGCGCCGTGCGTCCGCATCGTCCGCACCAGCGTCGGCCCGCCCGGGGTGAGGCTCAGCCGCGCGGCGATCAGACCGTCCACCGCTGCGACCGGGATGTCCTTCAGGAGCGCCACGCGCTCGCGCAGGGCCGGCTCGAACGCGATCTCGCCGCGCATCGCCCGCTCGGTGATCGCGGCCACATGGTCCTTGAGGCCGAGCGTGCCCGCCAATTCGTCGATGCATTCCTGCTCGATCATGGTCGAGTCCATGTCGGCCAGGAACAGGCGCTTGCGCCGATGCGCGTCGGCGGGCAGCACGG
>CAXTCV010000139.1:0-9956 GCA_964242725.1 uncultured Methylobacterium sp.
AGCTTGAGGTGCTAGTCCCGCGAGGGGTGGAGGTTCGAGTCCTCTTGGCCGCACCAATCGCTTCTCCCCCGGTGAGAAGAGATTCGGTGCCGAACGATGTGTCGACGGCGACCAGCGTCCCGGCAGCGGGCGCCGCACATCATTCCTGAAATCGCTCTGTGCTGGTGCGGATCCTGAAGGCAGGGATCGGTCGTCGGCGCACGGATGACGTCCATCCCGATACGGCCTCCGATGGGCCACCGTCGCGCCGGGCCGCACGACAATGCGGTCCCGCGCGACGGCAGCCGGCGATCGACCCCGCTCAGGCTCAGCGGCCCGATGGCGAGCCGGACTTGCCGTGCTGGAAGCCCGAGGCGTTCGGCGGGCCCTTCATCTTGCCGTCCTGGCTGGGTGTGCTGTCCGGCGTGTTCGCCCCGGCGGTCCCGGTGGTCTCCGCCTTGCCGAAGCCCGCGGCGTTGGGCGAACCCTGCATACGGGGCGTGTTCCCGGACGTACCGGTGGCACCGGCAGTCTCCGCGGCCAAGCTGGCGGTCCCCATCGACACCAGGCCGACGGCCGCGATCAGTGCGGTCTTGCGCATGACAGACTCCTTGAGCGTTCCACAATCACGTCTCGCGCGTGACCTGAGCATCAACGTCCGCGCGCGACGCCTGTTCACGGCCGCCGCTCACCGAAGACGGCGTCCCCGACCGGCCTGGCCGCTCACCGGAGCATCAGCCCGAAGGATGGCGGCCGGCTTTCGGGGAAGAGCCGATGCGGAATCAAGGATCTCCGGGGCTATCGGACGGTGATCGCGCTCCTGATGGCGTCGTAATCGGCGCGTTTCAGAACACGGCGCGTCAGGAGTTCATCGGGCGAGGCGTAGGGGCGGAACTCGATGATCCTCCGGCCGATCATGCCGGCGCCGAGCCCGTTCAACTGCTCGACGGACGCCGTGTTGAGATCGACGCTCTCGCCGGGCGGCCCGGAGGGTCCGTGCGCCTCTCCGGGGGCCGTCTCCGTTCTCAGACCCGTCGCGGACGTGCCCTCCGATTGCCGCGCGGGAGAACCGAGATCGGCCGACGAACCGGGGGGCGCCGACGGGTTGGCCGGAGCGGTGGCGGACGGGGATGAGGCCGGGGGTGCCGTCGCGGCCATCCCCGAACCGGACGGCGATGCGGGCGCGATCGTCCGAATGGATTGCCCCTTGGCATCCACGGGGGATCGCGGCTGTTGCGACAAGGGAATGCCGGCGGAGGCCCGCTTGTCGGGGCCGCCCTGAGGGCGCGGGCCAAACCCGATCCACAGGGATGCGAGGACGACCGCGATCACCGCCAGACCGGCACTCACCGTCAGAACAGAGCGGGTCATTCTCTCTCCTCTTCGACCGGCGCGATGCCTGTCCAGAGCCGCGCCATTGTCCGTGCTTCCTCAAGGATCACGCGGGGCGATTCAAGGCTCCTTCGGGGGGCGCGACCGTGTTCGTGCGGGGCCCCGCCGGTCCCCGGCAGCGGATCGGTCTGTCCATCGAGCCGTGCGCCGGCGGGGGTGGAGCCATGCGCCGGGACGTGACGCCCCGCATTGACTTCGCGGCCGCACACCCGCATATCGGCGGTGCAGCGTCAGCGGCCGTCATGGCCCGCTTGAGGGGGTTGCGTGACGGATCGGGCGCCACCCGGCGTGATCCGGCCCCCCTCTTCATAACGTGCATGCACCCGGGCCGCCCCATCACGCGGGCTGCCCCCTGCCAACGGACCGGCTCGAACACGGCTCTGCTCGCACACCACGCGAGGCGCCCGGCCGGTCCTGCTGCATCGGATACATCCTTGACCCAATTCACCGATTTCGGCCTTGCCCAGCCCGTGCTGCGGGCGCTCGGCGAGGCTGGCTACGTCACACCGACCCCGATCCAGGCCCAGGCGATCCCGCCGGCCATGCAGGGCCGCGACCTCTGCGGCATCGCCCAGACCGGCACCGGCAAGACCGCGGCCTTCGCGCTGCCGATCCTGCATCGCCTCTCGCTCTCGGACCGCCGCGCCCCGCGCCGCGGCTGCCGGGTGCTGGTGCTCTCGCCCACCCGCGAGCTCGCCAACCAGATCGCCGAATCATTCTGCGATTACGGCCGCCACCTGTCCTACACCACCACGGTGGTGTTCGGCGGCGTCACCATCAGCCGCCAGGAGCGGGCGCTGGCCCCCGGCGTCGACATCCTGGTCGCCACGCCCGGCCGGCTGATCGACCTGATCGAGCGCCGGTCGCTGACGCTCGAGGGCGTCGAGATCCTCGTCCTCGACGAGGCCGATCAGATGCTCGACCTCGGCTTCATCCACGCCCTCAAGCGCATCGTGAAGATGCTGCCCGAGAAGCGCCAGAGCCTGTTCTTCTCGGCCACCATGCCGAAGAACATCGCGGGCCTCGCCAGCCAGTATCTCAAGGATCCGGTGCAGGTCGCGGTCACCCCGGTCGCCACCACGGCCGAGCGCGTCGAGCAGCAGGTGATCTTCGTCCATACCGGCGCCAAGCAGGCGCTGCTCGGCCACATCCTGCGCGATCCGGCGATCGAGCGCGTCCTGGTCTTCACCCGCACCAAGCACGGGGCGGACCGGGTCGTGCGCGGCCTCGACAAGGTCGGCATCGCGGCAGCGGCGATCCACGGCAACAAGAGCCAGCCCCAGCGCGAGCGGGCGCTGGCCGCCTTCAAGGACGGCGCCTCCCGGGTCCTGGTCGCCACGGACATCGCGGCCCGCGGCATCGACGTCGATGGCGTGAGCCACGTGGTCAATTTCGACCTGCCGAACGTGCCGGAGAGCTACGTCCACCGCATCGGGCGCACCGCCCGGGCGGGCGCGGACGGGCTCGCCATCTCGTTCTGCAACGACGAGGAGAAGGCCTACCTGCGCGACATCGAGCGCATCACCCGCCAGAAGGTACCGGTGGGGGGCTTCCCCGAGGGCTTCACGCCGCCGTCCCGCCAGGAAGCGGCCGAGATCGCCCGCGAGGAGGAGCGCCGGCCCGAGCGGCAGCAGCAGCGTCCGGGCGGCGGCCGTCAGGGCCAGCGGCCCCGGCCCCAGCAGGGGCGCCCGGAGGGCGGACGCGGCTTCGGCGGCCAGGGCGCGCCCCGGCAGGCCCGGCCCCAGGACGGACGGGTCGAGGCGCGCGGCGACGGGCGCGGGCAGGCCGTGCAGGGGCGCGATGCCCGCCCCGCCCGGCCGCAGGGTGAGCAGCGCCCGAGTCAGCAGGCCCGCCCCAACCGGGACGCCCGGCCCCAGCGCGCCGATGCCCGCCCGCGCAGCGGCGGCGGCGGCGGCGGCGAGGGCCGCAACATCGGCTGGCTGGAGCGGGCACCCCGCTCCTGAACCTGATCGCACCGTAGACATCTGAACAACCGCCCGGGACGGCACCGTCCCGGGCGGTTTTTTGTCAGAGGCCCCCGCGGCGGGTGGCCCGGACCGGGATCACGGGTCCACGCCGTCGAAGGCGCAGCCGGGCTGCGGCGCCTCGTCGTTCGGCGCCGCGCAGCCCCTCATGGGGCCCGCCGGGCCGGGCATCGGAGAACTTTCCCCGTCGCGCCGGTCGGGCGCCTCGCCGGGCCCCGACGTCGGCACGCTCATCCATCCGCGAAAGCGGGGCCGGTCGGCTCGTAACGGCTCCTGGGCGCGCTAGGTGTCTGACCGGCCTTCACGGCCGATAACCGTCAATCGTCAGGGAAAACGCCTAATGTTCCGGGTTTTCGTACCAGCTGCCGCACTCATCGTGGCGTCTCTCTCTCCGGCTCTGGCCCTCGAAGTCACGAAATCGGTCGACATCGCCGCGGCGCCGGAGACGGTCTGGAAGACCATCGGCGGATTCTGCGGGATCGGCGACTGGCACCCCGTGATCGAGAAATGCGCCCTGTCCAAGAAGGGGAACAAGGACGTCCGCACGCTCAGCCTGAAGGGCGGCGGAACGATCGTCGAGGAAGAGGAAGCGCGCAGCGACAAGAAGATGGATTACACCTACACGATCCTGGAAGGTCCGCTGCCCGTGACCGACTACCATTCGACGATCATGGTCGCGAAGGCCGGCAACGGCTCCAAGGTGACGTGGAAGGGCACGTTCAAGGCCAAGGGGGCTCCGGACGACAAGGCCAAGGAGGCCATCGCCGGCGTCTACGAGGCTGGACTGAAGGGCATCGCCGACAAGGCGCACTGACGGGGCCTCCGGCCCGGTGCGGGAAAACGGGTCCCCGTTTTCCCGCCTCCGAAGCCACCCGAAGCCGCAGGCCCGCATCGCGCGGGCGCGACCATCGGCGTGGCCGACGCCTTCCTTTCCGGGCCCGGCAACCCATTTCATCCCGCGGATGATCAGGGAGCCGGCACGATGCGGTTCGAACTCTATCGGGATGCCAAGGGCGAGTGGCGCTGGCGCCTCCGGGCGCGCAACGGCGAAATCATCGCCGATTCGGGTGAGGGCTATGTCCGCCGCGAGGATTGCGAGCACGGCATCGCCCTCGTGCGACAATGCGCCGAGGCCCGCATCGAGGACATGACCACCAAGATCGCCTGAAGCCGCGGCCCTCAACCCACCGTCAACCCTGTCCGGCACGTCGCAGCGGTTACGCTGCAACGCTTCGCTTCGCCCATGCGTTGCAGCGTTTCGGACCGGGCGGTGGGTTCTCGCTTCCCGTGCGGTTCGTCGTCCGAGACGCAATCACACGAAGGGAGTCGACACCGTGCTGAGGAAATTCCTGCTCGCGGCCCTGCTGGTGCTGGGGTTCGCGGCTGCGGCGCCGGAAGGCGCGTCCGCCGCGCCCGTCGGTCCGGGCCTCGCCCTCCCGGCCAATGCCGCCCCAGCGATGACCGAGAAGGCCCAGTACTACTACCGTCGCCGCTTCTACGGCCCGCGGCCCTACTACCGCCGGCCCTATTTCCGCCGTCGGTTCTATGGTCCGCGGCCCTACTGGCGCCGGCCCTACTACCGCCGCCGGTTCTTCTACTGAGCGATCACTGACAGGATCGGTCCGGCGGCTCCCCCGAGCCGCCGGATGCTTCGGGTATCGTCCTGGCCGGTGATTGGCCGCCTTCGGGCCATGCGCTGCGCCCGCGAAGAGCGACACACCGCTCCGATCCCGGCGTCCGGGACCAGGATTGCGGATCCCGATTCGGGATGTACCCGCGGCATCCATGCGTTATGATGCAGGGAACGGGACCGGCGACGACAGATCGGCCAGCCCGGGAGGACGCCCGATGAACGATCTTGCGCAGCGCGCCGAGCCGGCGGCGGCGACGCCGGACCTCTGGCAATTGGTCCCGCTCGAATGCATCCTGAGCGCGGCCGCCATCCTGCTGGCGGCGGGGCTCAAGGTCGCCGGCCTGCTTCCCTGACGGCGCACGACGGACGGATGGACGGCATGCAGCACGTCGGACTCGCGCAGGCCGCCACCGTCCCGCCGCCTCCGGAGGTCGATCTGCCCCGGGGCGACCTGACGGTGCGCACCATCGCCATGCCGGCCGACACCAACGCCAACGGCGACATCTTCGGCGGCTGGGTGCTGTCGCAGATGGATCAGGCCGGCGGCATCGCGGGGGTCGACCGGGCGCAGGGCCGGGTGGTCACTGTGGCGCTGGACGCCATGACCTTCATCCGGCCGGTCCGCGTCGGCGACGTGCTGTGCGTCTACACCCGGGTCTCCCATGTGGGCCGGACCTCGATGAAGATCGAGGTCGAGGCCTGGGCGCGGCGCTTCTGCACCCAGGTGCGCGAGCGGGTGACGCAGGCGACCTTCACCTTCGTGGCCGTCGACGAGGCCGGCCGCCCGCGGCCGATCCCGCCGACGATGCCCTTGCCCCAGGCGGAGACCTAGCGCGACGCCCCGCGTTCGGCCGCTCGCGGCGGCGAGGCGCCGGAGCATCCGAGCGGGCTATGAGGGTCGGACGAGGACACCGGCCGGAATACAGGCGCGTCCCCCTCCCCCTCCGCGCGCCACCGGACGCGCGCTTCGTATGCTGACACGCGCGACGTGCTCTCCGCCCCTTGCGGGGAGGGCGGGCGCGTGTCAGCGCCGGAACCGCCTCCCTTTCCGGGCACACCCATTCGGGGCGCGAGCCGTGAAGGGGCGTGCCCGGGGCGCGGAGGCGTCTCGAACCTCGTGCGGCGACGACGACACCGCCGTCACGGACTGCGCTTCGAACCGACCCTCTACTTGATCACCGCGCAGGCGACCCGGTCGCCGGCGCCGCCGATCGGCTGGGCGGTGTGGTCGTCCTCGTTGGCGTGGATGATCAGGGCCGAGCCATCCCCGTCCTTGAGGCCGCCCTCGCCGTTGAGCGGCGTCTCGCTCCAGACCTCGGCATTGGCCGAGCCGTCCTGGGCCACATAGAGGTTCGGCAGGTCGCCCTCGTCGGGGCCGTCCGGGTTGAGCAGGCCGTGCTTGCTCTGGTCGTGGTTCACATGCGCCTTCGAATTGAGGAACTTCGGATCGGAGCAGTCGCCGACGGCATGGAAATGCAGGCCGTGCCAGCCGGGCGGCAGGGCGCCGGCCTGGAGGGCGACGCGCAGCACCAGGGCGTTGGCGCCGTCGCGGATCGCCAGGGTGCCGATCGTGTCGCCCTTCGCGTTCTTGATCGGCGCCGTGAAGGTCTCGACCGGCTTGGCCGCCTCCTTCGGCGGTTCCTGGGCGTGGACGCCGCCCGCGGCGAGGGTCCCGAGCAATGCGAGCAGCGGCAGGGTACGGGTCATGCGGTGGCTCTCCTGTGCGGTCCGGTCTAGTTAGGGAGCGCGCCGGCCCCCGACAGGGCCGCGCGTCCAGACCTCTGCCGCAGATCTGCCCGGACCGCACGAAGCTCTGATGACCCGAGACCGGCCCCTCCCGGACCGCGCCCTGCCCGCGGACGATCGCCCGGGCGCCCGGCGGGCCGACCTGTTCCTGGTCGAGCGCGGCCATTTCGAGAGCCGGGCCCGGGCGCAGGCGGCGATCCGGGCCGGGCGGGTCAGCGTCGACGGCCGGCCGCTCGCACGCGCCTCGGAGCCGATCGCCCCCGGGGCGCGGATCGAAGCCGCCCCCGAGCATCCCTACGCCTCCCGCGGCGGCCTCAAGCTGGCGGCGGCCCTGGACGCGTTCCATCTGGATCCGGCCGGCCGCACCGCCCTCGACGTCGGCGCCTCGACCGGCGGCTTCACCGACGTGCTGCTCGCCCGGGGCGCGCGCCATGTCCACGCGGTCGATGTCGGCCGGGGCCAGCTCCATCCGCGGCTCGCCGCCGATCCCCGCGTCACGAACCGGGAGGGCGCCGACATCCGCACCCTCGACCCGGCCACGTTGACGCCGCCCCCGGACTTCGCCAGCGTCGACGTGAGCTTCATCGGCCTGCGCCTCGTCCTCCCGGCCCTGCCGGCGCGGCTGAGGCCGGGCTCGGCGATCGTGGCGCTGATCAAGCCGCAATTCGAGGCCGGGCGCGCCCGGATCGGCCGCGGCGGCCTCGTCCGCGATCCGGCGGTCCACGCAGAGGTCTGCGCGGCGATCCGCGCCACGCTGGAGGGCCTCGGCGCCGCGATCCTGGGGCTGATCGACTCGCCCGTCACCGGCGGCGACGGCAACGCCGAGTTCCTGGTCGGCGCGAGGCTGCCGTGAGCGAGACGGTCACGATCCAGGATCTCGGATCCCGCGGCGACGGCATCGCGGAGGACGGGACCCCCGTCCCCTATGCGCTGCCGGGCGAGCGGGTCGCGATCCGACGGGACGGGCGTCGCGCCGAGCTTCTCGGCGTCGAGCGGCCCTCCCCCGACCGCGTCGCGCCCTTCTGCCCCTACGTCATGCAGTGCGGCGGCTGCCGGACGCAGCACCTCGCGCGGCCGGCCGAACTCGCCTGGAAGCGGGGCCTCGTCGCGCAGGCGCTGTCCCAGGCCAGGCTCGCCGTGGAGCCGGAAATGGCCATCGACGCGCATGGCGCCGGGCGGCGGCGGCTCACGCTCCATGTCCGGGCGGTCGACGGCCGGGCCGAGGCCGGGCTGATGGCGGCGCGCAGCCACGCGCTGGTGCCGATCGACCTGTGCCCGATCACCGTGCCGGCGCTGCACGCGGCGCCCGAGGCGGCACGTCGCCTCGCCGCCCCCCTCGGCCACGGTCGAAAGCCCCTCGACGTGGCGGTCACCGCCACCGACCAGGGCCTCGACATCGACCTGCGCGGCCACGGCCCGGTGAGCGCCGGCGTCGCCGCCGCCCTGGTGCGGATCGCCGGCGAACTCCGCCTCGCCCGGCTGTCGCTCCACGGCGAGCGCCTGATGGAGGCCGAACCGGTCTCGGTGGCCGGCAGCGGCACGCCCCTCTACCCGTCCCCCGGCGGGTTCCTGCAGGCCACCGCCGCCGGGCAGGCGATCTTGACCGCGCTGACCCTCACGGCCCTCGGGCCGCGTCCGCGGCGAGTCGCCGACCTGTTCGCGGGCTGCGGGCCGCTCACCCTGGCGATGGCCAGGCAGGCCGCCGTCCAGGCCGTCGAATCCGATGCGGCGGCCCTGGCCGGTCTCGACAGGGCCGCCCGCGCGGCCACGGGCCTGCGGCGGATCACCGTTGAGCGCCGCGACCTGTTCCGCCGGCCGCTGCTGCCGACCGAGCTGGACGCCTTCGATGCGGTCGTGTTCGATCCGCCCCGGGCCGGTGCGGAGGCCCAGGCCCGGCAACTCGCCGGATCGCGGGTGCCGCTGGTGATCGGCATCGCCTGCGACACCGGCACCTTCGCCCGGGACGCGGCGACCCTCGTGGCCGGCGGCTACCGGCTCGAGACCGTCACGCCGGTCGATCAGTTCCGCCACGCGGCCCATATCGAGATGGTCGGGGTGTTCCGCCGCGCCGCGCGGCGCCCGTGAGTCAGGCAACCGGCCGCCGAGTCTCACGTTCTCTCGGCGACTGGAGGTTCCATGACCCGAGGTTCCATGACCCGAGGATCCCTGCGCCCGCTGGCCCTGGCTGCCCTGAGCCTCGCCGTTCCCGTCTCGCTGGCGGCACAGACCGTCGCGCCGGATCAGACCGGCACCGGCGGCGGACCGGCCTCGACGATCACGGCGCCGAACACCAACCGCCTCGGCGTGACCAAGCCCCCGGGGACCTCCCTGGGACCGGGCGAGGTCCCGACCCGGACGGAACGGCGCCGCGAGCGGACGCTGACCGACACGATCGACGGCAGCATCTGCGACGGCTGCAATTAGCGCATTCCCCCGAACGGTGGCCATCGGCTTTCGGGACGAGACGGCGCCGGCTCATGACCGGGCGGAATGTCCCGGTTGCCATGTCCCGGAGGATCCGCACGGCAGCGGCCGACCCGCATATGGAGGCGCGGCGGCCACACCGCCGGACTCCGCGCCCGATCAGGCCGCCCTCCCCGCAATGCGGGCCGCGATGTCACGGAAGCGTCAGAAAACACCGCCACACCCGCCGCGCAGCTTGCGCCGGGCATCCCCGTGCCGGATTCGGATCCAACCCGGCGCTGTGTCGTGACCGTCCTGCATCCGAGACCCGTTCGTGATCTTCATCCACCAGCCCGCCGTCGGCGTCGGATCCACGCTGCTTGAACGCCGCGTCATCGATCTCCAGGACACGATCCCCGAGGACACCGTCTGGCTCGACCTGATCCGCCCGAGCCGCGAGGAGGAGCTGAAGGTCGAGGCCTTCGCGGGCATCGAGGTACCGACCCGCGAGGAGATGAAGGACATCGAACCCTCCGAGTTGCTCTACGTCGAGGAGGGCGCCCGCTACATGACCGGGCGGGTCCTGTCGAAGGTGAGCGAATCCGAGGAGCCGGGCCTGGCCGGCATCACCTTCGTCCTGCGCGGCAACCGGCTCGTGACGGTGCGCTACGAGGAGCCGCAGGCCTTCCGGATGTACACGCAGCGCGCCGCGCGCTCGATGGGCACCGGCGGCAGCTCCATCACCTCAGGCGAGACCATCCTGGCCGGCCTGATCGAGGCGGTGATCGACCGCGCCGCCGACGTGCTCCAGCTCCAGG
>CAXTCV010000140.1:0-9946 GCA_964242725.1 uncultured Methylobacterium sp.
CGCCGCACCTCAAGCCAGGGCCTTCAGAAGAAGGTAACCATGGTGCCGCATGAGCGTTGTCGAGTATTCCTCAACCGCTCGGTGTCGCCATGCCTCCGCAATCCCTGGCCTTCAGCGCTTGTTGCCCTGTCGACATGAGCGAGCCGAGCCGGCAAGAGCTGGTGAGCGAGGCAAGGCGCACGTTCGGTGAGGCGGCCGCCCGCGAACTGGCCAGGCATCTCGCTGTGTCGTTCGAGCCCTGCGATGCGAGCGGTGACCATCTCGGTAGATGGGGCGACAGGGCCACATCTGCCTCGTCGCCCGGGAGGGTATAGAGTTCAGGTTCTCATAGCCCAACGGCGATGGCACCCGTTCCATCCAGGGCAGACACAGACAGCCTCTAGGATCGCGCAGGGTGGCTCGGGACAGCGTTGAGGCTAAAAGGGCAGCCCCACACCCGCCCGTGAATCGAAACGCCGCTCTACGGACCTCTCATCCTCAGAAGATGGTGATCATCTCTTGATGACTGAAGCCGAATAGATTTCGTCGATGGTCCTTGTGAGGACCTCATCGAACGCAGGTTCGCTCATAGAGACCGTCAGACCCTCGGTGAGGGCCCGCGAAAAACTCGCAACAATACCGTGATTGGCAGCCAGCCGTTCACACGCCGCGGCCCGCGCATAGCCACCTGACAGGGCCACGACTCGGGCCACGCGGGGGTGCCGGGTCAACGGCGCATAGAGATCCGTGACGTCGGGCAGGGTGAGCTTGAGCATCACCTCCCGCCCGGCGGGGAGGGCATCGAGTGCTTTCGTCAGTTCGGCCAGCAGGATCGCCTCCGCGGCGCTCTTGTCGGGGCTCTTGATCGAGACTTCCGGCTCCACGATCGGCATGAGCCCGTGCTCGGCGATCTGAGCGGCTACGTCGAACTGCTGCTTCACGACGGCTCTGATCCCGTCGTGTGACGGCAGGTTGATGAGCGAACGCATCTTGGTGCCGAATACGGCGAGGCGGACAGCGCGTTTGAGCAGCGCGTCGAGATCCGGCATCGGCTTCATCAGGCTGACCCCGTCCGCCTCAGCGGCGAGACCCTTGTCGACTTTGAGAAACGGCACCACGCCCCGTTCCTGCCAAAGGTAGGACGGGACGGGCCTGCCCTCGGCCGTCCCGTCCATCGTGGCCTCGAACAGGATAGCGCCCATCACCTTGGTGCCCGTGAAGGCCGGCGCTGTCATGATGCGCACCCGCATCGCGTGCATCAGTGCAAACATCTCGGCTTCGCCGTGATAGGCGGTCTCGGGGATGCCGTAGAGGCGCAGCGCGCCCGGAGTTGATCCACCACTCTGATCAAGCGCGGCGATGAAGCCATCTGCCTCGACCCGCGCCGCCATCTCGCGCTGAATCACGGTCTGCGCTCCCAGTGTCGCGGCGCCGAACGCCGCAAAGCACCCTCACTCTACCACCTGTCACACCTGCCGAAAGGGTTGCCATGCCGGACCCATCCGCCAAGCAGACGGAAGCCGTTGCGCGCCTCCTTCTCGCCCATGCCGTGCGCCAGGACGACGGCGGCCCGTTCCATCTCGCCTCGCCTGATAGCCATTCAGCTTGATCCAGGCGCGGATCTCGGACTGCACCGCGGTGGAACTGGACCGTGGCGAAGATCTCGCAATGATGCAGATCCTCTTGCACCTGATGATGTGCGAGCGATCGGGCGCATGGCCATCGCCGGATGCTTGGGCAGAATCGCCAAGGCCTGCAATGACCGCTATGCGGTGGCGAGCCTGACCCGGGCCGTGCTGGACGCGGATCGGGAGATCGCCAAGTTCACGGGCGAGATCGAGCGCTCGGCGGCCGGCGTCACGATCCGCAGTTCGGTCGCCATCTTCAGCACACCCGAGTTCGGCAAGCTCGAAGCTGGCTTGGTTCGCATCGCCAGGCGCTATCCCGAGGCCAAAACGGATCTGCTCGCCCTCGTGCGCAAGTTGCAGCAGCCGGTCGAGGCCCCGATGATCGAGGGGGAACGCGCCGTTGCGTGAGATCTTCGATCGCCTGGAAGCTCCGCTATCCTCACAGATCGACCTAAGCCCTGGCCAGCCGGTCGCTCGGGACGTGCTCGATGGGCCGAGCCGTTATAAGTACCGCGTGGGCGGCACCCGCTCGGGAAAGACGTTCCTCATCGTCCGGTCGATCCTGGAGGCCGCGCTCGCCTATCCCGGCTCCCGGCACGCGTTCCTTCGATTTCGGGCCGATGCGGCGCGCGCCTCGGTCGCCCTCGACACCCTACAGAACGTCCGCGCCAAATGCTTTCCGCGCGCTGAACTGACGGAGGACTGACAGGACGGCTACTTCTCCCTGCCCAACGGCTCGCAGATCTGGATCGGCGGCTTGGACGACCAAGATCGTGTGATCCCCGGGCTTCAGCAACGCATTCTGGTCGACCTCAATCCGGTCGAGAAGACGCACTGGACCAACCGCCTGTTCGGCGAGAAGCGCGATCCGATCACGCAGTTGCCGGTTCCTCTTGGGCGAGTCCGTGGAGGATCGGGAGGGCGCGCTCTGGACGATCGACAGGATGGAGCGTTGCCGCGTCGCTGAGAAGGATGTCCCGGATCTCAAGCGGATCGTGGTGGCGATCGACCCGGCCGTCACAGCGCGGAGAACCTGGCCCATAGCGCATTCCTCGCAGCATGGTGCTCAACGGTACCACGACACCGCGGGATCAAACACCGAGACCGACCTCACCGCCGCCGTTCAAAAACGATCCGGGCGACGAGAGCACAGAAGCGCAGCCGAGCTGACCTTCCGCGCTCTGCCAGGCAATGTGGTTGCCCGCCCATGGATAGGACGTTTCGGCAACACCTCAGAACGCCTTTAAGCTTAGCAGTGTTAATTGTAACTCAGAGCCCAATTATACCTCTCTCCCATTGCGTCGCGGTGAGATTTTCTGTATTCAAAATTCCATTCGCACAGTGATTCGACAAAGACGTCGAAGGTAGCCGCCCGGCAGGGTGGCCGGGACCGCGCAGGTCTCCTGTGCCGCAGAACGCCAATTCCAAGGTGATCCCCTAGCGGCTCAGGCTGTGCGCTCACCCGCACCTGCCGCTTCGGACCTCGTGTCTCAGCGCGTGCGCAGCCGACGCCACGCGCCTGAGATGTTCTCTGTCGGCGCGCTTCGGGGAGCAGTGATGATGACGCGCCGTCTCAGCGAGGATAAGTCGGAGCTTCTGCCCGCTCCTGTCGGCCCCTGGCGCCGCCTGGTGGGTGGTCTCGCACTGCTGTTCGGCCTGAGCCTGTCCTCGACGGCCGTGCTCGCTTACCACGACCTTCTGCCCGCCGGAGTGCAGCACGTGGTCGACGGCATCGTCTTCTCCGACATGCCTGACCTCCCGCACGTCGCACATAGCCTCGCGATCGGTGGTCCCCTGCGGATCGTGGCCTTTGGCTCGTCCTCGACGGAGGGGATCGGCGCCAGCACACCTTCGGCCGCCTACCCAGCCCGCCTTCAGGCTGCGTTGAAGCAAGCCCTACCTCAGACCGCAGATCGCATCACGGTGGCCAATCGCGGCATCGGTGGCGAAGCTGTCGACGATATGCTGGCTCGCCTCGACCGCGATGTGATCGCGCCGCGGCCCGATCTCGTGATCTGGCAGACAGGCAGCAATGACCCGCTGCGTGGGGTGTCGCTCGACCATTTCCAGGCGGCCACGATCGCGGCGGTTCGCCAGATCCGAGAGGCGGGTATCGACGTGGTGTTGTTGGAGCCGCAATGGTGCCCGAAACTAGACGTGACGCCGGGTGCATATCGGTTCCGCGATGCGGTGCGCGCGATCGGAGCTGAGTTAGATGTGCCGGTGATTCGTCGATCCGAAATGATGCAGATGTGGATCGCAGATGGGACACTGACCCGCGCGCAGTTGTTCGCCTCCGACGGTTTGCACATGGCCGATCGCGGCTATGAGCTCCTCGGGCGAGCTGTATCGGAGGCGGTGCGGCACGCAGCGGGGCATGCCCCGGTCGCGAAGGTGGCTTCAGGTCGCGACTGAGACTTTCCAACGGACTGTGGAACGGGCTCCCCAAGGCGCAGATAGGTTTGGCCGGGTTGCCCGGAGACATGCGCTCAAGATGGCGCGCGGCGCTGCTGGGGTCGAGGCACGCTCAGTCCTCCGGAGGCACCTCACCCCCGTCCGGCTCTTGCGCCTCGACCTTCGGTCTGACGGCTGGCCTGCGCGCTTGGGACGGCGCGAGTCGCATCGTTGTCCGATGGACAGGAACCTGCGTTAAGGCAGGCGCTCGTTGAGAATGGACGGCTGCCAGCGGCGCCGGAAGTCTCGCCAGTGGACGGGCCGATCCTACGACAGGAGCCCGAAGTGTCCCGGTTTGGACCGGTGCGGCTACGGCATCGCTGCCTATCGATCCGGCCGCTGCGGGCGCGATGCCAGCCTTTGCGGGCGCGCGCGCTGCACCGCCCGAAGGTCCTGCCGGCCCCTGCTGGCCGCAGTTGCTGACGACGGCCTCGTAGGTCTTACCCTCGATCTCCGCGGCGACGATGCAGCGGGCGGGGTGGTAGATCAGCTCATACTGAAACTTGCCCGCGTCGTCGGACACGGTGGTGAAGCGACTATCGAGCGAGACGGACGTGTGCGGCCGCTCGGTGGTGCCGACGACGTAGAGGCGCCCCGCTGCGATCGCGGCGATTGTCACGTCGGACGTCGTCTGCGCGGCCTGGCAGATAGCGGGGCTACCTAGACCTGCGGCGACCGCCGTCAGGAGCAGGGCGAGGTGCCTTGGTGGCGTCCCGCGGCAGCTGATCGGAGCCATAGTGGCGCCGCGCCGATCCCAGTTGTCACGCCTCGCCATCACAGCGCTCAAGGTACTGCTCGGCTTGGAGACGGGTCAGGCCGGCGATGATCACGGTGGCGTCACGGTAGACAGTCCAGGTCCCATCGATCGTCGGCAGGATGCGGATCATCGCGCCTCTCCTCTCAGAGCGCCGAGGCGCGACGATGGTGCTGGGCTGCCCGCCGGATCGCGCGGGCGTTGTGCAGACGCCGCATCCGTTCCTGATGAGCTTCATCCTCATACAAGGGATGGATCGACACAACGGGCGACTGATGGTCAGCGGAATGGTCCGCATGCGGCCGATAGATTGGTTTCATGGCACGCCTCCCCGTATTCGAAGTACGCAGAAGCTTAACCATTCGTTAACTGCTGGCAAGACGACCCGGTGCTCGAATTTAAGGCATGGTCTCGGGCGTGGTTCGATGTCAGCAAGCGAGGCTTCGTATCGATAGCTCTGCCGCGGCATGGGATGCCTCCTCACGCCACGCATCCCGCTCGGTCCTCACGGCCTCCACGAGGGCGTGCATGTGGTCGTGCTACATAAGCAGCGGGTGCAGTTCAGCGAACGACGGCTTCGCGGCGATGAGCAGCGCTGTGATGCGCGCGGCGATGGTCGAGCCGCGGTGCGCGGCTCTGAGGGTAGCGCGAAATCGGAACCGCGTCGGCGACCGGACGGGGCGGATTGCTCAGGAGCGCCCCGAATAAACCTCCGGGCCTGTATCCTTGAGCGGCCACGATCCTATTCGCCTTTTCGATGCTCATATCGCAGGCGCTCGTCATACCCTGAAGAGCGCCAAGGGCCCGCTCGTATTCAGGGAGATTGGTGCAGCCTGGTGCAGTCCAAGCCCAAGCCGGAGCGGGTCCCGCTAGCCCAGCGACAAGGGTGGCCACCACTAAGCTTGTCTTGAACCTCACAGACACCTCTCCTCGAGTCCGCCAGTTCTATAACAGCGCTCAGGGATCCAATGATCCCAGCTGCGCCACGCGGCCGGATCCCGCAGGGGAGGTGGAGATTGGAGTCGTCTCGGTGCTGGTGGCTTGAGACACACACGCCATCGGCTTCAACGGTGTTCTTCAAACCGTCCGCCCAACGTTGGCGGCCGCTGGCGAGACCAGATGTCGTGCAGCGCGGCGGCGCGCAGCGGCGGCGGGCGGATTGAGCCTCAACCGACGGCAGCGTCTTCAAGGACGCGGCGCCGCGGAGGAGACGGACGATGGCGCACGCAAGCGGAGGATGATCAACCTTAAGACGAACGACCGCTCAGCTAATCGATTGCCACAACGTTCTGTCGCGGGGGGGGGGGCCACTAACCGCGAGGGAAGGCGTGCTTTCTCTCCGCCGCTGCTGCTATCTGTGCTTTTAAGTCGTCCGGCGTAAACGGCTTCAAAAGGATCCCGTCGACGCCGGCCTCACCCGCCGCTTCCACCACCTCGGCAGTTCTCGATGTCGTCATCACGAATGTCAGCGCCTCACCACCCGTCAGCCGCCGCACCAGCGTGATGAAGGCGGTCACGCGCATCGGTCCTGCTCGCGCGTCAATCACCGCGATGTCCGGTGCCGTTGCCTCGATCTGCTCTCGTGCAGTGAGGGTATCGAAGGCGACATCCGAATTCGTCAGACCGGCTGCGCCGAAGATCTTGGCTACGAGACGCGCAACCGCAACCTGACCATCAATGACGAGAACACGAGCGTCCGAGCGCAGCATCGCGCAAGCCTCCTGGAGCGGCATGGCGCGTTCAGGCACACTGTTGAGCGGCGGAAAGCGTAGCCTGCCGCACCCAGATTTCACCTGCGACCCGATCGGCTAAGCGTCGCAACGTGGTGATGTCGATCTCATCCGCGGCGCGTGGGCGCTGGTCGATGACACACAGCGCGCCCAGACGGATGCCGTCTCCGTAATAGAGCGGAGCTCCCGCATAGAAGCGCACGTGCGGTGGTCCGACGACGAGTGGGTTGTTGGCAAACCGCGGGTCTTGCCGGGCATCCGAAACGATCAGGACCGTGTCCTGCGCCACGACGTAGTTGCAGAACGATGCATCTCGTGCCGTCTCACATACCTCAAAGCCGACCCGCGCCTTAAACCACTGCCGATGCGCATCGAGCAGAGTGATGAGGGCGACTGGAGCATCGAACAGCCGAGCGGCCTCCTGACATAGATCATCGAAGGCAGAGTCTTGCAGGGTGTCGAGCAGCTGCAAGCCCCAAAGCACTTCGAGGCGCTCGCGTTCGTTCGAAGGAACAGGGTACGTCATGCCGCAGAACTCGACCCGCATTCGCGCATGATCGAGTTTGAACCATTCAGAATAAGAAAACGTTAGGCCGATCAGGCTGCGTGACGGACTCGGCCAGCCGCAAACTGTGCGCCGACCTCTGCAGAACCACGGACGGCAGATGGCGGATGGGGACTGGTCGCTGGTGATCCGTTGCCGCACGCGGTGCTGAGTCGCGGCCCCCTGGAATCAGTGAACTGCCGGCTTGGCTCAGAACTTCCCAACCGGCCGACGCGGTATTCCTGCGCCGAGGCCAGGAGAAGTTTCATGCGAATCGTTGTTCTCGCCGCGCTTGCGGGTTGTAGCCTCGCCGGCCTGGTCCTTCCCGCCTCAGCCGTGCCGGCTGGCCCCGTAGCCGGCGTCTCTTCGCCTTCCGATATGCTCACCAATGTTCGGATGAGACATCACCGCATGCGCCGACGCTCGATGATGCGGACGCAGCGGAAGTACCCCGGTGCCAGCTTCGTCCGGAACACCACTCGCGGTGCGCCCGCCGGCAGCGGCGGCGGCAACGGGACGACTGGCAGCTACGCCGCACCGAGCGGGAAGTAGCTTTCGTCTCGCCGATCATCTGTTCCAGCCCGCCCGGTTCGCCGGCGCGGGCTTTTTCAGTGCCAGGCACCCTTGGTCGCGTGCGGTTGCGCCCTGATCAGCAGCTCAACTTCCGGCCTTCCGCCATGCCGACCTTCCGGTAGTGTTCCAGCCCGGACTTGATTGCTCGACCTATGACCGCCCGGCGCACGTCCGGGTTGCAGCGCAGATACTCCGCCTCGTTGAAAGCGTAGTCGCCACGCTGGCCTCGCGAGCCTCGGTCGTTATCCCGATCGTAATCGCGGCGGTCACGATCGCCATAGCCTCGGTCGCCATACCCGCGATCTCCGTAGCCCCTGTCGCGGGAGCCATAGTCGCCTCGATCGTAGCCATAGTCGCGTCCGCCATAGGGCTGTGCGAAGGCCGGAGCCACGCCACTCAGCAGCGCCAGACCCAAGACGGTCGCTGAAATCACCTTCATTTGGCTCTCCTCACCGTTGCGAGGTGAGAACGCTTTCGGCGAACGGTGGTTCGATTAGGCTATCGCTCTCCTGATCGATTCAGCCTCAACGTGGCCCGCCCATGAGCAGATCGGGGCGGGGCAATCCGCAGGGCGAGCTTCGCGCAGGCAACGCCCGTGCCGAGGCGGGGGCCTTGGTGGGCCCGGCAGGCCTCGAACCTGCAACCAGACCGTCATGAGTGGTCGGCTCTAACCATTGAGCTTCAAGCCCTTGCGCCTGCATAGCCATCCCTGGGCCGCAGGCGCATTTCGCTTCTCCGCTGGAGGCGATGGCGTTGGCGGCCCTACGCGGCCGCCTCCGCCTTGTCGCCGTCATCCTCGGCATCGCTCTCGTCCTGATCGTCTGAAGCGTCGTTCGCCGAAGTGGATGCAGCAGAGGTGCCGGCGCGATAGGTATCGCCATGCCGTTCGAGTTCGCCGCTCGTCGACATCACACTGAGATACGTGGCCAGGGTATTGGCCGCCACGTCCGTCAGGTGCGCCGTGATCTCGGCGTGCGTCAGCCCCTCGGAACCGGCTTCCTCCAAGAGCGCTTTCAACCTCCCCTTGGCAGAGTTGGCCCGAGGCCCGCGGGGACCACGAGTAGCGCGAGGTTGACCGTCTTCCGCGGGAGCGCGACGGCGCTTCGGCTGATCGTCGGCCGGCTCGTCGTCTGACGGTGTGCCTTCCACGATCGACGCGAGCGCCCTCTCGGCATGGCGGAGCTTGGTCAGCTCACCACTCACCCGATCGTATTCAGCCTCAAGGGTCTCGCGTTGCTGCCTCACGCTAGCCAAAGCATTCGCGAGTGTGTCGTCATTCGTCATCGGTGAATCAGCTTCTCTGTTATTGGTGTTGGGGCGTACGGGCGCCGCTGCAAACCGTATCATTGCGTCCCCTCCGGATCCTCGCGGCGCCGCACGCAGCCCTGGCCGGTGAGCCACTCGGTCATAGCCCATCCCAGAGCCAGGCCGCTGTCATCATCGCGGCACCACCGCACACCAACGCCACCGCGATGTCGCGATGCAGGCGGTCGCAGAGAGGGATCGGCATGGGCGGGCGCTCGGAGAAGCGAGGCCATTGATGCCCATAGCCTGCGAGCGGTCGCCAGCGATAAAACCTAACGGTCCGTCAATTGAGAATTTGCGTGGTCCACAAGTCACAGTAGCCGAAACTCAGCCCCGACCGAGGGCCACGAGGCCCATGAGGACTACGCCAGCGACGACCGCGATCGCCGATGGTAGTCTTCCTCACTTCAGGTAGCCCTTCGCCTTCAGGTGCTTGGTGGGGAGGTTTGCGAGTGTCCGAACCGCCGCCGCGGTCGTACAGAATGAAATTGTCTGCACGGGCTTCCCGGATCCGACGCCAGCAACAACCCTCCGCGGTGCGCTCGGGAGTGCGCGCGGCCGGGCGAGCTGTGATGATATGGACGCGCAGCCGACGTGATGGACGGCTTTCCGCCGACTGCATTGGAGCGGGTCATGCCTCAGACACTGTCGGGATGGATCCTATTCGCCATCATCATAGTCTCTGGGTGCGCCAGTATCTCGACGGCTGTGAAGCTGATTGTGTCTGGGTTCGGACAGGCTTCTCAGCACGACCGAGATCTCCATTCAGCCGACAGCTTCGGAGCACTCCTAGTGATTTCTAAGACGCTGTTCATCTGGCTTGAACCGATGCCGATCTAAAAATCCAATGCTTGCGCGTCAGCTAAAAGTCTGCGCTATCGCCTGTGCTAGATTCAGATGGCGATCCAGGTTCCGGTTTTACCGGCCCGAACCGAACAGCTGGCGGCGTCCCGCCACGACTGGAACGTGGCTGAATCAT
>CAXTCV010000141.1:0-9618 GCA_964242725.1 uncultured Methylobacterium sp.
AGCCCTTCGCTTTCAGCTGCTCGATGAGGGTCTTCGCAGCACCCCGCAGATCAAGGCTTCTTCGGGTCGGCCGCGGCGGCATCTCGCTCAAGGCGCGCGGCCTTTAGCCGGGCCGTCTTTTGATCCGCGTCGCTGACACTCGGCTCGGCGGGGATCTTGCCGGCGGGTTGAACTTGGGTTTTGGCAAAATCCGCCTCGGCCTGCGTGCGCTCTTTGCTGTGGTTGTCAGCCATATAGCGTTCCTCAGTTCGCCTTCTCCGGATCCTCGCGGTGCCGCATGTCGCGCTCGCCGGAGAGCCGGTCCTTCAAGGAGCGACGGAAAGTCTACCACGCGCCCAACAGATGGCCGCCGGCCAGCACGATGACGATCAGGGTTACGGCGGAGACAGCGGACTTCTCGGCCCATCGAGACACACGGTAGGGGCGACGCCGACGGGCCCGAGGCCTGAGAGCCACGATCTTCGGATCCGACAGGTGCCGGGTCAGGCTGTCGGGTAGCCTACCCTTCAATCGCCCCCTAGGCATGCTCACCTCGCTCGCCACATCCGCCCCACGGTCAGCGTCTCTACCACGAGGCGAAGCACGGTGGGCCCGGCAGGACTTGTTCCGACAACCAGACCGTTCTGAGCGGTCGGCTCCAATCATTGAGTTCTGGGCCTCAGCCCCCTGGATAGCCCCAAACGCCCCCGTCACCTCGACAAGGATAAGGCCGGCTGTCAGGTCGGCCCCTTGGGTTTCCTGCCGGCTCGATCGCCCCGCCACGCGAAGTAGCCGACGGCCAGCAGGGACAGGAACAGCCCGGTCCAGACGCCGCCCTCGGTCATCTTGGCGACAAGCCATTCCCAGGGCGTCGGTGCAGCCGGATCCTGTGACCAGCCGACCGCCATCACGATGGCGCCGATCAGAGCGAAGCCGAACAGGATCAGAGTGGGGATCGGCATCAACTCGCCCCCGGAGAACCCGGGCGGTGCCGCACGCGATCCTGGCCGGTGAGCCGGTCGGTCATGGCGCCACCGGATCGCTACTAAAGCCGCGGGCATCGAAGATCCGCCGGACGAGGCCCGTCCTCTTGGCTTCATCCAACCAATCGGTCACGTAGGCGAGGGTGCCGGCATGCCCCTTCGGCACGGCGACGGCGACCTGCGTTTGTTGGAAGCCGCCGGTGACGATCCGGGAGCCCGGGACCTGCGGGACGACCGGTCGCAGTGTGTCGCGGGAGAGGGCAAAGGCATCCGCCTGCCCGGCGCGCATGCGCTCGACCGCGTCGGACACCGACGGGAGCGCCACGGGCTGCGTATGCTTCAGCGTTCGCGCGGATGCCCGCATCGTCGTGGTGCCATCGATCGCCAAAACACGGATGCCCGGCCGGTCCACCTGGGCGATATCCGTGATGCCGGACGCCGCGCTGGCGAGGTAGGTGCTCTCCAGGTCGTAGTAACCCGGCCCGAAATCGAGCACCTGACGCCGGGTCGCGTCAACCGGCATGAAGCTCACGTCGATGCTGGCAGCCTGGAGCGCCGCGGCCGCGGCTCCCGAGTTCGGGAACAGGATGATGGCGAGCGCCAGCCCGGCTTTCTGGGCCAAATCGGCACTCAGGTCGGCCGTGACGCCCTGGGGCTCCCCGTCGGCGGCGCGGCTGACGAAGATGAGCCCCGCGGACGGCGCTTCGATGAGGCCGACGCGAAGCGGACCTGTCGGGGCGAGTTCGGCTTTCACGGCCGCGTCCTGGGCGTAGGTGGACAGCGTCATGCTGGAGAGGAGGAAAACCGCGCACAGAAGCGTCTGAACCGAAGACCGAGGGCTCGGCGCCTGACCGTCACGGTGACACTGCGGTGACACCGGCGCTCTGAGCATCTGGCGCGCAGTCCCCTAAGTCACTGAAACAGTTCCAGAACGTTCTATAAGGCGCGACTGGCTGGCAAGCAAGACCAGATACTTCGCCGATGGGTTAAGCACCGGAGATCCGACCCTGCGCCACCAAACACCCGTCTATCGCCCCTGTGCGCCACCAAAGACTCGACACCGTGCCTCGGCATGTCGGCAGGGGCACGGAATTCAAAGCATGAAGGCAGCTGTCCGGATGAATGGGAAAGGACACGATCGCGATATGGTTGAGGCGGAGTGGATGCCGGATGGCGCCGAGTAGGCGCCTTGTTGGCGCCCAGTCGGACCTTGTGGATGCAGGTGCCAGCGCGCCAAGCCTTATGCCCGACGCGGACGCTCCGCCTCCGGGCACGCCCCTCTTGCCCGGGTTCGGTCTCACTCCCGGCCCTGCCAACCCTCCAGGTGTGCGGTCCCGGTGTGTGATGGCGCAGCATTGATCCTGACGCGTCCGGAGGAGGATGGCCAATGGCAAGCGTTCTTCACGGCAGCGCCGGCACCAAGCCGCGTGTTCGAGCCGAGCTCCAAGCGTCGAAAGACAGTGGCCGCGTCCTTGCCGCCGCGTACGGCCTGAACCCGACGGCGGCATGGGCGCGGTACGTCGACGGGGCGATCGGCAGGACCTTGCAGATCGGCTCACCGCCGTAGGCATCGCGGTGCTCGTCGATGAACGCGTTCATCGTTTGAACGGGCGGTCGAGCTCCGCCATCGCAAAATACGCCGCTGCCTTGCGCAGGATCTCGATGGCTTGGCGCAACCGCGCGGTTCTCGCGCTCCAGCGGCGTGATCCGCTCGCGCTCGTCCGTGCTCGGACCGCCCCGCAGACCCTGTCCCGCTCAGACTGCCGGATCCGGTTCTGAAGCGCCGCGCCTGAACAGCCGATCTTGGCCGCGATCGAGCCGATCGCCGCCCAGTGCGAGGCATGCTGACCTTGGTGGTCCAGTACGATCCGCACCGCTCGGGCACGGACCTCAGGGCAATACGGTGAGGTTCGCTTCGTCACCGCTCCATTCTCTCAAGAGTTGGCGCCTCCGGGAAAGCCGGCGCGGTTCACCTTGTCCTGAGAGACCCGAGGGCGCAGGACCTTCTCCGTCGAAAGGGACCCCGTCAAAGCGGGGAATGCGCGACGCCTGGCCCCGTGCGCGTTAGATCGGAGACCGGGATAGACACCCGGGACAACGCGAGGGCGGGGGTAGGCCCGGGTGGAAAGGCTGCCTCCCAGCCGCCGCCCAGCGCCTTGGACAGGGCCACGAAATCCGTCGAGATCGCCGCCGTCGCCTGAACCAAGTTGGTTTCGGCCTGCAGAACGGTCTGCGAGGCCTGGAGGACTGTGGTGAAGATCTCGACGCCTTGATTGTAGCGTGCCCGGGACAGGGACAGCGCCTGCCGGGCATCGGCCACCTGGCGGGCAAGCCGTGCGCGCCTCGCCTCATCCCCCCTCAGCGAGGCAAGGGCGTTGACGACGTCGTGCCAGCCCTGGAGGACGGCCTTCTGGTAGGCGATCGCCGCCTCCTGCTGGCGGGCACGCTGGAGCACGAGGTTCGACTTCAGCCGCCCGCCCTCGAACAGCGGGATCGAGATCGAGGGGCCCACGTTCATGTATTGCAGGGACGACCCTCGGAAGATCTTGCCCGGATCGACCGCGTTCACGGTCGGGCTGGCGCTCAGCGTCACGGTCGGGAAGAACTGCGCCTCGGCCACGCCGATCTCGGCGACGGCGGAATGGAGGTTGGCCTCCGCGCGCCGGATGTCGGGGCGGCGCAGGACCAGGCTCGACGGCAGCCCAATCGGCACGCGAGGCGGCACCGGCGGGATCGACCGACCGGTGATGAGTTCCTGTGACAGGGCGAGCGGGGCCTCGCCCAGCAGCAGCGAGATCGCGTTGATCTGCTGGATCTCCTGCTGCTGAAGCTGCGGCAGTTGCGCCTTGATCGACTCAACCTGCTGGGCGGCGTTGGAGGTGTCGAGGCCCGTTACGAGGCCCTTCTGCTGCCGGATCCGCACCACGTCGAGGATCTGCGCGTTGACTTGGATGTTGGCCAGATCGATCCGGATCTGCTCCTGCGTCCCGCGCAGCTGCACGTAGTCCCGTGCCAGCTCGGCTTGACTTGAGACGAGCGTATCCCGCCGCTGCTCCGCCGATGCGTCCGCCTGCGCCTGAGCCGATTCGACGGATCGACGGACGCGCCCCCAGAGATCGAGCTCCCAGGACGCGTCGAAGCCGAGCGTGTAGCTCTCGAACCCGTTCGTCAGCGGTGCGGTCAGGCTGCTGCTGGATGCGGCGGAGCCGCTGCTCCCGGACACGCCGCCGAGGGCGTTCGACAGCAGCCCGATCGTGCCATTCTTGCTGTATTGCTGCCGGTAAAGGCTGCCTTGTCCGTTGAGCGTCGGGAGCCCGGCGGCGGCCGCGGTGCCGAGCTGTGCCCGGCTCTCGAACAGGCGCGCCGTGGCGGTCTGCACGTCGAGGTTCTGCGCCGCGACACGCTCTTCCAGTTGCGCCAGGATCGGATCGCGGAAGGCCAGCCACCACGCCGCCTCCGGCTCCGCCGCGCTGGTGCGCGCCAAGAGCGGGAGCGGCGTCCGGGCCGGCAGCCCGGTATCGAGGTAGTCGCTCGACTCCGTGATCGTCGGGGCGGGGGGCATGAAATCCGGGCCGACGGTGCAACTGGCCAGCCCGAGCCCGACGGTCGCGAGGGCCGCGCAGCCGCGCCGCCGGTGGTGTCGACGGGGAGCCATGTCAGTGTCCTCCGCCGCCGCCTTGCGCGGTCTTGGCCGAGATCAGGAAGCAGAGCGGCACGACGAGAAAGGCGATCACCGCCGTGTATTGGAAGACGTTGCCATAGGCCAAGATCTGCGCCTGCTTCATGTAGGTCTGGTAGGTGTGGGCGACAGCCTGCTGGTGCACGACGGACGCGGCGCGGCCCAGCGACCGTAGGGTGTGCTCGCTCTCTTGGATCAAGGTGTTGTAGCCCTGCCGGAGCGGCGTCATGAAGCCCGACAGGTGCGCCTGGTCGGCCTGCGTCCGCTCCGTCACGGCGGCGGTGGATAGTGAAATTCCCAACGATCCGAACACGTTGCGGAACATCGAGAACAGCGCCGCGCCGTCGCTGCGGTATTTCTGCGGCAGCGTCAGGTAGGCGATGCTCGAGATCGGAACGAACAGGAAGCCGAGCGCGGCCGTCTGTAAAGATCTCATGAGCACCAGCGTCCTGAAGTCGATGTCGGGCGCAAGCTTGCTCGAATACATCAGCGCAGTTCCCATCAGAGCGAAGCCGAACATGACGATGTAGCGGGTCTGCACGACCTTCATGAGCTGTCCGACGATCGGGATCAGGATGATCACCACGACCCCGCCCGGCGAGAGGATCAGGCCGGATTGCAGGGCCGGGTAGCCGAGCACGTTTTGGGCGAACTGGGGGATGATGACTGCGCTCGCGTACAGGGCGAACCCCATGGCGCCGATCAGGACGCAGCCCATGGCGAAGTTCTTGTCCTTGAATACTTCCAGGTCGATGATCGGCTTGCGGGCGGTCAACAGCCAGCAGATCGCCCCGAATGTGCCGAGGAAGCCCAGGACGGCCATGGTGCGTATGAACGGAGAGCCGAACCAGCCATCGTCCTCGCCGCGGTCGATCATGATCTGCATGCAACCGATGCCGATCACGATCAGGGACAGCCCGATATAGTCGATGCTGCGCTTGGTCTTGCGCTTCTCCGTTTCCGAGGGCGGATCCTGCACCAGAACGGCATTGGCGATGACCGCCACGATCCCGACGGGCACGTTGACGAAGAAGATCCAGCGCCAGTCGAGATGCTCCACGAGGTAGCCCCCGAGCGTCGGCCCGAGGACGGGGGCCACGATCGTGGCCACCGCGGTGACCCCGAAGGCCGCGCCGCGCTTGGCGGGCGGGAAGGTGTCGAGGATGATCGCCTGCTGGCTCGGCTGCAGGCCGCCGCCGAAGAACCCCTGCATCAGGCGAAAGACGATGATCTGCCCGAGGCTCTGCGAGATGCCGCACAGGAACGACGACACCGTGAACATCGCGATGCAGACCAGGAAGTAGCGCTTGCGCCCGATCGTGTCCGACAGCCAGCCCGCGACGGTGAGCACGATGCCGTTGGCGACGAGGTAGGAGGTCAGCGCGTAGGTGGCCTCGTCGGAGGAGGCCGCGAGGGTGCCGGCGATGTAGGGCAGCGCCACGTTGACGATCGTGGTGTCGAGGATCTCCATGAACGCCGCCAGCGTCACCGCGACGGCGATCAGCCAGGGATTGTAGGAGGGCTTCCAGCCCTGGTTGGCATCGCCGCTCATTTCAGAATCACCGTCGGCTCGACGCTGAGACCGAGCGCCAACGGCTCGTCCTTCCTCAGCCCGGAATCGATCACGATCTTCACGGGTACCCGCTGGACGATCTTGATGAAGTTGCCCGTGGCGTTCTCGGCCGGGAAGGCGGAGAACTTCGAGCCCGAGCCGCGCTGGAGCGAATCGACGTGGCCGTGCAGGTCGAGGTCGGGATAGGCGTCCACCGTGATGGTGACCTGCTGGCCGGGTCGCATGCCGTCGAGCTCGGTCTCCTTGTAGTTGGCCGTGATCCAGACGTCGGTGGTGACGAGCGACATGACCTGCTGGCCCGCCGTGACATAGTCGCCGGCATTGACGTTCCGCTTCGTGATCCAGCCGTCCTGGGGCGCGCGCACCACGCTCCACTCGACGTTGAGGTTGGCCTGATCGAGCTGGCCCTTGGCCTGCTCCGCCTGCCCCTGGAGCTGATCGACCTGCTGCTCGGACTGACCGATGTTCTGCTGGACCGGCATGGCCTGCACGACCCGGGCTTCCGCCTGCTCGACCTGCGCCTTCGCCTGCTGGTAGTTCGACGCGTTGGTGTCGACGTCCTGCTGGGTGGTGGCGAGCTTCGGCAGGCTCTTCTGCCGGTCGTAGTTCGCCTGCTGCAGGGCGAGGTTGGCCTTGGCCGAAGCCAGATTCGCCTGCGCCAGTTGGAGGGCGGCCGGGAAGTTCTTCCTGGCGATCTCGACACCGAGCCTCTGGTTGGCGACCTGTGCCTTGTTCGCGTCGAGCTGGCCCTGGGCCTGCTCGCGGCTGTACAGGAATTGCCGCGGATCGATGTGGAACAACGGATCGCCCTTATGGACGAACTGGTTGTCGGTCACGTCGAGCGTGATGACCTGCCCGGCGACCTGGGATGCGATGTTGACCGTGTTGCCGTCGGTATACGCGTCGTCGGTCGTGGCCTTGCCGCGGGTGGACAGCCAGAAGTAGAGGCCGCCGCCGATCATCAGCAGAACGACGAGGGCCGCGATGCCGATCACCAGCGGTCGACGCTTCTTGCGCCTGTTCGCGTCCTGATCCGTGCCGGCATCCTGCTTGTCGGAGCCCGTCTCCGATGCGTCGTCCTGCTGCCCCGGTTCCCTGTCTCGACCTCGCTCGTCGGTGCGCCCGCGCCGGTCCGACCCATCATCCTCGGCGCGGTCGTCGCCCAAGGAGCTTCGACGCCCTCGGCCCTGGGCGTGGTCGTCGTACACATCGTCCCGGTAGCCGTCGGAGCGGCGCTCCCGGTCGTCCGAGGTCGAGCGCGCAATTCGGTGGTCGCCGTACCGGGCGCCGGGATCAGGCGCCCCAGACGGTGCGTGCCCCTCTCCGTCAGCTTCGGATCCGACGTCGAGATAATCGCGTCGGCTGCGGGAGCGGTCATTGGGGCGGGAGCGGCTGCCCGCATCGTTGGTCATGGGTGGAGACTGCAACCCTATTGACGGAGCGGTCGGGCGGAACACTAGGTCGCGCGACCGGCTTGCCTTATGAACGGCCGGCACAACCGAACCCGATAGTTCGGATAAGCGCGGGTGCACGGATCGATGTCAAGCGCTTCGGTGATGGACCAGAAGATGGCGCGCGAGCCTATTCCGCGTGGTGCACGGCGACGCGGGGAGATCGCCCAGGCTGCCGAGCAGGTATTCCTGCGGCATGGATTTGCCGACACGACCATGCAGATGGTCGCTCTGGAAGCTGGCGCGTCGAAGGAGACGCTCTATCGACACTTCGGCAGCAAGGAAGATCTGTTTTTGGAGATCGTGAACAACCGGAATAACGAAGTCAGACAGGCACTCGACGCGGAGCTCGAGAATGAACGCCCCATCCCGGGCATCTTGCGATCGGTGGGTATTTCGTTGCTCGAATGCATGTGCAGCCCGACGGTCGTGGCCCTCGCTCGCATTATCGTGAATGAAACTCCCCGGTTTCCTGCGCTCGGGGACGCCTTTTACGCGATGGCTCCGGGCCGGACGCTGCAGAAGCTCACCCGGTATCTTTCCGACGCCAAAGCCCGGGGTGAATTCATCGGCGACGCCCCGAGGCTGGCTGCGGAGATTTACATCGGCAGCGTCGTGGGAAAGTTCATCCCACTCATGCTGTTCACGCCTCACACCTTTACGATCAGCCGGGGGCAAATCGAGGCCCATGTCGACGCGGTGGTGAAGACATTCACGAAGTCGTATGTCGCCGGGCGTCAAAGCCAGCCGTCCGGACGTAAACGCTCTAGTTCCGGAACGATTTCGGCGGGGAGCGATCCTGCGGTCTCAGGACTGAAAGGGCCGCGCTGAGAGGCCGAGGGATGCCTACGGCCTGCAACGGCTCGGGATGGACGGGTTCCGTCAAGCCCGGCCGTCGCGACATTCTCCATGTTCGGCCAGGACCGCGATGGTCCTGCCCGTCCGGGTCTGCCCCCCCCGGCACACTGATCGAGCGCTTGGACCTGCGACCTGAATTCGGTCGGCCGAGCGATCCGATCGTCGATGCCGGCGAGGTGACGTCGTGCGACGACGCCGGCCTCGGCGCAAGGCCGCTCGGGATGGAGGGCGCGATCGAGCCGCGTCCGGATCGCATCCACCTCGAATCCGAGATCACGCGCCTGACGGATGAAACGTCGGCGCCGGACCGCGTCCTCGTCGGAGGTCCGACGATTGGTCCGCGTCGTCTCCGGCACAGGCAGCAATCCGATGGAACCACAGAAGCGGATGGTCGGGACCTTGAACCCCGTCCGCTCGGACAGCAACCCGATGGCGAACGAACGCGTCGAACATCCGTCATGCTCGAGTGGCTGGAGACATCAGGATTGACGCGGCGGACCGGGAAGGCGGGCGGCAAGGCCATCCACCGGTCATGCTGCACGCTGTCCCGAAGCGGGCGCGGGGATCAGCCACGGCTCGCATCTCGACCATGCAGAATTGCGTCATGCGCTGTCCGCGACACGTTCAGCCACCCGAGCACCCCAGAGGCTGATGGCTCTGAGAACGGTGAAAAAGTCTCTCGGCTTGGGAGCTTACCTGTAGAATTTTTCTCGACGCAGAGTCGTGCCAGGCCGGCGCCAGTCGTGACTTAGGTGACGTCTAAGAAAGATTGGCGCGCCAGTCAGAATAAAACTGCGAACACGTATGTAATTGAAATTGCTAGATGATTTTTTTGCTTAGCTGACGACCGAGTCATGGCAAGCCAGTCGCGTTCGTTAGAAGAAGGCCGAGAATGAAATTGTGTCTCAACAGTTCGAAATAGCTGATCTAATTTTATGGTCGAAGATCGAATTCCCTCAGCTCCGCTAGGCTTTCCCACTAGGGCCTGTCGTCGTCTGAACGGACTGGTGGGGCTTGCGTTTCCTCTCTTCGAGGCAGGCGGGATGATGCTGAGCGACGCGCAATGGTCTGAGCTGGAGCCGCTGGTCGAGGCGT
>CAXTCV010000142.1:0-9524 GCA_964242725.1 uncultured Methylobacterium sp.
GGCGCGCACGAGGATGCGCACCGGGAAGCCGGCCCGGCGGAACACGTCGACCAGGGCCGAGCCGAGGAAGCCGCTCGCGCCGGTGATCAGCACGGGGCCGACCTCGGTAGAGCCGGGGGATATGGCCTCTGCCATCACGGATCTGGAGGTTGCGGAATAGGAGCGCGGCCGGGGAGTCCCGCCGCGCCGCGCTTGTGTCATCGAACTGCCCGGGCAGCAAGCCGCGGCCCGGGTGCTGCCCTCAGGCGAGCCGCAGGTGCGACCGGCCCTCCTTCCGCTCGGGCAGGGTCTCCAGGGCGGTCCTGACGATGGCGGCGGCGTCGAGGCCGGCCTCGGCGTACATCTTCTCCGGGCTGTCGTGGTCCTGGTAGCTGTCCGGCAGCGTCAGCGTCCGCACCCGGACCCGGCCCGCATCCAGCGCCCCCCGCTCCGACAGCAGGTGCAGAACCATCGCCCCGAACCCGCCCCGCGAGCCCTCCTCGATCGTCACCAGAACCTCGTGATCCCGCGCCAGATCCAGGATCAGCGCCTCGTCCAGCGGCTTGGCGAAGCGCGCATCCGCCACGCTCACCCCGACGCCCTGCTCCGACAGCGTGTCCGCCGCCTTCAGCGCCTCGGACAGGCGCGTGCCCAGGCTGAGGATCGCCACCCGCGCCTCCGCGTCCCGCCGCACCACCCGGCCCTGGCCGATCGCCAGGACCGTGCCCCGCTCCGGCAGCTCGACGCCGACCCCCTCGCCGCGCGGGTAGCGCAGGGCGATCGGGCCGGAATCGTGCGCGTGGGCGGTCGCCACCATGTGGACCAGCTCGGCCTCGTCGGAGGCCGCCATCACGGTCATGTTCGGCAGGCAGCACAGATAGGCCAGGTCGAACGCGCCGGCATGGGTGGCGCCGTCGGCGCCGACCAGCCCGGCCCGGTCCAGGCAGAACCGCACGGGCAGGTTCTGCAGCGCCACGTCGTGCACGACCTGGTCGTAGGCCCGCTGCAGGAAGGTCGAGTAGATCGCCACGAACGGCCGGTAGCCCTCGGTGGCCAGGCCGCCGGCGAAGGTCACCGCGTGCTGCTCGGCGATGCCGACGTCGAAGGTCTTGTCGGGATGCGCCTTCCCGAAGAGATCGATCCCGGTGCCGCCGGGCATCGCCGCGGTGATCGCCACCACCCGGTCGTCGGCGTCGGCCGCCTTGATCAGGCTCTCGCCGAACACCCGGGTGTAGGCCGGGGCGTTGGGCTTGGCCTTGGCCTGGACGCCCGAGACCACGTCGAACTTGACCACGCCGTGATAGCGGTCGGCCGACGCCTCGGCCGGGGCGTAGCCCTTGCCCTTCTGGGTGACGACGTGGAGCAGGATCGGGCCGTGCTCGGCGTCGCGGACGTTCTTGAGCACCGGCAGCAGCTGGTCGAGGTTGTGCCCGTCGACCGGGCCGACATAGTGGAAACCCATCTCCTCGAACATCGTGCCGCCGCCGACCACCAGGGAGCGGGCGTACTCTTCCGCCGCGGCCGCGCGCTGGTAGAGCGCCTTCGGCAGGAGCTTGCCGAGCTGCTTGGCGGTCTCGCGCAGGGACTGGTACGTGCCCCCCGAGGCCAGCCGGGCGAGGTAGCCCGACATCGCGCCCACCGGCGGGGCGATCGACATGTCGTTGTCGTTGAGGATGACGATCAGGCGCGAGTGCAGGGCGCCGGCATTGTTCATGGCCTCGTAGGCCATCCCGGCCGACATCGAGCCGTCGCCGATCACCGCGATGGCGTTGCGGCGCTTCACGCTGCGGCCCTTGGCCTTGGCGGCGGCCGCGTCGAGGTCGCGGGCGACCGCCATGCCCAGGGCCGCCGAGATCGAGGTCGAGGAATGGGCGGCGCCGAACGGGTCGTAGACGCTCTCGGACCGCTTGGTGAAGCCCGACAGGCCGCCGCCCTGGCGCAGCGTGCGGATGCGGTCGCGGCGCTCGGTCAGGATCTTGTGCGGGTAGCACTGGTGGCCGACATCCCAGACGATGCGGTCGTCGGGGGTGTCGAACACGTGGTGCAGCGCCACCGTGAGCTCGACCACGCCGAGCCCCGAGCCGAGATGGCCGCCGGTCACCGAGACCGCGTCGATCATCTCGGCGCGCACCGCATCCGCCACCGCCGCAAGATCCGATTCCGGCAGGCGGCGCAGCGCCGCCGGACTCGGGACACGATCGAGAAGTGCGCTCTGCTCGGGGGTAATCGCCACGGCATCAACCTCTAACGGACGGGATCGGTCGGACCGCCGAGCCTCAGGACATATCGAGCGGGGCGACGCCCTCGGGCCGCCCGTCGGAGCCGTGGGTGATCCGCTGGATCCGCGCCTCGGCCCGCTTCAGGAGCGCCTCGCAGTGCTTCTTCAGCACCTCGCCGCGCTCGTAGATCGCCACCGACTCGTCCAGCGGGACGTCGCCCCGCTCCAGCCGGCGCACGATCTCCTCGAGCTGTTCCAGCGCCTTCTCGAAGGGCAGGTCGCCGGCGGCCGGGGCCGCCTCGGGTCTGCTCACGGTCATCCCAGATACTTCCTTTGGACAGGTTCTACGGCGGCAGCCCCCACCGCCACAACCCAGGCAACCGGGGGGCAGGGCGACCGAAAGCCGTTTTGGCCCGGCGCGGCGACGTTTCCGCCACACTGCCGGCCGCGCCCGGGTCGAGACGGCCGCCCCGCCGTCGTCCAGGGGCCGGCCGGGCGGCCGCCGGATCTGTCCCGGAGACCCGTCACGGGAGCGAGAGGCAGAACGGCACGCCCTCGAAGGCGTCCGCGCCGCGGCCGATCCCCTCGATCGCCGCCACCATGCGGCCGGCCCGGCCGAGCATCCGGTCGGCGACAGCCACGAACAGGGGGTTGGGCGTCGCGGACGGGGAGGCCGCCCGCAGGGCCTCGGCGATCGCGCCCTCGTCGCGCTCCGGCGCCAGCGCGCAGGCCGCGATATAGGCCGCCGCGGTCGAGCGGCTGATCCCGGCATAGCAATGGATGACCAGCGGCTGTTCCCGGGGCCAGGCCCGGACGAAGGCCAGGATCGCGGCGACATGGTCTTCAGCCGGCAAAACGTGGCCCTCCCGCGGGGCCGCGATGTCGCTGACCCCGATCACCACGTGGTTGTCGGCCGCGATCAGAGCGGGTCGCGCCAGCGGCGTCCCGACATTGATGAGCGTGAGCACGTGGCTCGCGCCGGTGGCGGCGACGGTCTCGGGCAGGCGCGAGAGCGGGCAGACATGAAGGGTCGACATGATGGGCGCGCCTCTGCCGTGCGATCGTGACGGATCGAGGGCGGACATCCGTCAGCCCGGGCGGAGCGTGTGGAACCGCGCGCGGAACCGCGCCTCCGCCTCGGCGGTGGGCCAGGGCTCGGCCAGGGCGACGATCGCCTCGGGCAGGTCTTCCGTCCCGCCGAAATGGAGCGCGGCCTCCTCCGGGGTGAAACCGGCGAGCCGCACCGCCTCCAGATGGGCCGCGACCCGGTCGGCCCGCTTCACCAAGCGGGCGAGGGCGGGCGCCGGGGCCGGCAGGTCGAAGCGGCGGCGCATGGCGTCGAGCAGGCGCAGTTCGACGCCGCGATAGGCGTCGCCGATCGCGGCCTTCAGCGGGGAGATGATGTCGCCGACCACGTATTCCGGGGCGTCGTGCAGCAGCAGCTCCAGGCTGTCCGGATCGGTGCAGCCCGGGGCGAGGTGGCGGCCCACCGCCTCGACCAGCAGGCTGTGCTGGGCCACCGAGAACACGTGCGGGCCGCGGGTCTGGCCGTTCCAGCGGGCGACCCGGGCGAGACCGTGGGCGATGTCGGCGATCTCGATGTCCCGGGGCGCGGGATCGAGGAGGTCGAGCCGCCGCCCGGACAGCATCCGCTGCCAGGCCCGGGGCGGCGGGTCGTGCGCCGGGCTCACGGCGTCCGCCCGAGCGCGGCGCAGGGCCCGTGCCGATGGCAGCCGACGAGATGGTCGTTGACCATGCCCACCGCCTGCATGAAGGCGTGCACGATCGTGGGGCCGCAGAAGGCGAAGCCCTCCGCCTTGAGGGCCTTGGCGAGGGCGCGCGACACCGGCGTCTCGGTGGCGATCTCGGCCCGGCTCCGGGCTGCGCCCTGGATCGGGCGGCCGTCGACGAAGTCCCAGAGGAAGCGCGCGAAGCCGGGGCCGCTCTCCTCGATCCGCAGCCAGGCCCGGGCTCCCGCGATCGTCCCGGCGATCTTGGCGCGGTTGCGGATGATGCGGGCGTCGCCCATCAGACGGGCCACGTCGTCCCCGGTGAACCGGGCGATCCGCTCCGGATCGAAGCCCGCGAAGGCGTCGCGGAAGCCGTCGCGGCGGCGCAGGATGGTGATCCAGGACAGGCCGGCCTGGAAGCCGTCGAGGATCAGCTTCTCGTAGAGCGCCCGTCCGTCGCGCTCGGGCACGCCCCATTCGGTGTCGTGATAGGCGACGTAGAGCGGGTCGAGACCCGCCCACCAGCAGCGGGGGCAGCCATCGGGATGCGCGATCAGGCCGGTCTCGGACATCGGACCGGTGTAGCGAGAACAGGAGAGGAACGCCACCGCCGAGCCGGGGCGGGTGCCGGCGCGCGCATCGCGCCGGATAGCGGAGCCGGCGCGGGGCCCGCCCGTCAATAATGCGCCAGCACCGCCAGCAGCAGCAGGGCGATGATGTTGGTGATCTTGATCGCCGGGTTCACCGCGGGGCCCGCCGTGTCCTTGTAGGGATCGCCGACCGTGTCGCCGGTCACCGCGGCCTTGTGGGCGTCGGAGCCCTTGCCCCCGTGGTGGCCGTCCTCGATGTACTTCTTGGCGTTGTCCCAGGCGCCGCCGCCCGAGGTCATCGAGATCGCCACGTAGAGGCCGGTGAGGATGACGCCGAGCAGGCTCGCCCCCACCGTGGCGAAGGCCTGGCTCTTGCCCGCGATCAGCTGGATCACGAAGAACAGCACCACGGGCGACAGGACCGGCAGCAGCGAGGGCACGATCATCTCCTTGATCGCCGCCCGGGTCAGCATGTCGACCGCCCGGCCGTAATCCGGCCGGTCGGTGCCCTGCATGATCCCGGGCTTCTCCCGGAACTGGCGCCGGACCTCCTCGACCACCGCGGCCGCCGCCCGGCCGACCGCCGTCATGGCGATGCCGGCGAACAGGAACGGGATCAGGCCGCCGAGCAGCAGCCCGACCACCACGTAGGGGTTGGACAGGGAGAAATCGACGCTGACGCCCTGGAAGAACCGGTACTGCGTCGGGCTGGCATTGGCGATGAAGTAGTTCAGGTCCGACGTGTAGGCGGCAAACAGCACCAGGGCGCCGAGGCCGGCCGAGCCGATCGCGTAGCCCTTGGTCACCGCCTTGGTGGTGTTGCCGACCGCGTCCAGGGCGTCCGTGGACTTGCGCACCTCGGCGGGCAGGCCGGCCATCTCGGCGATGCCGCCGGCATTGTCGGTGACCGGCCCGAAGGCGTCGAGCGCCACGATGAAGCCGGCGAGCGCCAGCATCGCGGTGACCGCGATGGCGATGCCGAACAGGCCGGCGAGCGCGTGGGTCGCGATGATGCCGGCCACGATCACGAGGGCCGGGAGCGCGGTCGATTCGAGCGAGATCGCCAGGCCCTGGATCACGTTGGTGCCGTGGCCGGTCACCGAGGCGTCCGCGATCGACTTCACCGGGCGGAAGTTGGTGCCGGTGTAGTACTCGGTGATCACCACGATCAGCGCCGTGATGGCGAGCCCGATCACCGCGCAGCCGAACAGGCCGCCCGACGTGAAGGTCACGCCGGTCGAGGTGGTGAAGGTCGTCGAGAAGCCGCCCAGCAGGGTCAGGTTGACGATGGCGATCGCCACCACGGACAGCACGCCCGCGGTGATCAGGCCCTTGTAGAGCGCCCCCATGATCGACTGGTTGGCCCCGAGCCGCACCGCGTAGGTGCCGGCGATCGAGGTGAGGATGCAGGCCGAGCCGATCGCCAGCGGATAGAGCATCATCGGCTCGAGCACCGCCCGGCCGCTGCCGGTGGGGCCGGAGAAGAAGATCGCGGCCAGCACCATGGTGGCCACGACGGTCACCGCGTAGGTCTCGAACAGGTCGGCCGCCATGCCGGCGCAGTCGCCGACATTGTCGCCGACATTGTCGGCGATGGTGGCCGGGTTGCGGGGGTCGTCCTCCGGGATCCCGGCCTCGACCTTGCCGACGAGGTCGCCGCCGACATCGGCGCCCTTGGTGAAGATGCCGCCGCCGAGCCGGGCGAAGATCGAGATCAGCGAGGCGCCGAAGCCGAGCGCCACCAGGGCGTCGATCACCTCGCGGCTCGACGGGTCGAGCCCGGCGCCGCGGGTGAGGAACAGGTAGTAGAGGGCGACCCCCAGAAGGGCGAGCCCGGCGACCAGCATGCCGGTCACCGCCCCGGACTTGAACGCCATGTCGAGCCCGGCGCCGAGCGAGGTCGCGGCGGCCTGGGCGGTGCGCACGTTGGCCCGCACCGAGACGTTCATGCCGATGAAGCCGGCCGCGCCGGAGAGCACGGCGCCGATCAGGAAGCCCACCGCGACCTTGATCCCGAGGAACACGGCGAGCAGCACGAACAGGACCACACCGACCAGGCCGATGGTGAGGTATTGCCGCTTCAGATAGGCCTGCGCGCCCTCCGCGATGGCGGCGGCGATCTCCTGCATGCGCTGGGTGCCGGCATCGCGCCGCATCAGGTCGAGGATCGTGACGATGCCGTAGGCGACGGCGCAGAGCCCGCCCACGATGATCAGCAGCAGTGCGGTCATTCTACCGTCCTTAGATTTTCTGGTGCCTGGCGTCGGCTTGTGATTGCCGAGCTCGACCGACCTGTGACGGCGGCCGTGGGACGTGGCGCTCGGATTCGGGGCATTCCTTCCCAGAACTGCGCCTTGATTGCCAAACTTCGCCGCAGAGCGCAAACGCCGCTTCTACGCTTGAGCGCACCCCGAATGCTGCATTGCGCCATCCCTCATCCCGGACTCGGGGCGGATCAGCGGTCGCGTTGCGGGCGGTGACGTGCGTCCGACGCGATCGATCGACCGGATTGCAACCGCCGATACCCGGCCATCGAACGCCGCATCTGGAGTTAACCGTACGTTAACCATGCGCATTTCTATTCCAGGTTGTAGAACGCGGATGGGGCGCGACATGAGCAGCGACCAAGTGGCCAAGCTGGCGGCGACGATCGAGGTGCTGACCGGCGCCGTGCATTTCCTGATCGCCGAGCGGGTCGCCGCCCAGCCAGTGCCGGCGCAGGGCGACCTGCTGCGCATCCTGCAGCGGGCCTTCTCGACCCCGCCCCGGCCTGAGGAGGCGTTCACCGGCCGGGCGGCCCTGGCGCAGGCCGACCTCGCCCTGTGGATGCCGATCGTCGCGGCGGGCCTGGTGGACGAGGTGCGCCGCCAGATCGGGCGCGAGCCCGAGGGCGTGACGCACATCGTCCAGGGACGCCCGGCCCAGGTGCGCCCGGCCCGGGGGCACCCGAACGCGCCCTCAGAAGGGGCTGAACGCGCCAGCCGAGAACCCGCGCGCGGCGCCGTCCCCCATTTGCAAAACGGGCGGGCCGTCGCTTGAGGTCATGGTGCCGTTCAGCGTGAGCTGCACCCCCCCCGCCGCCGCGTCGGCGCGGAGGCCGTCGAGGGCCTCGGGGGGGACCGCGCAGAGGATCTCGTAGTCGTCGCCCCCCGTCAGGATCGGCTGGATCAGGCCGGGTTCGGCCGCGAGGGCGGCGGCGGCGGCGGCGGACAGGGGGATGGCGGCAGCCTCGATCCGGGCGCCGCGCCCGTCGCCCAGCATCTTGACGAGGTCACCCGCGAGCCCGTCCGACACGTCCATGGCCGCCGAGGCGTGGCGGCGCAGGGCCGCCGCCAGGGCGAGGCGCGGGCGCGGGTGCAGGTAGCGGTCGACGAGGGTCGCGTGAATGGGCTCGCCGAGGGCCGTGGCCCAGGGGGCGTCCTGCTCGAGGCGCAGGAGCAGGCCGAGCGCCGCGTCGCCGATCGTGCCGGTGACTCAGAGGCTGTCGCCGATGCGGGCGGTGGTGCGCCGGACCATCCCACCGGAGGGCACCTCACCGAAGGCGCTCACGCCGATCAGCATGTCGCCCCCGGAGCGCACGGTGTCGCCGCCGAGCAGCGGGCATCCCGATTCGACCGCGGCCTCTCCGAGCCCAGCGGAAAAATCGGCGAGCCAGTCTTCGGTCCAGTCGTCGGGCAAGGCCAGCGTCAACAGGAAGCCCCGCGGCACGGCGCCCTTCGCCGCAAGATCTGACAGATTCACGCCCAACGCCTTGCGGGCGATGGAATCCGGCGGATCCTCCGGGAAGTAGTGAACACCGGCCACCACCGCGTCGGCGGTGAGCACGAGATCGTGGCCCGGGGTCGGCGTCAGGATCGCCGCGTCGTCGCGCAACCCATCGGCGCCCGGCCCCGCGAGGGGGGCGAAGTAGCGGGCGATCAGGCCCTCCTCCGAGGCGCGCTCCGGCCCGCTCACCGCCTCAGCCCCGCCCTGAATCCGGAGCCTTTTTCTTCTTCGACAGCACCGCCCGGGGCGCCAGGATCTTTGCGATCCCGCCCTTGTCGGCCGCGACCTCCGCGGGCCGGACCTGGCGCGCGACCTTGTCGAGCACCGCGTTGACGAGGCCCGGCTCGTCGGCGGTGTAGAAGCTGTGGGCGACGTCGACGTATTCCGAAATCGCCGCGCGGGCCGGCACGTCGGGCCGGAACATCAGCTCGTAGGCCCCCGCGCGCAGGATCGCCCGCAGCACGGTCTCCAGGCGCCTGAGCGGCCAGCCCTGGGCGAGCGCCGCGTCGATCTGCGGGTCGATGGCGCGCTGCTCCTCGACCGTGCCGCGCAGGAGGTCGCGGAAGAACATCGGCTCGGCCGGGGGGTGGGCGATCCCGTCGATCTCCCGGCCGATCCAGAACGCCTCGAACTCGGCGAGCGCGTCGAGGACGCCCTTGCCGGAGATGTCCATGTCGTAGAGCGCCTGCACCACGGCGAGCCGGGCGCCGCTGCGCAGGCCCATCGCCGTCGGCTTCGCACCGGACTCCGTGTCGGGTCCCGTGGTGTCGGGCTGCCGGTCCATGTCGCCTCCCGTCATCGCGCGCGCCTGCCTTCGGCCGCCCGCTTGAGGGCGAGGACCGCGAGCGCCGCCTCGGCCGCGCCGCCCCCCTTGTTCATCTCGGCGACGCGGGCGCGGGCCTGGGCCTGGGCCTCGGTCTCGACGGTGAGGATGCCGTTGCCCAGCGGCAGGCGGCGCGCGACGGAGAGATCCATCAGCGCCCGCGCGCTCTCGCCGGCCACGATGTCGTAATGCCCGGTCTCGCCGCGGATGACGCAGCCGAGGGCGACCACCGCGTCGTAGGGCTCGGTATCCAGCAGGATCGCCGCCGTCGCCGGGATCTCCAGGGCGCCTGGCACGGTGACGACGCGCGCCTCCGCGCCGGCCGCCGCGATCGCGGCCAGCGCGCCCGCCAGATGCTCGTCCGCCAGCGTCTCTTAGTAGCGCGCCTCGATCACGAGGATGCGGGCTCCGTACAGGCT
>CAXTCV010000143.1:0-9521 GCA_964242725.1 uncultured Methylobacterium sp.
GCGCCGTCCGGCTGGACTGGCCGCTGCCGCAGCCGGCGCCGACGGTCAGCGTCGTGATCCCGTCGCGCGACCGGCTCGACCTGATCGCGCGCGTCTGCCGGGGCGTCCTGCGCGACACGGCCTACGCGCCCCTCGAACTGATCATCGTCGACAACGGTTCGACCGACCCCGCGGTGCTGGCCCATTACGAGGTCCTGCGCCGGGATCCGCGGGTGCGCATCCGCATCGACCCGCAACCGTTCAACTTCGCCGCCATGGTCAATGCCGGCGTCGCCCTGGCGACGGGCGCCGTGGTCGTGCTGCTCAACAACGACGTGGCGGTTCTGGAACCCGGCTGGCTGGACGCGATGGTCCGCCAGGCCTGCCGGCCCGAGGTGGGCGCCGTGGGCGCCAAGCTCCTCTACGGCGACGGCACGCTGCAGCATGCCGGCGTCGTCGTCGGCCTCGGCGGACGGGCGGGCCATATCCTGCGCCGCCGGCCCGGGGACACCCCCGGCCATCTCGGGCGCCTGCGCGTCGCCCACGAGGTCGCGGCGGTGACGGCGGCCTGCCTGGCGGTGTCGCGCGAGAAATATTGGGCGGTGGGCGGCTTCGACGCCGAGGCTTTTCCCGTCGACTTCAACGATGTCGATTTCTGCCTGCGGCTCGGCGCCGCCGGCTGGAAGACGGTCTGGACCCCGGCCGCGACGCTGGCCCATCTCGAATCGGTCAGCCGGGGGCCTTCGGTCGGCGCGCAGCGCGCCCGGTTCGAGCGGGAGGCCGCGCGGTTCTCCGAGCGCTGGCGCGAGGCGATCCGCCACGATCCGTTCTATCATCCGGCCCTGTCGCTCACGACCTTCGGCGAGGACCTGGAATGACGCCGCGCCGATCCCGGCGCGGGCTGGCCGATGCGATGCGCCGGGTCCTGAGCCACCCCCGGGAGGCGGGGGCGATCGTCTGGGCGCGTCTGACGGGGAAGCGGCTGCGCGCCCGCCAGAGGCTCGCGGCGCTCGTCGGCATCGACCACCGGCTCGCCCTTCCGGCGGGGATCCTCGGGCGCTTTCCGCCGGCTCCCGCCGGACCGGGTGACGACATCCGCCTGATCGGCGACGGCGAGCTCGTGGCCGAAGCCCCGGCACGGATCGCCGCGGCCTTCGCGAGCGATCCCGATCTCCGGGCCGTCTACGGCGACGCGCTCGTGCAGGTTCGCCCCGGCGGCCCGGTCCTGCCGCGGCTGCCGCCGGTCTTCGACGCCGACCGGCTCGCGGCCCTCGACTATCTCGGGCCGGTCCTGGCCTATCGGCGCGGCGCCCTCGATCCGGGCCCCGCGCCGGTCAGCCCGGCCGATGCGGCGTTCCGCATCGCCGAGCAGTATGGTCCGCGGGCGATCGGCCATCTGCCGGAGATCCTGGCGGTCCGCCGTGGAGGCACGTCCGGTACCGCGCCGGCGTCGGGGGAGGGGAGGGGGGGGCACGATCGCGTGGTGGACGCGCATCTCGAGCGGACCGGCCGCGCCGGAACCGGCATCGCCGCCGCGGCGGACGGTCTGCTGCGCGTGGAGCACCCGCTCCCCGATCCGCCGCCGCTCGCCACCCTGATCGTGCCGACCCGCGACCGCCTCGACCTGCTCCGCCCCTGCCTGGACAGCCTGCGGACCCGCACCGACTGGCCGTCCCTCGAGATCCTGGTCTGCGACAACGACAGCCGCGACCCGGAGACCCTGGCCTACCTCGTCGATCTGGAACGGCAGGGCAGGGGGCACGTCGTGCCCTGTCCCGGGCCGTTCAACTTCGCCGCCATGAACAATGCCGCCGCCGCCCGGGCCCGGGGGGCGCTGCTGGTCTTCGTCAACAACGACGTCGAGGCGTTCCGGCCCGACTGGCTGACGCTCATGGCCCGCGAGGCCCTGCGTCCGGAGGTCGGCGCCGTCGGCGCCAAGCTCCTCGACGGCGCGGGCCGCATCCAGCACGGGGGCATCGTGCTCGGCACGGGCGGGCTGGTCACGCACGGGCACCGCCACTTCCCGGGTGATGCGCCGGGCTACCTCGCGGCGCTCCGCGCGACGCACGCGGTCTCGGCGGTCACCGCCGCCTGCCTTGTCGTCGAGGCGGCGAAGTTCCGGTCGGTCGGGGGCTTCGATGACGAACACTTCGCCGTCGATTTCAACGACGTGGATCTGTGCCTGCGCCTCGGCGCGGCCGGCTACCGCACGCTGCTGGTGCCGGCGGCGGTGCTGCATCACCGGGAGGCGGCGAGCCGCCGCTGGACGCCGGAGGCCCGCGCCCGGCACGAGCGCGAGATCGCGGCCCTGAAAAAGCGATGGGGGCCGCTGCTGGCGCAGGACCCCCATTACCACCCGGGCTTCGATCCGGATCTCTCGACCCATGCGCGCCTGCGCCCGGGCTTCCCGGAAAGCGGATCTGCCGGCCTGCGCCGACCGCGCGCCTGACGCGGCTACTGGACGAGCCGAGGCCCGCTGCCCTGGACCTTCTCGTTCTCCGACATGATCCCGAGCCGCTTGGCGACCTCGGTATAGGCCTCGATCAGGCCGCCCAGATCCTTCCGGAACCGGTCCTTGTCGAGCTTGTCGGACGACTTGATGTCCCAGAGCCGGCACGAATCGGGGGAGATCTCGTCGGCGACGACGATGCGCATCATGTCGCCCTCCCACAGGCGGCCGGTCTCGATCTTGAAGTCCACGAGCCGGATGCCGACGCCGAGGAAGAGCCCCGACAGGAAGTCGTTGACGCGGATCGCCAGCGCCATGATGTCGTCGATCTCCTGCGGCGTCGCCCAGCCGAAGGCCGTGATGTGCTCCTCCGACACCATCGGGTCGTTGAGCGCGTCGTTCTTGTAATAGAACTCGATGATCGACCGCGGCAGCTGGGTCCCTTCCTCCAGGCCCAGCCGGGTCGCCAGCGAGCCCGCCGCCACGTTGCGCACCACGACCTCCAGCGGGATGATCTCGACCTCGCGGATCAGCTGCTCGCGCATGTTCAGCCGGCGGATGAAATGCGTCGGCACGCCGATATCGTTGAGGTGCTGGAAGACGAATTCCGAGATCCGGTTGTTCAGCACGCCCTTGCCGTCGATGACCTCGTGCTTCTTCGCGTTGAAGGCCGTCGCGTCATCCTTGAAGTGCTGGATGAGCGTGCCGGGCTCGGGTCCCTCGTAGAGGACCTTCGCCTTGCCCTCGTAGATGCGACGGCGGCGGTTCATAGGCGTGTACCGTGGTTTGAGGAAGTCCATGGGCCGAGGCTCCTGCTGCGCGACGATGGGGCGGAATCCGCGGCGCGGCGACCGGACGCGAGGTCGGGCCGCCGGACGACCTCTGCCCGAGAGCCCCGGCGACCAGCTGTCAAACTAGCCGAACCGGGCTTCCAGCACAACGCGTTAGCCCGCGGGGCAGGGGTGCCGGCTCCGCGTCGATGCGGTTCGCGGGCGCGGATGGGCCGGGCGGTCGCCCGAGTCTCCCCAGGCTGACGCGGCGGCGCAAGGGCGGCGTTCGGCGGCGGGACCGTCCCCGGCTCCAGGTCAGGCCGGACGGAGCTGAACGGGCTCTTCCGCCGCGTCGAGGCGCTCGACGGTCCAGCCGGTCGGCGACAGGCGCAGCACCGTGTCGTGATAGCCCGTCAGGCTGGGCCGGTGGGCGACGCTGACCACGGTCGCGCCCGTGCGGCGTAGCTGGCCATACAGGAGCCGCTCGGTCTCCGGATCGAGGGCGCTCGTCGCCTCGTCGAGGAATACGTAGCGCGGCCGGCTTGCCAGGATGCGAAGGCGACGCGCTGCTGCTCGCCGAGGGACAGGATCCGGCCATAATCGCGCCGCGCCGCGAAGCCGCGCGCCTGTTCCGCGAGGTCCGGGAGCTGCACCCGTTCCAGGATCGCCTGAAGCGCCCCGTCGGTCAGGGACAGGCTCCGCTGACGGGGATAGGTGAGCTGCAGCCGCAGGTCGCCCAGCGGCATGGAGGGCCGCTGCGGCAGGAACATCATCGTGGCGGGATCGGGCCGCTCGATGGTGCCCTGTCCCCGGGTCCGGAGCCCGGCCATCGCGCGCAGGAGCGAGCTCTTGCCGATCCCCGTGCGGCCGACGATCAGCAGGCGCTCCCCGGCGCCGAGGCTGAGGGTGAACCGCTCGACGAGATGACGCTCGCCCGCCGGCGTCTGGACCGACACGTCGCGGAGCGCGATCCGGTCGGTTCTCCCGTAGCGCAGGGTGATGCGCGTGGAACCGCCCGCCCCGGCATGGGCGGCGCGCGCAGCGAAGGCCTCCGGGATCTCCGCGATGCGCACCACCGTCGGCGCCGCCTGGACGAGGCTCGGGATGAAGCGCGAGATGACGCTGAGGCTGCCGACGATCATGGCCGCCGCCGCGATCCCGGCCGTCATGGTCCCGTAATCCATCCCGCCCGCGAAGAAGACCGGCGCCAGGCAGAGCGCCGGCAGCGCGTGCCAGACGATCGCCGAGACCTCTCTCGCCCCGGCGGTCACCAGCTGGTAGCGGACGATGCGCAACTTCCTGGCGACGACGCGACCCGGGCGCTCCACCAGGTGCGTCCGCTCGGCGCTCTCGCCCTGGTAGAGCGCAATGGTCTCGGCATGGTCGCGCACGTGTTGAGATCGCCGACGGTCCGGCGGCTCCCATTGGAATCGAAGAATAGATCGATCGAACCGGTCAGCCGGTCCACCGGCCGCCTGCGCTGCAGGCTGAGCGTACCGCCAGGGGATCCGGTACCGCCGTACTGGCCGCCGGAGCCACGCAGGATCTGCACGCTGTCGTACTGCGACAGGTCGATGACCGGGATGTACTGGGATTTGAACGCCTCGCCGCTGTTGCCGATCAGGATCGGTGTGCCGCCGTCCACCGAGAGACTGTCGATCTGCAAGCCGCGGGCATAATAGGCGCTGCTGAGATTGCTCTGGCCGGCGCCGCCGCCGGTTTCCCGGATCAGGCCCGGCGCGGCATCGACGGCCTGGTCGAGGGTGGTGATCTTCTGATCCTGCAACTGCTGATGGGTGACGACCGAGACGCTCTGTGGCGTCTCCTTGAGCGACAGGGCCGTCTTGCTGGCGCCATTGGCGCCGGTGGCGGCGTAGCTTCCCGATCCCTCGCTCGCCAGGGGATCGCTGCTGCCGTTGGCGCTGATTCCGTTGCCGGTGACGTCAATGTCGGCGATGTCGGTGGCGGCGCCCCCGGACGCCGCGGGGGCGGGCCGTGACCATCACCATGCCGTTGGCGCCCACGCTCATCCGCAGGGGCGTGCCCGCGATGGCCCGCGCCGCCGCATCCGTCTTGCTCATCCGTCCCCGGATCGCCGGGGCCTTCCAGCCCTGGACCGCCTGCGGCGGAAACGAGGTCGGCGACCCCGAGGCCGTTCCGATCTGCGTGAGCACATCGCCGAGCGCACCGGAGGCAATGGCGAAGTCGACCGCGTCGTCCTCAGCGCGCCAAGTTACTAACGGTGACGCTTGCGGACTCGGTTAATAATAATGGAAAATTCGAGAGAAGAAAAATTGTTCCAATACGCCGCAAGTTCATCCCACGCCCCCACGACCCGGGCTGTTGCAGCCCTTTCTGTTATCCTGGGATGACGCGCGAGAGCGCGAAAGCATAACCGGCTCCGGCCGGATCTCGCGCTGCTGGGGCCGATCTGTGGCCCCGCGACTGAGAACAGCAGCGCGCCGTCGCCGAAGACGCGGCCGACGGCCCGGTCCACGTCCGCCGCTCGGCGAGGCTGCTCGCTACGCCGATCGCCGCGAGGCCCGCGTTCAGGCGCCGCCTGGCGAGCCGGAGGCCGAGCCCCTTGACCAGCAGCACCACCCAGGACGCCATGGAGGCGCATGCGAGCAGGATCATCACGCCTTGCACGACCGGGTCGGCGTGGAGGAACATGCCGACCGGCGACAGGTCATGGTCCTTCGCGCCGGCAGGCGCGGCGGCGGCAGCCCGTGACGGGGCGTCTGTCGAGGACGAGGGCGGCGGAGCCGCGATGTCCGGCCCTCCGATCTCCCCGGCGGATACGGCCGGCGCGGTCTGACCAACTGCACCGACCTCCTGGGTGGTCGCGGATCCCGCGACCGGACCGATGAGCGGCACGGCCAGCACGACAATCCTCAGGAACCGGCGCACCGCACCCAGAGGAAGGAACGGATGGATTGCTGCGATCCATACCGGCATCGTGTTCAGCTCCCTCCGCGACGACGGTCGCCTATGCTTGTTCGACGAGCTCCGGAATCCGAAACGGGGCTGCGCGATTTTCTTCGCCTTGCGCCCGCGCCGCTCCGGGTTCAGGGGTCGATCAGCGCGGGCGGAAGTTCATCCGGAAAGTCAGGGTCTGCCGGCCTGCCGGCGGTGGCGGCAGGGGCGAGGCCCGGTGGACGGTCTGAAGCGCGGCGGCGTCGATCTCCGGCGCGCCGGAGGAGGCGATCACCGCGGCGGCTGTGACCTGACCCGAGACGGCGATCGCGACCCGGAGCGTCGGGCTGCCGCCACGCGCCACGCCGGAGGGGAAGCGCTTGCTCTGGGTGAGGGCGGCCGAGACCAAGCTCCTCCAATCGGCGGCGGACAGGGCATTGGCCGCCCCGGCCGCAGCCGCGGTGGTCGCCGCGGCGTGCTGCTCCGAGCGCGGCGCGCTGGCCGTGCGGAGCCCGACCTTGCGCACGACCTTCGGCGTCCGCTCGGGGGGCTTGCGCGTCACCGGCTTCCCCTCGGCGGGCTTCGCTTTCGCCTTGGGCTGCGGGACCGGAGCGATCGCCTCGACCGGCGCCTCCGCGACCTTCGGCGGTGCGACCGTCTCCTCCGACGGTGCCGGTACCGCCCCGGCTGCGCCCGCCACCCACGCAGCGGCGCGGTCCCTCTCGGAGGATCTGGGCTTCGCCACGGGGTCTCAGCCCCGGTCCGGGTGGTGTTGGTAGAAGCGCATCAGGCCCGGCGCGGTGTAGCGTCGGACCATCGTCACTGACACGCCGAGCTCCCGGGCGTCATCCGTGTAGGTCATGTCTTCGATATGGCTGAGCATGAAGGCCGCCCAAGCCCGCGGCGACATCGACCCCAGGATCCCGCTGATCTCGCGCAGGGCCTCCAGAACGATGAGCTGGTGTTCGGGCGATGTGACGGTGCCCAGTGGAGCCCGCGCCAGTTCGGCCTCGTAATCCTTGCGCAGCCGATTCCGTCGAAAGATCACGATCGTCATCCGTTTGGCGATCGTGATCATCATGGCCTGCGGTTCGCGGACCGATGCGAGCCGGCCCATCGACAGGAGCCGTATGAAGACCTCCGCCGCGATGTCTTCGGCGTGGTTATCGGTCTTGGCGAAAGACCGGATCCATTTGATGAGCCAGGAATTGTAGTTTCAGAAAAGACGATCGACAATGATCCCGTCATCCGTTCCGGAACTGGATCCGTTCATCTTGAGGTTTCATGAATCAAAAGAATGGATTTCTTTACGAGCAAGAGCTTGGTGGGCTCTGGATTTCGATCATAGCGATGACGGGGCCGAGGGTCAGATCAAAAAATTCGTCGTCACGGCAATGGAATCAGCAAGGATTTGATTTTTGCTATCAGTAATATTGTAATAATATAGCACATAGCGAATTAAGCGATCGACAAATATTAAAGATATGATCAAGAAAGCGATCCTATGATGTATAAAAGGACGCCCTAAATTGAGAAATATTATCTGAAAAACGTCGACGCGTAAAACAGACGACGTTTTGTCCGCCGCCGATCGAGAAGGATGTTTTGGAAGCGTAAGTTTGTCCGAAGACCGCCCACACGCGCGGACGACTCAACTTTTACGCGTTGGCGGAATTGGCCCCGGCCGGTTCGCAACGCGCACAGGGCCGAGGCGGCTTCCGAAGCCGCCGGCACCGTCGCCCGATTGGTGCGGGCGCGTCGTCGCGGCCACGGCGGCGGGCGTGTCCTGCCACGGCGCGGTGGTATGAGACTGTTGTGCGCGCCGCTGGGTGGCGCGCACCCGCCGCTGGGGGCCATCGAAGACGCCCGCCAATCGGGTCCGGGCCGCCGGCGAGGCGGGGGCGCCGCAAGAGCCTCGGCTTTTCCCTGGCCACCGGATGGCCTGAGCCGATCCGTCGAGCGCCGTCACGCCACCGTCTTCGACGGGTATCGGCAGAGGTCGGCGATGCGGCAGCGCGGGCATTCGGGCTTGCGCGCCTTGCAGGTGTAGCGTCCGTGCAGGATCAGCCAGTGATGCGCGTGCAGGCGGTAGGGTTCCGGCACGATCGCCTCGAGCCCGGCCTGGACCTTGTCGGTGGTCGTGCCGACGAACAGGGGGATCCGATTCGATACCCGGAAGATGTGGGTGTCGACGGCGATCCGCGGGATGCCGAAGGCGATATTCAGCACGACGCTGGCGGTCTTGGCGCCGACGCCGGGCAGGATTTGCAGCGCCTCCAGGCTCGCCGGCACCGCGCCGTCATGCTGCTCCACGAGGATGCGCGAGAGCGCGACCACGTTCTTCGCCTTGGTGTTGAACAACCCGATGGTTCGGATGAAGTCGCGGACGCGGGCCTCGCCGAGCGCGAGCATCTTCTCGGGCGTATCGGCGATCGCGAAGAGCGGGCCGGTGGCGCGGTTGACGCCCCGATCCGTCGCCTGGGCCGAGAGCACCACGGCGACGAGCAGGGTGAACGGGTTGACGTGGTGCAATTCGCCCTTCGGCTCCGGCTCCGCTTCGTGGAAGCGGCGGAAGATCTCGCCCAGAGTTTCGGCATCGACGGCTGCGGGCGCCGTCTCCAGGTGGGCGGTGACCGCGGGGACGATCGGACCGCCGAGACGGCCGGACGCTGGGCCTGTCGCGACGCTGCCGGACCGCCCGGACGACCGGCGGTCGGCGCGATCCGTCACGGGGCGCGGTGGCTTTCTCGCGGGCATCGGCGCGTTATATGGAGCGCATGGCGAGCGGCAATCCTTTTGTCCATCCCGACGGTCTCGATCCGGACACGATCGACCGGCCGGTCTTCAGCGCGACGATCCGGCCGCACCAATCCCTGAGCCGGCGCGGCTTCCGGGTGGTGATGACAGGCTGCTGCGCGGTCTCGCTCACGGTCTCGGTCTGGGCCTGGCGGATGGGATTCTGGCCGGTGGCCGGCTTCTTCGGCCTCGACATGCTGGCGATCTACGCGGCGCTCAAGGTCAGCTTCCGCCGCGGCCGCTCCTTCGAGGAGGTGATGATCTCCCAGATCGAGATCCTGCTGGCCCGGGTCAGCCATCGCGGCGAGCGTCGCGAGTGGCGCTTCAATCCCCTCTGGACCAAGATCGAGACCGTCGAGGACGACGAGTTCGGCCTGCAGCGTCTGACCCTGGTCTCGCGCCGCCACCAGGCCCTTGTCGCCCGCGACGCCGATCCCGACGAGCGGGCCCGTGTCGCGCAGGGCCTGACCCGGGCGCTCGCACGGGTGAAGAAGGGGTATTGAGCGCGCCGTCTCCCGCATAGGGGATGAGCCGCGTGGGAGGCCGTCCAAGCGCGTCCGGAGGCGGCGGCGGGAAAAAATCGCGCCCGCCGCGGAACAAGGCTGTTGACG
>CAXTCV010000144.1:0-9470 GCA_964242725.1 uncultured Methylobacterium sp.
CTCAAGCAGAAGGCCGAGGCGCTCGGCGTCGGCCTCTACGGGGCGGCCTCGGAGCTGCCGACCCTGATCCACCTGATGCTGGTGCGGCTCAAGCAGGGTCGCGTCACCGTCGAGATCGAGATCAAGGGCCTCGACAAGGTCACCCGCGGCATCGAGCGCGCCGCCGCGCGGGTGGCGGTCGCCCTGGTCGTGGCGGCCTTCGCCACCCAGCTGGCGCCGCGCCTCATCGACCTCGGCACACCGGTCTTCGTCTCGATCGGCTTGATTATCTTCGTGCTGGGAATCGGCTGGCTCGTCCTGCTGATGCGCAACAAGTAACCGAGTTCGTCACCAAGCATCCCACGCGACAAGTTTTCACCCGGCGGCGAATACAGGTCTGGATTGATAATCCTCCCCGGCGTGGTAGCGTGACCCACCCAACGATTCGTTCGGCCGCGGGCCGGGACCCCGCACCAGAAGCGGTCGAAGCCGCCGGTGCATCCCAGCTTCCGACATCGCGTCGCCGCGCCCGCGCATCGATGGCCAGCCGGTGCCATGCGCGAGCGCGTTGCCGGTCAACGATGGGGGCGGGCGATGGATGCGGTCATCGTGTTGCCGTGGGGCGATGGCGCGGAGCGGCGCCTGGATCTCCTCGAAGCGGAGAATGCCCGTCTGCGTGACCAGCTGGCCCTGGCGGCCGCGCAGGCCGACCGGGAGCGGCAGCGCAGCCGGCGCCTTGGCCGCATCGTCGAGGCCGCGAGCCGGGTCGAGGCCGGCCGTCTGATCCTCGAACGGGCCCAGAATGCCGCGGCCGCGACACCGGACGAGGGGTTCTCGGGGCCAGAGGTCGGAAGGCCGTCCGCGGGGTTCCGGCCATCGGCATCGCCGCCGGCCTTCAACGATTACCTGGAACTGCTCGCTCATGACGGGCGCCTGATCACCGCCACCGAGGGCGGCCCGGCCCTGTCCGGCGTCGCGGACGAGGCGGAGGCGATCGGTCGGCCCTGGATCGACGTGTGGACCCGGCCGGAAGATCGTGAGGCCGCGGCCGCCGCCGTGGACCTTGCCCGTGCGGGCCGGCTGAGCCGCTTCCAGGCGCAGCTCGATTCGGGCCACGCCGTCCGGTGGTGGGACGTGGCGGTCACGCCCATCGGCGCCACGCCGGGCTGCCGCGAGCGCATCCTCGCGGTCTCGCGCGACATCACCGAGCTGAAGGTCGCCGAGGCGCGCCAGACGCTGCTGATGCAGGAACTCGCCCACCGGATGAAGAACACCATGGCGATGGTCCAGGCCGTGGCGGCGCAGACCATGCGCAACGCGGTCTCGCTCGAGGCGGCGGGCGAGGCCCTGGCGGCGCGCCTGCTGGCGCTCGCCAGGGCGCACGACGTGCTCCTCCAGGGTTCCTTCGCCCGGGCCTCCCTGACGGGTCTGGTCGCGGGAGCGGTCTCCCTGCACGACGACGGAATGAGCGGTCGCTTCCGGGTCGGAGGGCCCGACCTGACCCTGGGGCCGCGCCACGGCCTGACCCTGGCGCTGATGCTGCACGAGCTCGGGACCAACGCGGCCAAGTACGGCGCGCTCTCGGTTGCCGTCGGCAAGGTCGGCATAACCTGGGAGGTGATCGAGGCGGAAGGCGGCCCGCGGCTGCGCTTCCGCTGGGAGGAGACCGGCGGGCCACCCGTGACGCCACCGACCCGCAGCGGTTTCGGCACCCGCCTGATCGCCCGCAGCCTCGCGCACGGGTTCGGCGGCACGGCGCTGCTCAGCTACCCGCCGGAAGGGGCGGTCCTGATTTTCGAGGCGCCACTCGAGGCGGTCACGGTGAGCTGACCGGGATCGGCCTCGACCACCGCTCTCAGCCCCTTCAGCGCCGCGAGCGTGCGGTCGCGCAGGTGCCCGACATCGGCTAGCCGGTCCGTCAGGTCATCGCCCGCCTGGGCGGTCTCCTCGAGGTCGCGGCAGGCCCGGGAAAACGCGTCGCAGCCCAGCATCCCCGCCATCGAGACGAGCGTGTGCGCCTCGCGCCCGTAATCGTCCGCCCCGCGCTCCGTGCCCTCGAACGCGGTGGCGAGGCACAGGAGGAAACGGTCCAGGATGCGGGTGAGCTTGTCCGGTCCGATCACGGCCGCGAGTTCGTCGAGCGCGTCCCGGTTCACGAGCGTCTGTGGCACCGTCTGTCTCCGGTTGGGCACGCGCAGTGCGCTCCGAGATGTGGCGTTCAGGCGTCGCACGATCCGGAGACGGGGGATGTGCGGCCTCGCTCAGGAAAGTCTTCGATGACAACAGCTTTTGTCAAGATTTTTACCGAGCGTGTTCTTCCGCGAGCCCCACCGAGAGACAGTTCGATGTCATGCCCGGTCGACAGGTCTTGATTTGATTCGCCGTCGACGAAGCCGGGTTCCGTTCACGGCCGGATCGCGTCGCCGGCTCTCGCGCGTTCGGCTGTCGGGCATCGGCGTCCGGGCCACCCGGCGCCTCCTTCCGACGAGGACGCGGGGGTGCTCGCGGCAGGCCCGGCACCCGGGCTGGCAGGTCACGCGGTCAGGACCGAGTCGGATGGCGTCGCCCTGCCGGACCAGGTCTGCTTCCGGCATCGTCGCGCGCGGCGGCCATCGGCGTCCGGCACAGGACGACGCGCATCAAGACGGTGGCGCATCGTGCCGGTTCCTGGATCCGGCACGATGCGCTAGGGATCGGCACCGGGCGGCCTCGGCGCCGCCGCAGGAGGCCCGCCGTGTCCGACCGAACGCCGTCGTGACGGCCTACAGTTTGCGGACCCGGCTGCTCGCCCTGTGGGTCCTGCTGCTGGCCTCCGCCGTCACGACCGGCTACCTGATGTTCGGCGTCTACGCCCAGTCGACCGGCGTCCAGGTCGCCCAGGCCGACATCGCGGTCGGACGGGCCTGCCGCGAGATCATCGACCGTTACGCCGCCCTGGTCCGCGTCCGGGGCGGTGCGATCGCCGAGGCCGACCTCGTCGGGGTGGTCGAGGCGGCGCTCGGCCGCCTCCCGGGCATCGAAGGCGGGATCTGGGGCGCCTCGGACGGTCCGATCGCCTACGCCTATCCGACCTATGAGGGGACCGGCCCGAAGACCGATCTCCCCGCCGCCGAACGCGACACGATCGCGGGTCTGAACGCCCAGGCCCTGCGCGTCGACCACGCCGTCTCGCTGAACCGGCCCAGCCGCACGCAGGTGCTGCTGCTCCAGGCCTGTCCGCTCCATGGGCCCGAGCCGGGGCTGACCGCCTGGGCCATGGGGCGCGCCCGCGTCAACGACGGCCCGACCTACACGCGCTTCCTGGCGGGGCTCGGCTTCCTGGCCGTCACGGTGCTCGGCTCGGCCGCCTTCCTCGGGTGGTTCCTCTACGGCTTCTCCGGCCGGATCGCCCGGCTCGAAGCCGCCCTTGCGGCGCCGCGGCCGGACGGCGAGGACCTGCCCCGTCTCGACAGGACCGGCGAGCGCGAGCTCGACCGCCTCGTGGACGCCCTCAACGCGGCGGGCGGCCGGCTCCGGGAGGCCCGGGCGCGGGTCGTGGCGGCCGAGCGCCTGGCCGCGGTCGGCCGGCTCGCGGCGAACGTCGCCCATGAGATCCGCAACCCGATCGCCGCGATGCGGCTGAAGGCCGAGAATGCCCTGGTCAGCGGCGATCCGGATCGGGCCGCCTCCGCCCTCCGGACGGTCCTCGGCCAGATCGCCCGGGTCGACACGCTGCTGCGCGATCTCCTGAACCTGACGCAGGCGCGCGCACTCAACCGGACGCCGACCGCGGTCGGGCCGCTGCTGGCGGACAGCGTGAGCCTGCACGAGGATCTCGCCGGCTCCGGCGGGGTCCGGATCGAGACCGCAGTCGACGGGTTGCCGGAGGGGGATCAGCCCCATATCGACCGGGTGCAGATCGGCCGCGCCCTGGACAATCTGCTGCTGAACGCCCTGCAGAACACACCGCCCGGCGGGCGGGTGCGCCTCGGCGCCGAGCGCGTCACGCTCGACGGCGCGGTGCGCCTGCGGCTGCGGGTCAGCGATACCGGCGTCGGGGTCGATCCCGCCATCCGGTCCAGCCTGTTCGAGCCCTTCGTCACCGGCCGTCCGGACGGGACCGGGCTCGGCCTCGCGATCGTGCGCGAGATCGCCCTTGCCCATCGGGGCGAGGTCGGACTGGTCGAGGACGCGCCGGAGACCACCTTCCTGATGGACCTGCCATGGCGACCATCCTGATCGTCGACGACGACCCGGCCCTGCGCGAGGGGCTCGCCGAGACCGTGTCCGATCTCGGACACACGCCCCTGCCGGCGGCCTCCGGCTCGGAGGCTCTGGCGCTGCTCTGCGACCGCGCGGTCGGGGCGGTGCTCCTCGATCTGCGCATGCCCGGAGATCTCGACGGCCTGTCGACGCTGGAGCGGATCTGCGCGCTGCCGGACCGGCCGCCCGTGACCGTGCTGACCGCCTTCGCGAGCCCGGCCAACACCATCGAGGCGATGCGCCTGGGCGCGCACGACCACCTGACCAAGCCGATCGGCCGCGCGGACCTCGCCGCCGCCCTGGACGCGATGCTGCGCATCGTCCGGCAGGCGGAGGCCGATCCGGCCGCGCAGGCCGATCACCCGGGGCTCGTCGGATCGAGCGCTGGGATGCGGCGGGTCCAGAAGACGATCGGACTCGTGGCCGACACCGCCTCCACGGTGCTGATCCGGGGCGAGACCGGCACCGGCAAGGAGGAGGTGGCGCGGGCGCTGCACGCCTTCTCCCGGCGGCGGGCGCGCCCGTTCGTCCCGGTGAATTGCGCGGCGATCCCGGGGGACCAGCTGGAGAGCGAGCTGTTCGGCCATGTCCGGGGGGCCTTCGCCGGGGCGGCGGTGGACCGCGCCGGCGCCTTCCATCTGGCCGAGGGCGGCACGCTGTTCCTGGACGAGATCGGCGACATGCCGGCGGCCATGCAGGCCAAGATCCTGCGGGTCATCCAGGACTGCGTGGTGACGCCGCTCGGCGGCCGCTCGGCACGGATCGATGTCCGCCTCGTGGCCGCGACCCATCGCGACCTCCCGGCGCTCGTCGCCGAGGGCCGGTTCCGCGCCGATCTGTATTACCGCCTCAACGTCGTGCCGATCATCCTGCCGCCGCTGCGCGAGCGCCTGGCCGACATCGTCCCGCTGGCCGAGCACTTCCTGGCCCGCTCCGGCAAGCGCCTCAGCCGGGGCGCCGCCTCCGGTCTGCTCGCCCACGATTGGCCCGGCAACGTCCGCGAATTGCGCAACGTGGTCGAGCGTGCCGCGGTGCTCGTGCGCGGCGGCGTGATCGCCGCCGACGACCTCGACCTGCCATCGGACCGGTCAGACCGGCGGGCCGGGGACGCGCTGCCCCCGGACTGGCTCTCCGGCGACCTGCCCGGCGCCGTCGCCCGGCTGGAACGGACCATGATCGCCGCAGCGCTCCGCGAGGCGGACGGCAACAGGGCCCGGGCCGCCCGCCGTCTGGGGATCCAGCGCCAGCTCCTCTATGCCAAGATCGAGCGCTACGGTCTCGGCGCGCCGGGCGGCGACCTGTCCGGAGATACGACATCCGATGTCGGAAATGCCGACGCTTCCGAGCCATCCGACGGAGGCTAAGGCCTTCATCGCCCAGGCGATCGCCGGCTTCCGCCCCGTCGCCGGGGACGCGAGGGAACCGATCCTGCGCCGGGGCGTCGAGCCCCGCGTGTGACGCTCCATCGGGGCGCCGCCGTCCTTCGCGCTGGGGCTGGACCAGGATGAGCGGCATCACCACGGGTGCGACGACCCGGACTGCGGAGGGCCAGACCGGCTCCACGCGCGCATTGCGCGGCCTCGACGCGCTGAACTTCTTCCTGGCCGACGTGCGCGACGGGCTCGGCCCTTACCTCGCCATCTACCTGATCGCCGTGCGCGGCCCAGACCAGGGCTGGAACGAGGCCACCACGGGCCTCGTGATGACCATCGCGGGCATCCTCGGCCTCGTGGCGCAGACGCCGGCGGGGGCGCTGATCGACGCCACCAACCACAAGCGCGCCATCGTGATCGCCGGCGCCATCGCGGTGACCGCGAGCTGCCTGATCCTGCCGTTCATCGCGAACTTCTACCTCGTGACGGCGACCCAATCGATCGCCCACGTCGCCGGCACGATCTTCCCGCCGGCCCTGGCCGCGATCACCCTGGGCGTCGTCGGCCCGAAGATGTTCGCCAAAAGGATCGGCCGCAACGAGGGCTTCAACCATGCCGGCAACGCGGTGTCGGCCGCGGTCGCGGGCGGCCTGGCCTATTTTTTCGGGCCGGTGGTGGTGTTCTGGATCATGGGCATCCTCGCGGCCCTCTCGATCGGCGCCATGCTGATGGTCCCGGCCGAGGCCATCGACAACGACCTCGCCCGCGGCATGACCGAGGGCGAGGTGCAGACGCGGGAGAAGCCCTCGGGCCTCGCCACGCTGCTGCAGAACCGGGCACTGCTGCTGTTCGCGGTGCTCTGCGCGATCTTCCACCTCGCCAACGCGGCGATGCTGACCTCGGTGGGCCAGCTGCTCACCCATCTCTCGGGCAAGGACCACGCGACATCCCTGATCGCCGTCTGCATCGTCGCCGCGCAATGCGTGATGGTGCCGGTGGCGATCTTCGTCGGCGCCAAGGCCGACGTGATCGGCCGCAAGCCGATCTTCCTCGCGGCCTTCGGCGTGCTCGCCCTGCGCGGCGTGCTCTACACCCTGTCGGACAATCCGTTCTGGCTCGTGGGCGTCCAGCTCCTCGACGGGATCGGTGCCGGCGTCTACGGCGCGCTGTTCCCGATCGTCGTGGCCGATCTCACCCGCGGCGGCGGCCGCTTCAACGCGGCCCAGGGCGCCGTCGCCACGGCCCAGGGCGTCGGCGCCTCGCTCAGCGCGACCTTCGCGGGGGTGATCATCGTCTCGGCCGGCTATTCCACGGCGTTCCTGGCGCTCGCGGTGATCGCCGGCCTGGGCTTCGTCCTCTACCTCGCGCTGATGCCCGAGACCCGCGCTGCCACCGCCGCCGGAAGCGAACCCGTGAGCGGGGCCGATCGACCGCCGGCGGTCCCGGCGGGCGCCTGATCGCATGCGGAGCGGGCCTGTCGATCCGTCAGCCGGCGCGTCAGCTCGAAGCGCTTGAGCCCCTGCCGCGCCCTCAGCGGAGTGCGGCGAATGCCGGCTCGCGCGGCAGCGCGGCGACCACGGCCGCGGGGACGGTCGCGTCGGGCGGGGCCTTGCGCGAGACGTAGTAGAGATTGACCGCGCGCCAGAAGGCGCCCTGCTCCTCGACCGAGCGGCGGGCGAGGGATTTTTCCAGGATCGACATGGCGGCCCGCGCGGGCGCGCTCCGCTCGAGTTCCTCGAGCAGGCCGGCGAGATGCGGCATGGGGCTTACCTCCGAACGGATACCAACTTCGGTAACGCCCGGGCCCCTCGAACGATCCGTTGCGCCGGCATCCCGCATGATCCTTGCCTCATGCGGGGGCGCGGTTACCATCCCCGCGCCGAGTTCCGACTCGTCATCCCCTCCAATCATCGAGGATCTGCGATGTTCTGTAGCCGAAGCGGTGCGGCGCCTGCCTTGTGCGGAGCGGTCTTCGCGCTGGCCCTGGCGGGTGGATTCGGGGCGAGCCCGCTCCGCGCCCGCGAGATGCCCGAGGCCGGGACGGCGGCGGCGGTGAGGAAGCCCAACGTCGTCATCCTCGCCACCGGCGGCACGATCGCCGGCGCGGGCGCCGACGCCGCCAACAGCGCCACCTACACGGCCGCCAAGGTACCGGTGGACAAGCTGATCGCCGCCGTGCCGCAGATGAGCACGATCGCCAATGTCCGCGGCGAGCAGGTCTTCCAGATCGCCTCGGAGAGCTTCACGGACGCGCAGCTCGTCCAGCTCGGCAAGCGCGTGTCTCAACTGCTGAAGCAGGATGACGTCGACGGCGTGGTCGTCACCCACGGTACCGACACACTCGAAGAGACCTCGTTCTTCCTCGACCTCGTGGTGAAGAGCGACAAGCCGATCGTGGTGGTCGGCTCGATGCGGCCATCCACGGCGATCTCGGCGGACGGCGCCCTCAACCTCCTCGACGCCGTCGCGGTGGCGGCCAGCAAGGAGGCGGTGGGCCAGGGCGTCACCGTGACGATGAACGACTACATCCAGTCCGGTCGCGACGTGAACAAGCGGACCAACGTCGTGCCGAGCGCCTTCTACAGTCAGTGGGGGCCCCTCGGCATGGTGGTCGAGGGCAAGACCTACTTCTACCGCTCGCTGTCGAAGCGCCACAACACGAGTTCCGAATTCGACATCGACCAGATCGACAGCCTGCCGCTGGTGGGCATCGTCTATGGCTCGGGCAACATGATCCCCGGGGTGTACGACGCGGAGGTCCAGGCCGGCGCCAAGGCGATCGTCAACGCGGGAACCGGCAACGGCTCGGTGCCGGGCTACCTCGTGGACAAGCTCAAGGACATCCGCGCGAAGGGCACCCTCGTGATCCGCTCCTCGCGGGTGCCGGACGGCTTCGTCCTGCGCAACGCCGAGCAGCCCGACGACACATACGACTGGGTCGTCGCCCACGACCTGAACCCCGCCAAGGCCAAGATCCTGGCCGCCGTGGCGCTGACCAAGACCAGCGACACCAAGGAGCTGCAGCGGATTTTTTGGGAGTATTGAGGGCGGAACCTCCTTCGATCCGTATCGCGGGGATCAAGGAGCATCCGCATCCGCGCCCTCCCTCCCGTCTGCGGGGGAGGGAGGGCGCATGTCAGTTGCGCGCCGGCCGGGTTACATCCCGCGGCGCACCCTTTAAATATCGGCTCGCGACGCAGCCGCGCCGGTGGCGGCCCCGTCGGGGGCGGTCCGTCTGCACCGAGCCTGGAGGAACGAGCATGACCGAGCTTCATCCCGAGGTCGCGGCGGTCACCGAGCGCGTCGTGGCGCGCTCCCGCGAGACCCGGCGCGCCTATCTCGACCTGATCGCCCGCGAGCGCGAGGCGGGGGTCCGGCGCGGCACGCTCGCCTGCGGCAACCTCGCCCACGGCTTCGCGGCCTCCGGCGAGGACAAGGCGGCGATCCGCGACGAGCGGACGGTGATGAACATCGGCATCGTCACCGCCTACAACGACATGCTGTCGGCCCATCAGCCCTACGGGCGCTATCCCGAGCAGATCAAGCTGTTCGCCCGGGAGCGCGGCGCCACCGCCCAGGTGGCGGGCGGCACGCCGGCCATGTGCGATGGCGTGACCCAGGGCCAGAGCGGCATGGAGCTGTCGCTGTTCTCCCGCGACACCATCGCCCTCTCCACCGCGGTGGGCTTGAGCCACGGCATGTTCGACGGCGCGGCTCTGCTCGGCATCTGCGACAAGATCGTGCCGGGCCTGCTGATCGGGGCACTCCGCTTCGGCCATCTGCCGACGATCCTGATCCCGGCCGGGCCGATGCCCTCGGGCCTCGCCAACAAGGAGAAGCAGCGGATCCGCCAGCTCTACGCCGAGGGCAAGGTCG
>CAXTCV010000145.1:0-9446 GCA_964242725.1 uncultured Methylobacterium sp.
CGACGAGGCAGACGTGGAAGTCGCCGAGCAGGAAGCTGCGCGCCTCCAGGTCGTCGGCGGCGATGGCCGCCCGCTCCCGGACGATGTGGGCCCGCAGCTTATCCACGACCTCGGGTCCGAGGCGCTGGACGGCCATGAGGATGCCCATCTCGATCGCTTGCCGGGCCTGGAACGCCTCCTGCGCCTCCTCGAAAGAAGGCTTGATCACGAACCAGCCCCGGCGTGGGCTGACCTGCACGATGCCGCGCGCCTCCAGCCGGATCAGCGCCTCGCGGGTCATGGTCCGAGAGACGCCGAACAGGGTGGCGAGGCTCTGCTCGCCGAGGCGCGTTCCGGCCGTGATGCGGCCTGCGAGGATGGCGTCCACGATGACGCGATCAATGGCGTCAGGAGTGTCAGGTGCCTGCATGCGAATCAGACTTCCATACAACGTTTGTACGCAAGCAGCGTACCAACGCGGTGGGATCGCGCGGCCGACCGCAACTCAGGGCGTACGATCACCTGTGAAGTCTGGGAACTGACACCGGGACGGTCCTGCATCCTGAAAAGCTCAAGACCGACCTGGGTGCAGTCCTTACGACCGCCTGGCTGGAGACGACGGCAATCACTGCGTGGATGACGGCGTTGGGGTGGGAAACCAGACGTAGTCGAAGGGAACGTGGGACCTGTACAAGGTCTCGACCATGATCAAGCCGCCGGACGCCTACCCGCCGATCCGAGACGGGCCACGGCTCCATCATGCCCGAACAAGACAGCCGACCTATCGGGTTACGAGTCGGCAATCCGATCGTTGTCCCGAAGTTCGTCTCAATTGATAGAAGATCGGCGAGATCGGCTCACATTGTGTCGGGAGAGTATGTCGGGCTTTCAAACGCCGGTAGACGCTCGATCCGGCGTGCATGTCTGCTTCAAGCCACGGCTTGCCGGAAACCGGACGGGCGGCTTTCGGCCAGATTACGCCATGCCGGATCGCCGATGCACGCAAACCCGATCGTTCGGCTTCGCGCCCATCGTCGTCGTTCAAAGAATCGCGACCGGTGCCCTGAAGCAGACGAACGACCAGAAAGCTGTCCGCGGCAGTTGAACCGACGTGGCGCGCCACGGCGAGATCGAGCTCCGGATCAAAGCCTGCCGCGGTTGGCTCACAGGAATCGCAGGTGGCGGTGGAGTCGGGGCGACAGCACTGGGCACGCGGGTTGGATCCATCTCCGAGGGCCTCGGTGGCTCCGCTTCAGAGGCGTTCCCGCGCGACATGGATATTACCTGAACACGCACGCGTCTCACCGGGCGGGCGACGCTGGAACAACGGGGGAGGGCTCGTCAGCAATTCGCCGTTCCGCGGACGGGCTTTGCCCGAACAGGGTTCGATAGGCGCGCGCGAAATGGGCAGCGTTCGCGAAGCCGGTGGCCGCGGCGACCTCGCTGATCGCCAATGGGCTCTGGCGCAGCAGGCGGCGGGCATGCGTCAGGCGGATCATCCGGTACTGATCCGAAAAGCTCAGACCGCGCTTGTTCCGGAACAGGCGGTCGAGATGGCGCTCGCTCAAGGAGATGAGCGCCGCCATCGCTCGACGGCTCAGCGGCGCCTCGACCGTCCCCTCCATCGTCTCGATCACGCGCAGCAGGGCCGGATGGTGGACGCCGTAGCGCTCGGCCGACGAGGCGCGCTGCGGGTCGGCCGGAGCGCCGACGGCGGTGTGGAGGAACCAGTCGGACACACGTCCGGCGAAGGCCGGCCCCATGCGCTCACGGATCAGGGCGTGCGCCATGTCGAGGGGGGCGATGCCGCCGCCGCAGGTCACCCGGTCCCCAGCAGCGACATAGCGTGCGAGCACGGGGCTCAGGTCCGGGAACGCCTCCTTCAAGGCAGCGGCATGCTCCCAGTGGAGGGTGAAGGGGCGACCGTCCAGGAGCCCCGCGGCAGCCATCAGGTAGGGTCCGCCGGAGATGCCGCCGATCCGTGCGCCGAGTCGGGCCAGACGCCGCAGCGCGGCGTGGATCGCGGGCCGGTGCCACTCGGCCGGCTCGCCGCCCGCGCAGACGAAGACGGTGTGGAGGTCCCCGCGCGCCCGCGGAAGCGGCTCGGTCGGCACCTCCGCCCCTACGGACGAGACCACGCGGCCGGCCGCCGCCTCGCCGAAGCAGCGCAACCGATAGAGCGGCCGGCCGGCGAGCCGGTTCGCCGCCCGGAAGGGTTCGCAGGCAGAGGCGAACGATAGCAGCGCGAACCCGGGCAGGAGGATGAATCCGACCTCCTGAACGCCATCGTTCCCCTGCGCTGGCGTGCTACCCGCCGCGTCGCCAGCTGGCTGTCCCATCGAGACAGGAAAACGTCTCCGCGCGGCAAGCGCAAGCGGGAAGTCCCGTCATCCTAACGGCCCCCTGAGCCCAGCCCGAGGATGCCCGAAGATGCCCGGTCCCGTCGTCGAACCTGTGAGCCCATCCGCGAAACAACCCGAGCGCGCAGACGTGGTCGTGGTCGGCGCTGGGATCGTCGGCGTCTCGACCGCCCTCGAACTTGCTGAGCGCGGCTTGTCCGTGGTCCTCTGCGAGAAGGGGATCGTCGCCGGGGAGCAGTCGAGCCGCAACTGGGGCTGGGTGCGCCTGTCCCGCCGCGATCCCCGCGAGATCGACCTGATGACGGCCTCGATCCGCATCTGGGAGGGCTTGGCCGAACGGGTGCGCTTCGACGTCGGCTACCGGCAATGCGGTATCGTCGTGCCGTTCCACAGCACCGCCTTCCGGGACAAGAATCTCGCCTGGCTCGATCACCTGAAGGGCACGCAGCTGCGCGTCTCGGCCATCGGGAACGACGCCGTGCGCGACCTCGTCCCCGACATGAACCTCGCCTTCGACGGCGCCCTGTACTCGCCGACGGACGGGCGCGCCGAGCCGCAGCGGGCCGCGCCAGCCATTGCCCGCGCCGCGCAGGCTCGGGGCGCGACGATCCTCACGGGCTGCGCGGTGCGCGCCATCGAGACGCGGGGGGGCGCCGTGAGCGGTGTGATCACCGAGCGCGGGCGGATCGCGGCGGGCGCGGTCGTCGTGGCGGGGGGGGCGTGGTCGAGGCTCCTCCTACGCGGCATCGGCGTGACCTTGCCGCAGCTCAAGGTGCTGAACTCGGTCCTGCGCACCGAGCCCCTCGCGGGCGGCCCAGACGTGACGGTTCGCGGGCCTGATTTCTCCGTGCGCAAGCGCGCCGACGGCGGCTATACGGTCTCGACCCTTGCGGCGAACGTCTACGACCTGACGCCGGACAGCTTCCGCTTCCTGCGCCAGTTCCTGCCGGCCCTGAAGATGGAATGGTCGGCCCTGCGGCCGCGGATCGGCAACCGGTTCGTGCAGGAATGGCGCGAGGCACGGCGTCCGCGGCCCGGCGAGCCCAGCCCCTTCGAGAAGACACGGATCCTCGATCCGGAGCCGGACGCCGCCATGGCCGACCGGGCGCTCGCCCAGCTTGCGGACGCCTTCCCGGTCTTCGCGGGGGCTCAGGTTGCCCAGCGCTGGGCGGGGCTGATCGACGTCACGCCGGACGCAGTGCCAGTCATCTCGCCGGTGGAGAGACGCCCCGGCCTCGTAATCGCCACCGGCTTCTCCGGGCACGGCTTCGGTCTCGGGCCGGGGGCCGGCCGCCTGACCGCCGATCTCGTGACGGGAGCGCGCCCGATCGTCGATCCGAAGGCCTTCCGGTTCTCGCGTTTCTCCGACGGGTCAAAGATCGTGCCGTTGACAGGCGTCTGACGCCGCGGCAGGGCGCCCGAGGACCCGCGTGGCCCGAGCCCGCGATTACCGAGGAGGGAACCCGCCATGCCGTCAGGCTCGTCGAACCGGCCGGCGGGGGAAGCCCCGGGACGGGCGCGCGAACCGGTCCTGTCGCAGGATCCGCACGCCGTCCGCGAGCCGCGCGAGAACAACCTCGAACGAGCGATCGGCCACGCGGTGCGCGAGCGCCGGAAGCAGCTCGGCATCACCTCCGCCGACCTTGCCGCGGCCACGGGCCTGTCGCCGGGCATGCTCTCGAAGATCGAGAACGGCAACATCTCACCGTCGCTGACGACGCTGCAGCTGCTCGCCCAGGCCCTCGGGATGCCGATCACCGGCTTCTTCCGGGGCTACGAGGAGGTCCGAAACGCGGTCTTCGTCAAGGCCGGCGAGGGGGTCGAGCTGGAGCGGCGCGGCACCCGGGCGGGACACCAGTACAACCTGCTCGGGCACATCCACGAGAACACCAGCGGGGTGATGGTCGAGCCGTACCTGATCACGCTCACCACCGATTCGGACGTGTTCCCGACCTTCCAGCACGCGGGCATGGAGTTCCTCTACATGCTGGAGGGCGAGGTCCTGTACCGGCACGGGGACAGGCACTTCCAACTGCAGCCGGGCGACAGCCTGTTCTTCGACGCCGACGCCCCGCACGGGCCGTCGGAACTGCGCGTGCTGCCCGCCCGCTACCTCTCGGTGATCGCCTATCCGCAATCCGGCGGCGCGGGCTGACCCACGGCCGTCAATTCTCATGGAGAAATCTTATTTCCTGAGGGTTGATTTCTCGCGCGCGGGCCGCTTATGTTCCGGGCGTACCCGCGACGGAGGTGGTGCCATGTGCGGCATCGTCGGATTGTTCCTGAAGGACCCCGCTCTGACGCCGCAGCTCGGCTCGCTGCTCGCCGCCATGCTCGTCACTATGACGGATCGCGGGCCGGATTCGGCGGGCTTGGCGATCTACGGGCCGCCGGTTCCCGGCCTGTCGAAGATCACCGTGCAGTCGGCCCGGCCCGAGGCGGATTTCGCCGGGCTGGAGCGGCGCCTCGCGGCGGTTTCCGGCGGCTCCGCGCGCGTCGCCGTGAAGAGCTCGCACGCGGTGATCGCGGTCGCCACCGACCGGCTCGCGGCGACGCAGGACGCCCTGAGGGGCCTCTCGTCCGACCTGCGCGTCATGGGCGCGGGCGAGAGCGTCGAGATCTACAAGGAGGTCGGCCTGCCGAAGGACGTGGTCGCACGCTTCGGCATCGCCGGGATGTCGGGCAGCCATGGCATCGGCCACACCCGGATGGCGACGGAATCGGCGGTGACGACCATGGGCGCGCACCCGTTCTCCACGGGCGCCGACCAGTGCCTCGTCCACAACGGCTCGCTGTCCAATCACAACAACCTGCGCCGGAGCCTCGCCCGCGACGGCATGGCCTTCGAGACCCAGAACGATTCCGAGGTCGCGGCCGCCTATCTCACCACCGCGATGGCGCGGGGCCGCGACCTCGGCGCCGCGTTGGCGGGGGCCCTGAAGGACCTCGACGGCTTCTTCACCTTCGTGGTCGGGACGAAATCCGGCTTCGGCGTGCTGCGCGACCCGATCGCCTGCAAGCCGGCGATTCTGGCCGAGACCGACCGATACGTCGCCTTCGGCTCGGAATACCGGGCGCTGGTCGGCCTGCCGGAGATCGAGACGGCCCGGGTCTGGGAGCCCGAGCCGGCGACCGTCTATTTCTGGGACCAGCGGCAGGCCGCCTGAGCCGCCCCGCCGCCCTCACCACGGACCCGTCCATGCCCGTCTTCGATCTGGCGGCGACGCCCCTGCGCGCCCTGAACCAGGCCCTCCACGGCGTCGCCGCCGGCGCCAACGACACCGCCTTCGAGGTGCTGAATCCCAGGGGCCAGCACGCGGTGGCGGTCGGGATCGACGGGCCCGTCTCCGTCACGGTGCGCGGCTCCGTGGGCTATTACTGCGCCGGCATGAACGACGGCGGCACCGTCACGGTGCAGGGCTCGGCCGGCCCCGGCGTCGCCGAGAACATGATGTCCGGCACCGTGGTGATCGAGGGCGACGCCTCGCAATATGCCGGGGCCACCGGGCGCGGCGGCCTCCTCGTCATCAAGGGCAACGCGGCGTCGCGCTGCGGCATCTCCATGAAGGGGATCGACATCGTCGTGCACGGCTCGATCGGCCACATGTCGGCGTTCATGGGCCAGTCCGGCTCCCTGGTGGTACTCGGCGACGCCGGCGAGGCGCTCGGCGATTCGCTCTACGAGGCGAAGCTGTTCGTCCGCGGCCGCGTGACGAGCCTCGGGGCCGACTGCATCGAGAAGCCGATGCGCCCCGAGCATCTGGAGCACCTTGCCGTCTTGCTGGACCGGGCCGGGGTCACCGATGTCCGGCCGGACGCGTTCCGGCGCTACGGCTCGGCCCGCACGCTCTACAGCTTCGACATCGACAACGCCGACGCCTACTGAGCGGGAGACCGGGCATGACCTACCAAAACCCGCCGATGCCGCCGCGCAAGTCGGCGACCTTCGACGACCACACGCTGGCGGAGATCCGCCGGGCGGCGGCCACCGGCATCTACGACATCCGCGGCGGCGGCACGAAGCGCAAGCTGCCGCATCTCGACGACCTGCTGTTCCTCGGGGCCTCGATGTCGCGTTACCCGCTGGAGGGCTACCGGGAGACCTGCGGGACCGGCGTCACCCTCGGCACGCGCTTTGCTAAGACGCCGATCGCGTTGAAGATCCCGATCACCATCGCCGGCATGAGCTTCGGTTCCCTGTCCGCCAACGCCAAGGAGGCGCTGGGCCGCGGCGCGAGTCTCGCCGGCACCTCCACCACCACCGGCGACGGCGGCATGACCGACGAGGAGCGCGGGCATTCGGAGATCCTGGTCTACCAGTACCTGCCCTCCCGCTACGGCATGAACCCCCGGGACCTCCGGCGCGCCGACGCGATCGAGGTGGTGGTCGGCCAGGGCGCCAAGCCCGGCGGCGGCGGCATGCTGCTCGGCCAGAAGATCTCCGACCGGGTCGCCGCCATGCGCGACCTGCCCAAGGGCATCGACCAGCGCTCCGCCTGCCGCCACCCGGACTGGACCGGCCCGGACGACCTGGAGATCAAGATCGGCGAACTGCGCGAGATCACCGACTGGGAGAAGCCGATCTACGTGAAGGTCGGCGGCGCGCGGCCCTACTACGACACCGCGCTGGCCGCCAAGGCCGGGGCCGACGTGGTCGTCCTCGACGGCATGCAGGGCGGCACGGCGGCGACCCAGGACGTGTTCATCGAGCATGTCGGCCAGCCGACGCTGGCCTGCATCCGGCCCGCCGTGCAGGCGCTGCAGGATCTCGGCCTGCACCGGAGCGTGCAGCTCGTGATCTCGGGCGGCATCCGCTCGGGCGCGGACGTCGCCAAGGCCATCGCGCTGGGGGCGGACGCGGTCTCGATCGGCACCGCCGCCCTGGTCGCCATCGGCGACAACGATCCGGCCTACGAGGACGAGTACCGCAAGCTCGGCTCCACCGCGGGCGCCTACGACGACTGGCACGAGGGCCGCGATCCCGCGGGCATCACCACGCAGGATCCCGAGTTGATGGCCCGCCTCGATCCGGTGCGCGCCGGCAGGCTTCTGGCCAACTACCTGAAGGTGATGACTCTGGAGGCGCAGACGATCGCCCGCGCCTGCGGCCACAACCACCTGCACAATCTGGAGCCGGAGGACCTCGTGGCGCTGACCCTCGAGGCCGCCGCCATGGCCCGTGTGCCGCTCGCCGGCACCGACTGGTACCCGGGCAAAGCCGGCTTCTAGGACCTTCGACCCCGCCGGCCGCGCCGGGTGGGGCGCGGCCGGCTCCCACCGATGCGCGCTCAGGGGACCGCCGTGACGACCGACCTTTCCGCCTACGCCGCCGAGCACGGCGTGAAGTACTTCATGATCTCCTACACGGACCTGTTCGGCTGCCAGCGCGCCAAGCTGGTGCCGGCGCAGGCGATCGGGGACATGCAGCGCGACGGTGCGGGCTTCGCGGGCTTCGCCACCTGGCTCGACCTAACCCCGGCCCATCCCGACCTGTTTGCCATGCCGGACGCCGCCTCGGTGATCCGCCTGCCCTGGAAGCCGGACGTCGCATGGGTGGCGGCCGACTGCACCATGGCGGAGGCGCCCGTCGATCAGGCGCCCCGGGTCGTGCTGAAGCGGCTCGTGGCCCGGGCTGCCGCCGCGGGGCTGCGGGTCAAGACCGGCGTCGAGGCGGAGTTCTTCCTGCTGGCGCCGGACGGGACGGCGATCGCCGATCACCACGACCGGGCGGAGAAGTCCTGCTACGACCAGCAGGCGCTGATGCGCCGCTACGACGTGATCGCCGAGATCTGCGACCACATGCTGGCGCTAGGCTGGAAGCCCTACCAGAACGACCACGAGGACGCGAACGGCCAGTTCGAGATGAACTGGGAATACGACGACGCGCTCGCCACCGCCGACAAGCACGCCTTCTTCAAGTTCATGGTCAAGTCGGTGGCCGAGCGGCACGGCCTGCGGGCGACCTTCATGCCGAAGCCATTCCCGGGGCTGACCGGCAACGGCTGCCACTGCCACGTCTCGGTGTGGAACACGGCCGGGACCGAGAACGCCTTCGCGGATCCGGAGATGCCCTTCGGCCTGTCGGCCCGGGGCCGGCACTTCCTCGGCGGGATCATGCGGCACGCGCCCGCGCTCGCCGCGATCACCAACCCGACGGTCAATTCCTACAAGCGCATCAACGCGCCCCGCACGATCTCGGGGGCGACCTGGGCGCCTAACGCCGTGACCTGGACCGGCAACAACCGCACTCACATGGTGCGGGTGCCCGGACCGGGCCGGTTCGAGCTGCGCCTGCCCGACGGCGCGGTCAATCCCTACCTGCTCCAGGCGGCGATCCTGGCCGCGGGCCTCGACGGCCTGGCGGATGCGGCCGATCCCGGGCCGCACAGCGATGTCGACATGTACCGCGATGGCCACACGGTCACCGGCGCCCCGCGCCTGCCGCTCAACTTGCTCGACGCCCTGCGCGCCTTCGAGGCCGACGAGGCCCTGCGGGCGAATCTGGGGGGCGCCTTCTCGGCCGCCTATCTCAAGCTGAAACGGGGTGAGTGGGACAGCTACTGCGCCCATTTCACCGCGTGGGAGCGAGACACCACGCTCGACGTGTGATCCAAAGTCGACCTGCGCGCGTCATTCGGCACTCTCGGCAAAGGAACGGGTGCTACGCGTGCAGCCCGCACCGGCAGTCGGTCGCCTCCGCCGTCTTCGGCGCACGGCGCCTGTGTTCGATGAAATCGCTTCGCCGTATCATCTAAAATCGTCTATCCTTTCTGCCCATTTGCACAAAACAACGGCGCAAAAGTCAAATTTTTATCTTCTAAATAATTAGAACTGCTTCATAGTAACCGGATCGAGATTTGGCTTGGCTGGTCCAGGTCGCAACCGCGCATTGGAGCTGCGTTCCCGAAATGGATAGCGTTTTCCCGACCCGCCGAACGCTGATGGCTGGAGGCGCCGCGCTGGCCGCCTTGGGCGGCAGGGCTCGTGCCGCGAGCCCCGCTGGCAGCCTGACCTACGGCATCTCGATGACCGACCTGCCGCTCACCACCGGGCAGCCGGACCGGGGCGCCGGCGGCTATCAGTTCACCGGCCTGACCCTCTACGACC
>CAXTCV010000146.1:0-9274 GCA_964242725.1 uncultured Methylobacterium sp.
AGATCACCCTGCAGAAGGACGACGCCAAGCGCGTGCTCCAGCACCTCGCCGACCTCTGGGGCTACGACGTGGTGCTCAAGGAGGTCGAGCCGGCCACCGGCACGGTGCTCGGCGAGATCTCCGCCAGCGCGCGGCCGATCTTCTTCTGATCGCGCCTTGCGCGGGGCGCCGTCACGCCTTCGCGGGATCCAGGGTGACGTGCCAGAGGTCGGTGTCGGCCGCGTCCTTCAGCGTCACGGTCATCTGCTCGGTGGCGCCGTCGACCGCCACGTGGCCGAAGAACTGATAGCCGGCGGCCGGCGACAGGTTCACCTGCCCCTTGTCGGGCGCCTTCACGAAGCGCAGCTGCGGGCCGAACGTGTCGTCGAGGGCGTTCGGGCCGAAGGTGCCGGCGTGCAGCGGTCCGGAGACGAACTCCCAGAACGGGTCGAAATCCTGGACCTGTGCCTTGTTGGGGTCGTAGTAATGCGCCGCCGTGTAGTGCACGTCGGCCGTGAGCCAGACGGTGTTGCGGATGCCGGCGCTCTTGATGAAGCGCAGCAGGTCGGCGATCTCCAATTCGCGCCCGAGGGGCGGTCCGTCGCCCTGCGCCACCGCCTCCGAACCGAAATTGCGGTCGACGTCGTAGGGTACCACGAGGCCCAGCGGCATGTCGGCGGCGATGACCTTCCAGGTGGCGCGCGAATCGAGCAGCGCCCGCTTCAGCCACGCCATCTGCTGCGGCCCCAGGAAGTAGGCGTCGGGGCCGTATTCCGTCTGGCGGTTCTCGCCGTTCGGGCCCCGGTAGGAGCGCATGTCGAGCATGAACACGTCGACCAGCGGGCCGTAGCCGATCTTGCGATAGACCCGGCCGGGCTCCGAGGGCTCGAAGCGCATCGGCATGTATTCGTGGAACGCCTTCGCCGCGCGCAGCTGCAGGGCGAGCGCGTTCGGATCGGTGTATTTCTTCTTCAGGTGCTCGGCCCGGGTCAGGGGCTCGCCCGGCCACCAGTTGTTGGTGACCTCGTGGTCGTCCCATTGGGCCAGGATCGGCACGGCGGCGTTCATCGCCAGCACGTTCCGGTCGGTGAGGTTGTACTTATGGCGGCCGCGGAACTCCGCGAGGGTCTCGGCGGGCTTCGACACGTCCTCGGTGACGCGGTTGCGCCACAGGCTGCCATCGGGGAGCTTCACCTCGGACTGGATCGGCCCGTCGGCGTAGATCGTGTCGCCGGAATGGATGAAGAAGTCCGGCCGGTTCTTCAGGATGGCGGAATAGATCGTCATGCCGCCGCGGGCCTCGTCGATGCCCCAGCCCTGGCCCGCCGTGTCGCCCGACCAGCAGAACGAGACCGAGCGCCGGTCCGCCGGCGCGGTGCGGAACCGCCCGACCTGGGCCGGTCCGACGATCGTGGGCGCGGCGACGTCCTGGAGGCGGATCCGGTAGAACACGTCCTGGCCCGCGGGCAGACCGGTGAGCGCCACCTTCACCGTGCCGTCGGTCTCGGGCAGCGCGTCGGCGAAGACCCCGCCGCGGATCTCGGAGAAGCGCTCGGTGGTCGCCCACTCGATGATCGCCCGGGCGGGCCGGTCGGACCGGGCCCAGACCATGGCCGAGTCGGTGCCGACATCGCCCGATTGCAGCCCGTGCGTCAGGACCGGCCGGTCGGCGGCGCGGCTCAGGCCGGGGCGCGCGAGGCCCGAGGCCAGCCCGACCAGGCCGGCGCCTCCGCTGAGAAGGATCTGGCGACGACTTGCGGACATGAGAGCCCCTCCAATGTGCGGCGGCCATCGCAGGGTGCCGCGACAGCCGGATGACGGGCCGGGCGCGCGGGCCCGCCCGCGCCGAGGCTGTCTCCCGCCTGCTTCGCGGGGTCTGGCGGCGCCATGGGGAACGGGTCTAGCGCAGGCCCTCGTCCGAGCGGATCCGGACCGCCGCCACGTCGGAGCGCACGTCGTCCAGCGCGCAGCCGATGCGTTCCAAGGCCGAGGACACCATCGCGGCGGCGTGCGGATCGGCGGAATCCGGCGCTGCTCCGGGGCCGAAGCCGTCCCGCAGGTAGGGCATCATCTTGCCGTGAAGCGCCGTGTAGGCACCGGGATTGGACAGCTCGTAGACGACCGCGAGAGCATGATAGGCCCGGACCAGGATCTCCAGCGCGATATCCGCACTGCGTGCGGTCCGCTCACGATCGTCGCTGTCCATCATCACGCTTGTAGTTTTATTGCGGCCCAGCCGCCAGGTAACACGCTCTTTTAAGACTGTCGACGTTTTGAGCTATTGCTACCACGATGCATTGAGGCGGCGGATCATTTATCGAGGGATTATGGCTCGACTGCAACACTTGCCGATGTTTATAATTTACATCAAGTCGCTGTTTGACCACGCATATGCCGGGATGGCCGAATCATCGTGGCGATCTTGTTCTCGGCTTCGGTCAGGATGTTGTTCACAAGATGAGATGCGCTCTCGACGGTCCCGACAGCGAGAGTTTCGCCTCGGTTCATGTCCTGAACGATGCGGAAATTGTCCTCGACGAACGCGCGGATCTTTCGCTGAACGTCGTCGAATTCACCGGGATGAGCCGTTTCGTAGAGAAGTGCCAGAGCCAGGTAAGCCCGGCCGACCATATCGAGTGCCAGATCCGCGCTCGTCTCGGAACTCACGATCTCGGGCGAGGACACGGCGGGTGAATCCCTGTCAAGCACATTATCGAAGCTAGCACGACCTGGAAGCCGCGCCAATCAGTCAAGGTATTCTAGCAACGGTTTTCCGGGTCGGTCTTCAGGGGCTCGAACCGGCTTTCGAGGTCATCAGGTCGTCGCCGCCATCGATGATCCGAGCCGGGGAACCGGACGGTCGCCGGGATCCGACGGGACGGGGTCCGCCTGCGGTCCCGTCGATGCGTAGTCGGCGCTGTCAGAATCGGGACGCTTTCGCATGGCCGTGACCGGATCCGCCTCCGCGGCTGTGGTCTCGCGCGGGCAAGCCGATTATCGACACGCGCATGGGTCCGGCCTCGCGCGGCCCGCAGGACCCGGCCGCGCGCCGAAAGCCCAGGAGAGTCGTGACCGTGCCCGACAGCACCCCGCGCCCCGTGATGCTCGTGATCCTCGACGGATGGGGCCTCCGGGAGGAGATCGCCGACAACGCCGTCGGCCAGGCCAGGACGCCGGTCTTCGACGGGCTGATGCGGGAGCGCCCCGGGGCGCGGCTGCGGACCTTCGGGGCCGATGTCGGCCTGCCCGAGGGGCAGATGGGCAATTCCGAGGTCGGCCATCTCAATATCGGCGCCGGCCGGGTGGTCCTGCAGGACCTGCCGCGCATCGACACCGCCGTCGCGGACGGCTCGCTGGCCGCGAACCCGGCCCTGGGCCGGTTCATCGAGCGCCTGCGCGCCTCCGGCGGGACCTGCCACCTCGTCGGTCTCCTGTCCCCGGGCGGCGTCCACGCCCATCAGGACCACGCGGTGGCGCTGGCCCGCCTGCTGGTCGCGGCGGGCGTGCCGGTCCGGCTCCACGGATTCACGGACGGGCGCGACATGCCGCCCCGCTCCGCGGCCGCCTGCATCGCCGCGGTGGAGACCGCCCTGCCGCCGGGCGCGCGCATCGCCACCCTGTGCGGCCGCTATTTCGGAATGGACCGCGACCGGCGCTGGGAACGGGTCCAGATCGCCTACGATGCCCTCACCGCCGGGCGCGGGACCCGGTTCGCGCGGGCGGGCCAGGCGGTGGCCGCGGCCTACGCGGCGGACGTCTCGGACGAGTTCATGCGGCCCGCGATCATCGGCGACTTCGCCGGCATGCGCGACGGCGACGGGCTCCTGAGCTTCAACTTTCGCGCCGACCGGACCCGGCAGATCCTGGAGGCCCTCCTCGATCCGGCCTTCGCGGGTTTCCCCCGCGCGGGGACGATCCGGTTCGCCGCCGCCCTGGGCATCGTCCAGTACAGCATCGAGATCGACGCCTTGGCCGAGACCCTGTTCGGTGCCCTCGACCTGCCCAATGGGCTCGGCGAGACGGTCGCCCGGGCCGGGCGGACCCAGCTGCGCATGGCCGAGACGGAGAAGTACCCCCACGTCACCTACTTCATGAACGGCGGGCTCGAGACTCCCTTCCCGGGTCAGGACGCGGTCCTGGTGCCCTCGCCGAAGGTCGCGACCTACGACCTCCAGCCGGAGATGTCGGCCGCGGAGCTGACCGACCGCGCCGTGGCGGCGATCGGCTCGGGGGCCTACGACCTCATCATCCTGAACTTCGCCAATCCCGACATGGTCGGCCATACCGGCAGCCTCGCGGCCGCCGTGCAGGCCGTGGAGACCGTCGATGCCTGCCTCGGCCGGGTGGTGGAGGCGGTGACGGCCCAGGGCGGGGCGCTGCTCGTCACCGCCGACCACGGCAATTGCGAGACGATGCGCGATCCCGAGACCGGCGAGCCGCACACCGCCCACACCCTCAACCCGGTCCCCGTGACGCTCGTGGGCGTCGACGGGGTGTCCCTGGCCGATGGCCGGCTGGCCGACGTGGCGCCGACGCTCCTCGCCCTGATGGGCCTCGACCAGCCGGCCGAGATGACCGGCACGTCCCTGATCCGGCGAGCGGGCTGATGGCCCGGCATGGCGGCTGCACAGGTCGGGCCGTCATGCATCAGGCGCCCGCCATACGTCCCGCCGCGGGACCGGACCGTGCCAGGGCGGGGCAGGGGTGGTGCGCGTCTCGCGGGGACCGGACGGGGCCTTCCGGGAGACCGGTTCCCGCGCTCGGCCAGGATCCGCGTGCGCTCCCTCGTTTCGTCATAGGCAATGGGTTTCCCGTATCGTTTGCGGTGGCGCGGCGGCAGGATGACGCGCGTGTCCCCTCTCCCGAGCGGGAGAGGTCTCCTCGCGCCGAGAGCCACGTGAGGGGTCTGGTCGTTCCCGAACGGGAACGCCCTGTCGGCGCGGCCATGGCGTGCTCGGTCCGGAGGGTTCCTGTCCCCCGCCCCGACCCGCTCGCGCACCTGGGGGGCCGGTCGCGCTCTGCCGTCCGCGTCAGGCGGAGATCCATCGATCCGCTGGCCCGCCCGGGAGCGGTTCTCGCCCGTCGGACCCGACCCGAGACATGATCGCCCGGCACAGCCTGATCTATGTCGGTTCGCGCGGCTTCGCCGCGGCCCTGAACATGGCCTCGGTGGCGGTGTTCACCCGGCTCGCGCCGGCGGCGAGCTACGGCACCTACCTGTACGTCCTGTCCTGGGCGCTGGTGCTCTACGGCGCGACCTGCCAGTGGCCGAAATTCGCGTTCTTCGCCCTCTACGACGAGGCCCGCGAGCCGGCCCAGGTCGGCACCGTGGTGCGCATCCTGGCCGGTACGCTGCTGCTGGCCGGGCTCGGCAGCGTGCTGGCGGCCGGGCTCGGCCTGGTTCCGGGCCGGATGGCGGCCGCGATCCTGGCGCTGGCCTGCGGCACGACCCTGTTCGAGGGTGCGACCGAGATCGCGCGGACGCGCCTGCGGGTCGGGGCGGTGGCGGCCTCGGTGATGAGCCGGGCGGTGCTGATCCTCGGCCTCGGCAGCCTGGCGCTGCACCGCTCGGCCGATCCGCTCGACCTCGCCTTCGCGGTGGCGATCGCCAACGCGGTCGCCTCGCTCCCGGCCGCCGCCACCATCGCGCCGATGATGCCCGGCCGCGGCAGCCGGGCCGAGGCCCTGCGCCTGTTCGCCTATGGCTGGCCCCTGGTGCTCTCCTTCGGGACCGCGGCCCTGGCCCAGAGCCTCGACCGGCTGATCATCGCCAAGACAGTGGGGCCGGCGGGGCTCGGCGCCTACGGGGCGCTGGCCGACTTCCTCCGGCAGAGCTTCATCGTGTTCGGCGAGGCGATCGCCCTGTCGCTGATCTCGATCGCCAAGCGCGAGGCGCGGATCGGCGGCATGGAAGCGGCCGCGGGGGTGCTGAGCGACGCCGCCCGGGCCATGACGCTGATCGCGGCCTTCGGCGCCGTGTTCTTCCTCTGCTTCGACGAACTCGTGGTCACGGTGCTGCTCGGGCCCGACTACCGGGCCGAGGCCCGCCAGCTCGCCCCGGTGCTGGTCCTGGCGAGCATCCTGATGATGTTCCGCGCCTATTATTTCGGGCAGGTGATCTACTTCACCCGGACCAGCGGTCTCGAGGCGGCGGCCGCGTTCGCCACCCTGGCCACCGTGGCGGCGCTCTCGCTCCTCCTGATCCCGACCTTCGGCGCTCCCGGGGCGGCGCTCGCCTTCGCGGGGGGGCAGAGCGCGGCCTGCCTCGTGCTGGTGTTCGGCGCACGGCGTGAGGGCACGACGATGCCGCTGCCGCTGGCCGATATGGCCGGCATCGCCGGGATCGCCCTGGCCTGCGGCGCCGTGAATTCCGGGATCGGGCTGATGCCGGGCGGCCTCCTGCCCCCGGGGCAGGTGCTGCGCATGGTCCTGCTCGCCGCCGGGGCCGGAGCCGCCGCGTGGCGCTACGACGTGCTGGGCTTCGCGGGGGCGATCCGCCACCGGCTAGCGACCTGACGGGGTCGCCGTGCCGGACACAGCCGCACTCCCGCAGGGCCTCGTCGCGGCGATCCGGCCCCTGGAGCCCGGGGCGGCCTGGATCCCGGCCTGGCGGGCGCTGGGCGCCGCCGCCCGCATCCGGAACCCGTTCTACGAGGCGGGCTACGCGCTCGCCGCCCGCCGGGCCTTCGGGGCGGGGGTGCGTCTGCTGATCGTCGCCGACCGGCCCCCGGAGGAGCCGGGCGCGCGGTTCCGCGCCGCCTGGCCGTTCCGGGTGTCGTGGCGGCGCTGGGGCCTGCCGCTTCCGCTGCTGATGGGCTGGACCCACGGCTATTGTCCGTTCGGCGCGCCGCTCCTCGACGGTGCCGATCCGGAGACGGCGCTCGCGGGTCTCCTCGCCGCGCCGCGGGCGCTGGGCCTGCCGCCACGGCTTCTCCTGCCGAACGCCCCCGCCGACGGGCCCCTGGCGGAGCTTCTGGTGGCGCGCGGGGCGGCCCGTGCCGCCTACTGGCCGCATGCCCGCGGCCTGCTCGACCTGACCGTCCACACTCCGGAGGCGCGGGCGGCCTATCTCGGCCACCTCTCCGGCCAGAGGCGGCGCAAGCTGCGCCGCGCCCAGGCGCGCCTGGAGGCGGAGGGCGCCGTGGCGCTGGAGATGGTCGACACGCCGGCCGACCTCGACCGGGCCCTGGACGAGCACGTCGCCCTCGAAGCGGCCGGCTGGAAGGATCGGGCCGGCACCGGCCTGGGTCAGCGGCCGGAGGAGGTCGCCTTCCTGCGCGCCGCCCTGGCCGATCTCGGCGCCGCGGGCGGGGTGCGGATCGCCCGCCTGCGCCGGGCCGGCCGGACGCTCGCCTCCCTGATCCTTCCGGTCACCGGCTCCGAGGCCTGGGTCCTGAAGATCGCCCACGACGAGGCGGAAACGGAGGGCGCCCCCGGTGTCCAGCTCGTCCACCGCCTGACCGCGGCGGTGGTTTCCGGCGCGTGGGCCATCGACCGGATCGATTCCTGCGCGCCCCCGGACTTCGCCCTCGGCTCCACCTTCTGGACGGAGCGCCGGCCGATCGCCCATCTCCTGGTCGCGGCCGGGCACGATCCCCTGTTCCCGCTGGCCCGGGCGCTGGAGCGGGCCCGCGAGGCCGTGGCCCGGGCCCGCCTCACCAGCCGAACCGGGCGATCTCTCCCAGCCGCGCCCGCGTCGCCGTCTCGTCCCGTCCGATGACCGCGATCTGGCCCGACAGGGCGTAGCAGGTCGCGCAGAACGGCAGCTGAGCCAGCACCATCCCGTCGTCGCGGGCGCGGGTGACCGAGGCGATCAGGCAGGGCAGGACCGGCTGATCCGCCGGGGCCGCGAGGCAGGCGGCGCGCGGGCTGCCGAAGACCGGGCGGTCCGGCCAGGTCAGCAGGAGGGTGGTGCCGCCCCGCCGGTCGGGGGCCGGGGGCAGGGTGTAGCTGCGCAGGAACAGCGCGCAGGCCGCGAGGACGAGGACCGGCAGGATCAGGGTCGTGCGCATGGCGGGACTCCGGACGCCTCAATCCCCCTCGTCGAAGCGCGTCCGATAGAACACCTCCCGGCCGGCGCCGTCGATGACCCGGACCGCCTGGGCCGGCTCGCCCGACCGCTGCGGCACCCGGGCGCGGGCGAACAGCCGCAGCGCCCGCTCCTGCGCGCCCGCAACATTGCCGACGCGTACGGAGATCCGCGTCTGGACCTCGTCGGGTTCCGGTCCGAGGACTTCGATGTGGAAGGTCTCGCGCAAGGGATCCGCCTGATCAGGGGGCTCCCGCACCGGGTCACAGAGTCCGGCACGGGAGCGCGACACGACATGGTCTGGGGCCGATCTCGGCGCGAAGTCCAATTGCAACGCGATCGGCCGCGGTTCAAGGAGGGCCCCGACATAGGGGAGATCTCCGGAGGAGTCCCGTGGACCCGCTCAAGGCCGCCGCCGCGACGGCCGTCTGCCTCGCCCTGTTCTGGCTGGCCTTCCGGCTGACCCGGCGGCTGGTCGATCTCGTCATCGCGGGGGGCTACGCGGAGGAGCGGCGGCGCCTCGCGGAGGAGGCCGCCGAGGAGGCGGCCATCCGCACCGCGGCGGCGAACGCGGCCTTGAACAGCGACGAGCCGCCCGCCGCCGAGATCGACGCGCCGAGCGCCTCGACCTCCCCGATCAGCGCGGTGCAGGGCGCCCCGGCGAAGGAGACCTGATCGACCCGCGCTCCCGGGTCGGGCGCCCGCGGCCCGCACCGGCGCGCGGGCTCCGCCCGGGCGGTGCCGGCCAGACCGCTGAACCAATCGAACACGAGCTGCCCGAAGGGCGCCCGGGCGTGTCCTACGCTTCCGGCCGCGATAGCCCCGCCGTCTGCCGCAGGGCCTCCCCGGCGATCATCGCGGCCGCCACCGCCACGTTGAGGGAGCGCAGGCCCGGCCGGATCGGCACCACCACCCGGGCGTCGGCCGCCGCATGCACCGCCTCCGGCGCGCCGGCGGATTCGCGCCCGACCATCAGGCAATCGTCCGGGCGGAAGGCGAAGTCCGTGTAGGGCAGGTCGCCCGCCGTGGTGGCGAGCACGAGCCGTATGCCGGCCCCGGCCCGCCACGCCTCGAAGGCCGCGAAGGCGCGGTGCCGGGTGATCGCCACGTGGTCGAGATAGTCGAGGCCGGAGCGGCGCAGGTGCCGGTCCGAGACGTCGAAGCCCGCGGGCTCCACGATCTCCACGGCGAGCCCGAGGCAGGCAGCCATGCGCAGCATCGTGCCGGTGTTCTGGGGGATGTCGGGCTGGTAGAGGGCGAGGCGGA
>CAXTCV010000147.1:0-9206 GCA_964242725.1 uncultured Methylobacterium sp.
GGCCGTCCTCCATGGTGACCTCGATGCCCAGCCCGCCGAACTCGCCGCGGGTGGTAGTCTGCATGTCGCGGAACGCCTTGGCGTCCATGTAGCTCGAATGCGGGTCGAGCGAGGCCAGCATGCCGTTGACGGCCGACTCGATCATCTTCGACTCGTCCGGCTTCTCGACGTAGTCGGTCCGTACCTTTTCGAACACGTCGCCGAACAGGCTCAGCTGGCGATAGGTTTCGGCGGAGGCGGCCACCGCCCGCGGACCCGACAGGAAGTCGGTCTGGGTGGCCACCATGGAAGTGCCGGCACCCAGGAAGGCGCCGAGCATGATCAGAGACGTCTTGCGCATCAGCCGCGAACCTTCTCGCCAAGTACCGTATTAGTCGGGCTTCTCGCCCACCACGGCTCCGGATCGATGGAGCCGCCGTCCTTCTTGAACTCGACGTACAGGGTGGGATCGCCGTCGGACCCGGTCGGGCCCGGGCCCTTCTCGCCCATGCTGCCGACCGGTTCGCCCGCGAGCACGAACTGGCCGACCTCGACGCTGATCTGTTCCATCCCCGCGAGCAGGAGATAGTAGCCGTCGCCCGCGTTGATGATCAAGAGTTGCCCGTAGGACCGGAATGGCCCGGCGAACTGCACCCAACCGTCGGCCGGGGAGGAAACCGCCGCCTTCGGACGCGTCGCGAAGGACACGCCCCGAGTGGTTCCGCCGTTGCCGTCGGGCTGGTTGAAGCCCCGCGCCAGCCGACCACTGACAGGCCGCGGCACTTCGCCCCGCGCCTCAGCAAAATGCACTTTCGGTGCCAGCCGCGCAGGATCGCGGAACCCGGCCGCGGCAAATCGTTCCTGCGTCACGCGGATCTCGCGTTCGGCCGCCGCCTTCGCCTCCTCGGCGGAGCGTTTGGCCGCCACGGCTTCGGCTTCGGTCCGGTCCAACAAGTCCTTCAGGGTCTTTGCCTGGGCACCGAGTTCAGCGGCTCGGCGACGCTCGGCGGTGAGGCCGCTCTCGACCTCCGCCTGCCGGGCGCGGCGGGCCGCCACCAGGGCTTCGAGGCGTTGGCGCTCCCGCGCCCAACCGGTCAGGTCGCTGGTGAGGCCCTCCTTGTCCTGTGCGATCAAGCCGCGCAGGCGGATCATTTCTGCGAGATCGGCGGCCAGGGTATCAACCTCCCCGCGCAGCTCCGGCACCACGGCACCGAGCAGCATCGAGGTGCGGATGGCCGCGAGCACGTCCTCCGGGCTCACGAGCACCGCCGGTGGCGGGCGCCGTCCCATCCGCTGGAGCGCGGCCAGGATCTCGGTGACGACGCCCCGGCGGGCCTGGAGCGAATGCCGGATCGCGGCCTCGCTCTCGCTCATCGCCTTCAGGCGCTCCTCCAGGCGGCTCAGACGGTCCTCGGTCGCCTGCGCCTGGCGGCCGGCGTCGAGGAGGGCGGAGTCGAGCTTGGACCGGTCCGTACCGATGGCGGCGATCTCGGCCTCGAACTGCGCCCGCTGGCCGTTGCTGGCGGCCAGGGCATCCTGCACGCGCTTGAGGTTCTCGGCGCGACGGTCGCGCTCCGCACCGTCCCGCTGCGCCGCATCGGAGTCCGGGGGCGCCGGGGTCTCGGCATGCGCGGGCCACGCGCCATACGCCGCAGCCAACAGGACCAAAGCGGGCAGGACGCGGCGGGAGGCGCGATCGGGCGATGGCGGGCCGATGGGGGCATCGGCTCGCGCCCGGACGGTATGGGCTTTGACCGTGATCACCGCCGGTCAGCCCGCCTCGCCCCGATGATAGGGATGGCCGGCCAGGATGGTCAGGCTGCGGTAGATCTGTTCCAGGGCCAGCACGCGCACGAGTCCGTGGGGCAAGGTGGCCGCCCCGAAGGACAGGATCAGCTCCGCCTTCGTCCGAATTGAGGCATCGAGACCGTCCGGGCCGCCGATGACGACGGTCAGCGCCGGTCGCCCGACATCGCGCCAGCCGGCCAACCGCTCGGCCAGGGCCTCGCTGGGGATGTCGGCGCGGCCGCGCTCGTCATACGCCACCAGGACACCGCCGGGCGGCAGATGGGCCGACAGCACCGCGGCCTCCTCGGTGCAGCGGTCCAGGGCGCGCCGCGCGCGCGATTCCGGAATCTCCACGCTGTCGCAGGTCGGGAAGCCGAGTCCGCGTCCAAGCTGGGCGGCGCGGTCGCGATATCGTGACGCGAGATCCCGCTCCGGTCCGGCCTTCAGCCGCCCAATCGCCGCGAGGACGAGTCGCAACCGGTCGGTCCGGCCTAGCCGAGTGCGAGCCCGACCGGACGATCGGCGCCCCACATCTTCTCGAGATTGTAGAAGCCGCGCACCTCCGGACGGAAGATGTGCACGAGCACGTCGCCGGCGTCGATCAGAACCCAGTCGCAGGCGGGCAGGCCCTCGACCCGGGCGTTGCCGAAGCCGCGGTTCTTCATCTCCTGGATGATCTTGTCGGCGATCGAGCCCACGTGCCGCTGCGAGCGACCCGACGTGATGATCATCGTGTCGGCCAGCGACGTCTTCCCGGCGAGGTCGATGGAAATCGTCTCCTCGGCCTTCATCTCGTCGAGGCAGTCGAGGGCGAGGGCTTTGAGATCGTCCGAGCGCGCCTGGCCGGGCTCGTCCTGGGCGAGAACGGCGGTGCGGATCGTCTCCGTGCGAATGGTTTCGGGCAGAGTCCTGGTTCCTCGTGGTGCCGCGGGCGGCGTCACCCCTCGCGGGGTACCATGAAATTGGCGGTATCGGGCGGCGATTGCAACCGCGCCGTCTCCGGACCGCCGCCGCGTCCGGGCATACCGTTACGGATCTCCGTCGAGGACAGGCTCGAACGCGGCCCGTGGAGGAAGGTCCAGGCTGGCGGCCGGCGCAGCGCGAGCGCGGAGGCTGCGGCCTCGGGGATGCGTGCCCGCGCCAGCCGTTGGGCGGCACGGGCGCTCAGCGGCGTCATGGTCCAGCCGGGCCTGTCGACCACCGCGATCGGCACGAGCCGCGCGATTTCGGCGAAGCCCTTCCAGCGGTGGAAGGTGCCGAGCGAATCAGCGCCCATGATCCAGACGAAATGGACGCCGGGGCAGCGACGCGTGAGGAAGCGCAGCGTCTGGACGGTGAAGCGGACGCCGAGGGCCGCCTCGACCTCGGTCACGGCGATGCGCGGATGCCGCGCGACCCGGCGCGCCTGGGTGCACCGTTCCGCGACGGTCGGGAGCGTGCTGCGGCTCTTCAGGGGGTTTCCGGGGCTGACCAGCCACCAGACGCGGTCCAGACCCAGCCGCCGCATCGCCAGCAGGGAGACGTGGCGATGGCCGAGATGCGCGGGGTTGAAGGATCCGCCGTAGAGGCCGATCCGCATGCCGGGTGTGCTCGGCGGCAAGCTCAGCCGCACGCCGGACCGTCGGCCGGCGTCACGGACGGATCTGGCCGCTGCCGTGGACGCGGTACTTGAAGGTCGTGAGCTGCTCGACGCCCACCGGGCCGCGGGCGTGCATCCGCCCGGTGGCGATCCCGATCTCCGCGCCGAACCCGAACTCGGCACCATCGGCGAACTGCGTGGAGGCGTTGTGGGTCACGATCGCCGAATCGACCTCCGCCAGGAACCGGGCCGCCTCGGCCTCATCCTCGGTGATGATCGCGTCGGTGTGGTGCGAGCCGTAGGTCTCGATATGCTCGATCGCCGCGGCGATCCCGTCGACCACGCGGACCGCGATGACCGCGTCGAGGTACTCGGTGTGCCAATCCTGCTCCGCGGCGGCAGTCACCCGGGGATCGACCACCCGCGTCTCGGCATCGCCGCGGACGGCGCAGCCGGCATCGAGCAGGGCGCCGACCAGGGGGGCGAGATGCGTCGCCGCGCAGGCGCGGTCGACCAACAGGGTCTCGGCGGCGCCGCAGACGCTGGTCCGGCGCATCTTGCTGTTGAGCAGCACGGTGCGGGCCATGTCGCGATCGGCCGCGGCGGCGACGTAGACGTGGTTGATGCCATCGAGATGGGCGAAGACCGGCACCCGCGCCTCCGCCTGGACGCGGGCGACGAGGCCGCGCCCGCCCCGGGGCACGATCACGTCGACGCAGCCGTCGAGGCCGGCGAGCATCAAGCCCACGGCCGTGCGGTCGCGGGTCGGTACCAGCTGGATCGCATCCGCCGGCAACCCGGCATCGGCCAGGCCATGGCTCATCGCCCGGGCGATGGCCATGGCGCTGCGGTGGCTGTCCGAACCCGCCCGCAGGATCGCGGCGTTGCCGGCCTTCAGGCACAGCGCGCCGGCATCCGCCGTGACGTTGGGCCGGCTCTCGAAGATCACCCCGATCACGCCGAGCGGCACCGCGATGCGCTCGATCAGCAGGCCGTTCGGCCGCTCGATGGCGGCCAGCTGGCGGCCCACCGGGTCGGCCAGCAATCCGATCTTCTCGACGGCGTCCGCCATCGCGGCCAAGCGCCCGGGATCGAGGGTGAGCCGGTCGATCAGGGCAGCACTCTGGCCGGCCGTGCGGGCGGCGGCCACGTCGCGGGCGTTCTCGCTCAGGATCTCGTCCCGGCTCGCCCGCAGGCGGGCGGCGATCGCCTTCAGGGCAAGGTCCTTGGTCTGGGCTGACGCGAGCGCCATCCGCCGGGCGGCGGCGCGGGCACGCCGGCCGATCGCCGTCATCATTTCCGGAAGAGACTCGGCCTCGGCGAAATCCGATCTGAGATTCAGGACGGGCACGTTGGCGTCCTCGGTTCGCGACGGCCGCTCGATCGGTCCGACAGGGAAGGGGGAGCCGTCTTCGCATATCGGGCGGCGCGCCGACAAGGGCAGCGATTGCGTGATCGCGACCGGATTCGGCGGTGGCGAAGCCGCAGAGGTTCACGACCGATGTCGGCGCCTCAGGACATCGCCAAATCGTCACGGTGGACCATCCAGGCGCGGCCCGGATAGTTCAGCAGGTCCGGGATGCGCGCGCTCGGATGCCCGATGATCAGCGCGGCCTCGGCGCTGTCGTAGGCGACGAGGCCGCGCCCGAGTACCCGGCCCTCGGAATCGCGGATCACCACGGCGTCGCCGCGGGAGAAGCTGCCCTCGATCGCCCGCACGCCCACGGGCAGGAGGCTCGCGCCGCTCCGCAGGGCCTTGACCGCGCCGGGATCGATCGTGAGCGTCCCCCGCGGTTCCAGCGAACCGGCGATCCAGGTCTTCCGGGCGGCGGTCGGCGTCGAGCCTGAGAGGAACCACGTGCAGCGCGCGCCCTCTCGGATGGCCTTGAGCGGGTTCTTCCCGCGCCCGTCCGCGATGATCAGGTGGGTGCCCCCGGACGCCGCGATCTTGGCTGCCTCGACCTTCGTGCGCATGCCGCCCCGCGACAGCTCCGAGGCCGGGCCGCCGGCCATGGCCTCGATCTCCGGGGTGATGTGCTCGACCACGGCGAGGTGGCGCGCCTCCGGGTCGCTCTGGGGCGGCGCGGTGTAGAGGCCGTCGATGTCCGAGAACAGGACCAGCACGTCGGCATCGATCATGGTGGCGACCCGGGCGGCGAGGCGGTCGTTGTCGCCGTAGCGGATCTCGGAGGTCGCCACCGTGTCGTTCTCGTTGACGACCGGCACGGCGCGCATTTCCAGGAGCTTCAGCACCGTCGCCCGGGCGTTGAGGTAGCGGCGCCGCTCCTCCGTGTCCTGAGGCGTGACCAGGATCTGTCCCGCCACGATGCCGTGATGGCCGAGCGCCTCCGCCCAGTGCCGGGCCAGGGTGATCTGACCCACAGAGGCCGCGCCCTGGCTCTCTTCCAGCCGCAGGGGCCCGGGCGGAAGGCCCAGAACCGTCCGGCCGAGGGCGATGCTGCCGGAGGACACGACCAGCACGTCGACCCCGCGCCCGTGCAACTCGGCGATATCCTCGGCCAGAGCCGCCAGCCACGCGTGGCGCAGGCGACCGGCGCCGCGGTCGACCAGAAGGGCCGATCCGACCTTGATGACGACGCGGCGGAAATCTTCGAGGGCGGGGATCATGATTCTTCGCAGACGGGCGGCATGGGGGCGGTTTGGACGACGGCCGCGGTTTTGAACAGCTTTATGCGGGGGACGACGAGGCGGACCGGGGTCCGGGGCGACGCGTTCAGGCGGCCGGGCTGCACGCGGGCATCAGATCGGTCTGGATGAAATCGTTGCCTTTAGAGGGGAGCGGACGCGAACGGGCTTTCGCGACTGCATCAGCAAGGCCGTCACCGACATTCAGGCGGGCCGGATGGCCGCGGCCCTTCCCGTGATTGGAGAAGGCAGACCTGGCGATTTCAAACAACGCTGCATCGAACGAAACCACCGACGTGGTCCCGTCCGATAGAAAGTTCTGAACAGCTCTACCAGCGTGTGTGCCGTAACGACTCTCCAGAACGATACGGGTCTCGACAAGTGTCGGCGCGCCGATACACGCGACGTACTGGGCCACGATCGGACTGAATGCCTGGGCTTCGAGCTCGGGTAAAAATGGCGACAATCGCAGATGAGTTCAGGACGATCATATCCAAACTTCAGGTTGGGAGACCGTTCTCATCATACCTGTCGCTGTGATCTGACGTCATTCCCGGCTTACGGAATGGCGCCAATGCGTGAGCCCGAGCGAGCAAGCGGTTGTCGCGTGCCTGCTGGTCCGGCGTCAGATCTTCCGACGGCAGCAGGTTTGATGCGAGCGTGCCAGACCCCGTCTTGTCGAGCGCAAAGGCGCAGGGAATCGACAACCGCTTCGTCGATCGAAGCCCCGCGTCGTTGTGCGCGTGCTCGGGCCAGGACCAGGGCCTGGTCATTCCCCACGATCAGCGTTTCGGCCATCGATTCCACCACGTAACCGATCGAACCGCGAAAATCTTATCGCGCAGGCCGCGCGCCGCCAATCACGGCTCCCACGCCGCCACCGGCCGCGCGTCGGCGGCCGCGCTGGCGTCGATCTCGGCCTGGAGCGCCCGGAGCGCCTCCGGCACGCCCTTCCGGCTCGCAGAGGACAGGACCAGGGGCGCGCGGCCGGCGGCGCGCTTCAGCTTGGCCACCTGGCTCTTCAGGGTCTCGGGATCCAGGGCATCGGCCTTCGAGAGCGCCACGATCTCGGCCTTCTCGGCGAGGCCATTGCCGTAGGCCTCGATCTCGCCGCGGACCAGCTTGTAGGTCTTTCCGGCATGCTCGGTCGTGCCGTCCACGAGATGCAGCAGCACCCGGCAACGCTCGACATGGGCCAGGAACTTGTCGCCGAGGCCGACACCCTCGTGCGCGCCCTCGATCAGGCCGGGAATGTCGGCGAGCACGAATTCGCGTCCGTCCGAGCGGACCACGCCGAGCCCGGGATGCAGGGTGGTGAACGGGTAATCGGCGATCTTCGGCTTGGCGGCGGTGACGCTCGCCAGGAAGGTCGACTTGCCGGCGTTCGGCAGGCCGACGAGGCCGGCATCGGCGATCAGCTTCAGTCGCAGCCAGATCCACATTTCCTGGCCTTCGAGGCCGGGATTGGCGTGCTTCGGGGCGCGGTTGGTCGAGGTCGTGAAATAGGCGTTGCCGAAGCCGCCGTTGCCGCCCTTGGCCAGCCGGATCGTCTGGCCCACCTGGGTCAGATCGGCGATCAGGGTCTCGCCGTCCTCGGCGAAGATCTGCGTGCCGGCCGGGACCTTCAGCCGCGCGTCGGCACCGTTGGCGCCGTGGCAGTTCGAGCCCATCCCGTGCTCGCCCTTCTTGGCCTTGAAATGCTGCTGGTAGCGGTAGTCGATCAGGGTGTTGAGCCCCTCGACGCACTCGACCCAGACGTCGCCGCCGCGTCCGCCGTCCCCGCCGTTCGGGCCGCCGAACTCGATGAACTTCTCCCGCCGGAACGAGACGCAGCCGGGGCCGCCGTCTCCGGACCGGATATAGACCTTGGCTTCGTCGAGGAATTTCACGGTCCGTCTCGTCGCTCGTGCCTGCGGGCGGCCCGCGGGCCGCCCGGCAATGGATATGGGGTGCCCGATCGGGCCGGGCGCCGGGGACGCTCAGGACGCGTCGATCAAGTCGGGCTCGGTGAGCCGCTGGCGCGCGGCCCATTCGGTGCCGTCCAGGGCGAACCAGTCCAGGTCCCGTGCGCCGCCGCGGGCCGGGCTCGGCGTCGACCGCCGGTCGGTCCAGCGGAACCCGGTCTTCTCGATCACGCGCTGCGCGGCGCGGTTCGCCGGCGGCGCCCCGGCAGTGAGGCAGGCGCCCCCGGCATAGGCGAAGAAGGCGTGAACCAGGGCCCCAGCGGCTTCGCTCATCAGGCCGTTTCCCCACCAGGGCTGGCCGAGCCAGTAGCCGAGATGCGGCGTGCCCGCGTCCCCCGTGATCCCGATCAGGCCGATCAGGCGGCCGGGCGCGGCGCGCAGGGCGAGGGCGAGGGTCAGGCCCGACCCGGCGTTGTTGGCACCGCGGACCTGCACCAGGAAATCGTCGACCGCCTCGCGCCCCAGGGGATGCGGGATATGCGCCGTCATCTCGGCCACGGCCTGCTCGCCGGCGAGCGCTGCGATGGCCGGGGCGTCCTTCGCGGTCGGCCAGCGCAGCCACAGCCGGCGCGTCTCGATCCGGAAGACGTCATCGCGGGTCAGGTCGGGGAACATCGTGCCCTCGCAGGACGGCGCGCCCGGCCCGGGGCACCGTCTCAAGACGACGAAGGGGAGGATGGCGTCCCATCCTCCCCGGTGTTCCGTCCGACCCGGCCCGTCAGGGGCGCGGCAACGACGTCTCCGGTCCGGTGTGGGACACCGGGCGGGACGCCAGCTTCGCCACTCGGGGCGCCCGCCTGTTATTCCGCGGCCTCGGCCAGCGGCGTTACCGCTACGAAGTCGCGCCCGCGGCGCGTCTCGAAGCGGACATGGCCCGGGACCAGCGCGAACAGCGTGTGGTCCTTGCCCATGCCGACATTGGTGCCGGGATGCCATTTGGTGCCGCGCTGACGCACGATGATGTTGCCGGGAATCACGGCTTCCGAACCGAACTTCTTGACGCCGAGGCGCCGGCCCGCCGAGTCGCGACCGTTGCGGGACGAGCCGCCTGCCTTTTTATGTGCCATGGGATGAACTCCGAATTCTGATCTGCGGGGGTGCGGTCGCGGATCGGGTCCTCGCGGACCGCTACGCGCCCTGCGGGGCCGTGCCTCAGGCCTGGATGCCGGTGATGCGCACGACCGTGTGGTCCTGCCGGTGACCGCGCTTGCGGCGCGAGTTCTGGCGGCGGCGCTTCTTGAAGGCGATCA
>CAXTCV010000148.1:0-9193 GCA_964242725.1 uncultured Methylobacterium sp.
CGGCCGAACTGCTTGCGCTCCAGGGTGTAGCTGCGCGCCCGGTGCCAGCAATCCTCCGCCGCGCCCATGGCCCCCCAGGAGATGCCGTAGCGCGCCCGGTTCAGGCAGCCGAACGGCCCCTTCAGCCCCGAGACGTTCGGCAGCAGCGCGTCCTCGCCGACCTCGACCCCCTCCATGACGATCTCGCCGGTGGTCGAGGCGCGCAAGCTCAGCTTGCCCTTCAGCGTCGGCGCCGAGAGACCCGGCATGCCCTTCTCCAGCACGAAACCGCGGATCGCGCCCTCGTGCGCGTCGGACTTCGCCCAGACCACGAACACGTCGGCGAAGGGGGCGTTGGAGATCCACATCTTGGCGCCCGAAATCCGGTAGCCGCCGTCGATCTTCTCGGCCCGCGTCTTCATGCCGGCCGGGTCCGAGCCGGCATCGGGCTCGGTCAGGCCGAAGCAGCCGATCCATTCCCCCGAGGCGAGCTTCGGCAGGAACTTTTTCCGCTGCTCCTCCGAGCCGTAGGCGTGGATCGGGTACATCACGAGCGAGGATTGCACGCTCATCATCGAGCGGTAGCCGGAATCCACCGCCTCGACCGCCCGCGCCACCAAGCCGTAGGCGACATAGGAGGCGCCGGCACAGCCGTATTCCTCGGGCAGCGTCACGCCGAGAAGGCCGAGCGCGCCCATCGTCCGGAACAGGCCGGGATCGGTCTTCTCGGTGGCGTAGGCCTCGACGATCCCCGGCAGCAGCTGCTCCTGCGCGAAGCTCTGGGCGACGTCGCGGATCGCCCGCTCGTCCTCGGTGAGCTGGTCGTCCAGCAGGAACGGATCCTCCCAGACGAAGCGGGCCGAGGCCGGAGCCGACGGAGAGGCGCTGCCCGGGGGGCGCATCGGAGCGTTCATGGGGTTCCTCGCAAGGTTTGCGTCCGGCCTCGCGGGCCCGCGCTTGGGCCTACCCTAGACCTGTCCGGCGTGCCGTCCAACGCACCCGGTGACGCCCGAGCCCCGCCGTCACGCCCGGCCGAGCACCGCGAGCCACGCCAGGGTGGTGACTGGCGCCAGCAGGGTCGAGACCAGCACGGAGGCCGCGACCATCCCGGTCTCGGTCCGATAGCGCGCGGCCAGCAGGTAGGCGTTGATCCCCACCGGCATGGCCGCGAACAGCGTGGCGACCCCGGCATAGGCGGCGGGCATCGAGAAGACGTGGAAGGCGAGGACCCACACCGCGAGCGGGTGCAGCAGGTTCTTCAGGGCGGCGATCACCAGCGCGCCCTTGAGGTCGAACAACACCCGGTAGCGCTTCAGGCCGGCGCCGAGCGCCACCAGCGCGCAGGTCGAGGCGGTGCCGGCGAAGGCGTCGATCAGGGACTGGACGATACCGGCCGGCGCGAGGCCGAAGCTCCGCATGGCCATGCCGATCAGGAGCGCGACGAAGATCGGGTTCTTGAACAGCACCAGGGCGAGGCCGCGGATCCGCGCCAGGACGGGCAGGCCGGACTCGGATTCGATCAGGAAGGTGGCGCTGCCCATCATCACCGGCAGGTGGACGGCGAGGAGCATGAACAGCGGAAAGGCGCCCTCCTCACCGTAGGCCTGGAGGATCATCGGCACGCCGACGAACACGGTGTTCGACTGGCTCGCCGCGAAGCCATGCAGGATCGCCCCCCGCCGCCCGATCCCGGCGCGCCGCCGGGCGATCAGCGTGCCGACGAACCAGGACAGGCCGGCACCGCCGAAATACGAGACCCAATAGGACCAAGCCACGGTGCCGCTCAGGCCGGGCTTCGTCAGCGTGGCGATGATCAGCGCCGGCACGGCGACCGCGAAGACGTATTCCGACAGGCCGTCGCTGACCTTTTCCGAGAGCAGACCCGCGAGGGCCGCCGCCCACCCGATCAGGACGATCCCGAAGATCGGGGCGATGATGGCGAGGGCGTTCACGGGTCTTGGCGGCGTGCGGGACGGCAGATGTCCGCCCATAGCACAGCGCCACGGCCGCTTGCGCCGGCGTCGGGAGAATAGGTCACCGGCTCCCGCCGCCGGAAAGACCCCGTCCGGCCCTCAGCCTACTTGTTCTCCAGCACCTGGATCGGGTCCGTGCGCTGGCTCGCCGGCGGCTCCTTGGTGAGGTTGGCACCGTTCTCCCGCTGCACCTTCACGTCGCGCGGGGAACCCGGACCACCGACGGCAGTGCCCCCGTCGCTGCTCTGCGTCGGAACGGTGCCGGAGGCGAGTTCGAGGCACGTCACCATCTCGACGTAGGACGGGTAGCCGCCCGCCTTGAATTGGTCCTCGCACTGCCGTTTGGCCGCCGGGCTGTAGCTGCCCCAACGAAGCTCGGCCTCCTTCTTGGCCTCACGCTCGGAGCGCAGGCAACCGTCGTAATTGGCCTTGTCGCTGATCGATGTGTTGGTGACCTGCGCGGATCGGCAGGTCTGCTCGACATCGAGGTTCGGCACCGTGTCGGCGCGGGCGGGGCCGGCCAGGACGCCGAGCAGGATCGCGGCGACGGCTGAGGGAAGGGGTTTCATGGTGTTCGGAGCTCGCGGTTGAGAGGTGCCCGCAATGGGCTTCGCCGTCAAAACGCGCCAGCGTCGGTTTTGGCACCGTCTCCGAGCCGTGACGAATCGCAAGCTGCCGACGGTCGCCGGGCTGGCCTTGGAGCGGTGGGCGGGGCCATGCAGCCGGAACCGCGCCACCGAGGAGATGGCGGCCTCCGCGCAGAAGATCGTGAATCAGGCGACCCGCTCGGCGCAGATCGCCGACCGCACGGTCGAGGGTACGACGCGCACCGGCACCAGGGAGCACCTGTCCGGGTTCAGCGGGCGACCGGGACGCTGTCCCGGCATTCCGGGCGGCGCACGCAGGAGGCCGGCACGTTCCGAGGCGGCGTCCAGCCAGTCTGAGTGCCCCGACGGGTTTCTGAGCGGGCCCGAGTCAGGGGTCCCGGCCGTGCCGCGGCCAGGATCCGGTTCGGCGTCGCGCGCGCTTACAACGCCGCGTGCGCCGCGCGCAGCGCACTGTCGAGGTCGCCGTACAGGTCGTCCGTATCCTCGATGCCGGTGGACAGGCGCAGCAGGTCCGGCGGGCAGGCGCTGCCCGGACCCTCCACCGAGGCCCGGTGCTCGATCAGGCTGTCGACGCCCCCGAGCGAAGTCGCCCGCTTCCACAGGCGCACCCGCGCCGCGGTGGCGATGGCCCCGGCCTCCCCGCCCGCGACCCGGATCGACAGCATGTAGCCGAAGCCGCCCCGCATCTGCCGGCGGGCGACCGCGTGTCCGGGATCGTCCGGCAAGCCCGGATAGAGGACCCGGCTCACCTGCGGGTGCCCGCTGAGGCGTTGGGCGAGCCGCAGGGCGGCCTCCGCCTGCGCCGCCGCCCGCAGGTGCAGCGTCCGGAGCGAGCGCATGAGCAGGTAGGCTTCGAAGGGTCCGAGGATGCCGCCGCTGCCGGCGCGGATGCCGCGGATCCGCTCCCAGAACGCGTCCGCGGCGGCGGCGGCCAGCACGCCGGCCACCACGTCGGAATGGCCGTTGAGGATCTTGGTGGCCGAATGCATCACGATGTCGGCCCCGAGGTCGAGGGGACGCGTATGCACCGGCGAGGCGGCGGTGGAATCGACCGCGAGCCGGGCTCCTGCGGCATGGGCGATCTCCGCGGCGGCGGCGATATCGGTCACCGTCCACAACGGGTTGCCGGGAGTCTCGATCCAGACGAGCTTGGTCCGGCCGGGTTCGATCGCCGCACGCAGGGCGTCGGTGTCGTCGGTCTCCACGAACGACACCGTCAGCCCGCGCCGGGGCGCCTCTTCGCGCAGCCAGCGCTTCAGCGCCCAGTACATGACGGTGCCGGCGACGACGTGGTCGCCGGGCTCGAGGGCTCCGAACACCGCGGTGGCCGCCGCCATCCCGGATCCGAACAGCAGGGCGCCCGCCCGGGCATTCTCCAGCATCGCCAGGACCGATTCGGTCTCGCGCACCGTGGCGTTGTCGGGCCGGGCGTAGCTGTAGCCCGAACTGTAACCGTTGTCGGGATCGCGGATGAAGGTGGTGGAGAGGTGGAGCGGCCTCACCACCGCCCGGGTTTCGGGGTCGATCCAGCCCATCGCCTGCGCGGCCAGGCTCCGGGGCGCGAAATCAGACATTCCGTCGCGCCGAGTATCCGATAACCCCTGCGGCGCGTTAGGCTGTGACATCTGGCGATTCCCGGCGGATGGAGACGGGCGCGTGCCACGGCGCAGGGGGGCTCGGCAACCCGCGCCACCGGAGACGGACGACATGACCGCCGCCACACACGTCGCCGGAGGTCCCGCCCTTCCGCGCTGGATCCGGCTCGCCGCCGCGATATTGCCGGTGGTGGCCACCGCGATGGTCGGGTCGATGGCGACCCAGGCGGAGATCCCGGGCTGGTACGCGGGCCTGAACAAACCGGTCTTCAACCCGCCCGACTGGGTCTTTCCGGTCGCTTGGACGATCCTCTACACGATGATCGCCGTCGCGCTGTGGCGATTGCTCGGCGCGCAGCCGCGCACCGGACCGAGCCGCGAGGGTTGGTGGCTCGCGCTCGCCGCCTTCCTCGTCCAGATCGCCCTGAATGCCGCCTGGACGCCGGTCTTCTTCACCGCCCACGCGATCGGGGCCGGGCTGATCGTGGTGGCGATGATGCTGGTGATGGTGCTGTGGACGATCCGGCTGACCTGGCGGTTCGACCGCCTCGCAGCCTGGCTGCTGGTGCCCTACGCGGCCTGGGTCGCCTTCGCGACTCTGCTGAACGCCGCCATCCTGCGGTTGAACTGAACAAGCGGCGGGGGCGGACCAAACCCCATCGGACCGCGATCTCCCATCGGTGGCTTCCTCCTTCGCGCCCCGCTGGCACGGCCCCTTCCGGATCGCGGGGGGACATCAGGGTACCCGTCTCGAACACCGCTCGGCCGAGATCGTGCGCCCGGGCTGACCTTCAGCGTGGGGTCTTGGTCAACGCAGAGACGGTGCCGCGGATCACGATCGCCTGAAAACCCATCGCCGCGACGACGAGCCGGTTCAGGATCGCGTCATTCAGATCGGCAATCGCGATCCTGAGATCCGCCTGCGACGCCATGCCTGCCAAAACCGCGTCCCGCGCGGCACACAGCGTGCCGGTCACTGCGTCGGCCTGCGCGTCCGGAAACCCGGCGGCCTTCGGCGTCCGCGCGATCGCCAAGGTGTCGCGTGCGGCGAGGCTCTTGGATCCGAGCCTAGCCCGCGTGCCCCTGCCTGGCAGGTCCTCAGGCCCGCGAAGCCAAGGTCACGTCAATGTTCGTCACCGGCGGATTCCTCACCCGCGGGTCTCCCGTCTTCGCGGGCGCGGTGGAGCAGGAAGATCGCGAAGACCATCGTGACGATCAGTCCGGCCAGCACGCCGAGCTCGATCATCGAGGCCTGGAACAGCGCCTGCTTCTCCGGGGACCAATCCTTGGCGTGCGTGATCTCCGAGGATTGGAGCGTGATCACCAGGACCCGCCGGATCGAGGCGATCAGCCCGACGATCAGGAACGGCTCGCAGGTCAGCGTCCCCGACCGCATCGAGACCCGCACGGTGTGCAGGATCTCGATCAGCATCAGCAGGAACAGCAGCCGGTCGATCACCTCGAGGATCTGCTCGGCACCTCCGAGGGCCCGCAGGGCCTGCCAGGTCAGCCCAACGGCATCGATCAGCGCCACGAGGGCGGTGACGGCGAGCAGGAGCCCGAGGGCCGCGTAGATCGCGTGCTCCGTGTGCAGGAAGATCGCGCTGGCGATCCGCGTCAGCTGCCCCTGCTTCATCGACCGATCCGGCATTGGGTCCCCTGAAACCATTACCCGAACAGAGTTGTGCCACACCGTGCAGCCGCCGAATTCAGCGGCGCGCGCCCGGTCAGTGGAAAAACGGCAGCGCGTGCGGGGCGAGATAGCCCAAGCCGAGCAGAGCCGCCCCGGCGAGTCCCAGGAAACCGCCGGCGAAGACCAGGACGGCGATGCCGGTGATCACCTCGGCCGAGGCCAGCACGATGCCGATCTGGAAGGCCGCCGAGGCCAGCTCGTAATGGTGGTAGCGCAGCAGCGCCAGATCGCGCCGCTCCTCGGAGGCCTTGGCCTTGGCGGTCAGTTCCTTGCGGCCCTCGCCGGTGGCGGGTTCCGATTCCCAGCGCGCCAGGGTCTTGGCCCATTCGGCGCGCTTGGCCGCGAGGGCGTCCTGGTTCGACCCCGGGGGCACCAGGGCCAGGGCCTCGTCGGCGGTCTTGAGCACCGTCGCGCGGATCGTGCGGGCCTGGAAATAGGCCCATTGATTGGCGGCCTCGACATTGGAGCCGATGGATTCCGTCTGGGCTGCCTTGCCGAGCGTCTCGCTGAAGGCGAGGAACAGAGCCAGGATCGAGATCAGCAGCGCGACGCGCTTGTTCGAGCCTTCGATCGCCCCGTGACCACCCGACATCGCGTCTCGCTTCCCCGTTGATTCGACGATGCCGAGTCACAGCCCATCGCGGCACGGCGCGCAATGCGCGCGCCGCGGCTATTCCGCGGCGATGCGGGGCGGGTGCCGGCCGTCATTGGCCGCCTGGAGGGGATCGCCGTAGCCCGGCTCGTCCTCCGGCTCGTCCCGCGCGCCCACGAAGCGGCCGAACAGGCGCTTGAGCAGGTGCGAGAGGTCGTCCATCAGCACGAAGATCGCCGGCACGAAGACCAGCGACAGCACCGTCGACACGATCAGGCCGCCGATCACCGCCACCGCCATGGGGGAGCGGAACTCGCCGCCGATGCCCAGCGCCATCGCGGAGGGCACCATGCCGGCCGCCATGGCGATGGTGGTCATCACGATCGGCCGTGCGCGCTTGCGGCCGGCATCCACGATGGCGGTGTTGCGGTCGACGCCCGCGCGGATCTGCTCGACGGCGAAGTCGACCAGCATGATCGCGTTCTTGGTCACCACGCCCATCAGCATCAGGATGCCGATCACCACCGGCATCGAGATCGGCATGTGGCAGATCAGCAGCGCCAGGATCGCGCCGCCGATGGAGAGCGGCAGCGAGAACAGGATGGTCATCGGCTGCAGGAAGTTGCCGAACAGCAAAATCAGCACGCCGAACACCATCATCAGGCCGGCGCCCATGGCGAGCGCGAAGCCCTCGAACACCTCGCCCATCACCTCGGCGTCGCCGGTCTGGCTGATCGTGACCCCGGGCGGCAGGGACTTGGCGGTGGGCAGGTTCATCACCTGGGTGATCAGCTCGGCCAGCGCGTCGGTGCCCTGCATGTCGCCCTCCAGGGCGACGCGCACCGCGCGGTCGTAGCGGTCGATGCCGGTGGGGCCCTGGCCGAGGCTGATATCGGCCACGGTGGCGAGCGGGACGGCGGCGCCGCCCTTGACCGGCACCTTCAGGGTCTCGAGTTCGGAAAGCCGGCCGCGGAGGCTCTCGGGCAGCTGAACCCGGATCGGCACCTGCCGGTCGGTCGCGTTGAACTTGGCGAGGTTCATGCCGATGTCGCCGATCGTGCCGACCCGCACGGTCTCCGCGATGGTGTCGGTGCTGACGCCGAGATCGGCCGCCACCCCGGGCTTCGGGCGGATCCGGACCTCGGTCCGGTCCAGCGGCGCCGTCGACATGACGTTGACGAGGAAGGGCACCCGCTGGGCCTCGCGCTGGAGGTTGGCGGCGACCTCCGCGACCACCGCCTTGTCGGGGCCCGCGATGATCAGCGCGAGGTCGCGCTGCCCATTCTCGCGCAGGGCCCAGAAGCGCAGATCCGGCTCCTCGCGCAGGATCGCCGCGACCTCGGCATCGACCTGCTTCTGCGTCCGGTGGCGGGTGTTCTTCGGGGTGAGGTTGATGGTGAGGCTCGCCAGCCGCACCTCCTTCTTGGCCGGCAGCTGGCGGCCCCCGTCCACGAACACGCTCTTCACTTCAGGAAGAGCGCGGATCTTCGCCTCGATCCGGTCGGTGACTTGGACCGTGTCCGGGAGCCGGGCGCCCGGCGGCAGTTCGAGGACGAACAGCGTCCGCGCCTGGTCCTCGGCCGGCAGGAAGCCCGCCGGTAGCAGGCCCGTGGAGGCGATCGAGGCGGCGAAGCACGCGATGCCCAGCACCAGCGTGATGAACTTGTGCCGGACCGACCAGGCCACGAGGCGGGTGTAGCCGCGCATCACGACGCCGTCGCGCTGATGGTCCGGCCCGTGGTCGCGCAGGAAATAGGCGGCGAGCAGCGGCGTGATCAGGCGCGCCACGAGCAGCGACATGAACACCGCCGCCGCGATGGTGAGGCCGAATTGCTTGAAGTACTGGCCTGCGATGCCGCCCATGAACGACACGGGCGAGAAGATCGCCATGATCGTCGCCGTGATGGCGATGACCGCGAGCCCGATCTCGTCCGCCGCCTCCAGGGCGGCCCGGTAGGGCGACTTGCCCATCCGCATGTGCCGGACGATGTTCTCGATCTCCACGATCGCGTCGTCCACCAGGATGCCGGTGACCAGGGTGATCGCCAGCAGGCTCACGGCGTTCAGCGAGAAACCCAGCGCGCTCATCACCCAGAAGGTCGGCAGCACCGAGAGCGGCAGCGCCACCGCGGCGATCAGCGTCGCCCGCCAGTCGCGCAGGAACAGCAGCACCACGACGACCGCGAGCGCCGCGCCCTCGATCAGCCCCATCATGGCCGAGTGGTAGTTCCCGATCGTGTTGTCGACGCTGGTGTCGATCAGGTCGAAGCGCACGTCGGGATTGGCCGCGTGGAGCGCGGCGATCTTCTTGGCCACCCCGACCGAGACGTCGGCGTCGCTGGCGCCGCTCGCCCGGGAGATCGCGAAGGCCACCACCGGCTCGCCATTGAAGCGCGCGAAGGTGCGCGGCTCCTCGGCGGTGTCCGAGAGGGTCGCCAGCTCGTCGAGGCGGACCTTGCGGTTGCCCGGGACGACGATCGAGGTCTTGGCCAACGTGTCGAGGGTCGCAGAAGCGGCGAGCGCCCGGATCGACTGCTCCTGGCCGCCGATCTCAGCCCGGCCGCCGGCCATGTCGGCGGAGGTCAGGCGCAGCTGCCGGTTCACGTCCGCGGCGGTGATGCCGAGCGCCAGCAGGCGGTCGGGCTGCAGGGTGACGCGGATCTCCCGGGCGACGCCGCCCAGCCGCTCGACGCCGCCGACGCCCTTCACGCTCTGGAGGCCGCGGGCGACCACGTCGTCCACGAACCACGACA
>CAXTCV010000149.1:0-9171 GCA_964242725.1 uncultured Methylobacterium sp.
GTGGCCGGATCGAAGCGCTCCTCCCGATGCACCAGCGCCTGCACCTGCCGGAGGGTGGCGCGCAGGGGTTCGGCGATCTTGAGGGCCCGCGGCGTCGGCCGCATTCCGTCCGGCGCGCGGGTGAGGAGCTCGTCGTCGAACAGGCGCCGGAGGCGGGCGAGGCTCGAACTCATCGCCGACTGGCCGACCCCCACCCGGGCGGCCGCCCGGGTGACGCTGCGCTCGTCGAGCAGCGCGTCCAGCGCGACCAGCAGGTTCAGGTCGATCCGGCTGAGATCGATATGGTCGATGGCCACGGGCGTCTCGGTCGGTTGGTGTCACCGCCGAGCTATAGCAACATCCGCTAGCGCATCATCCCGAAAGGTGGTTTCCGGCTGTCGGAAAAAGATGATGCCGAATCAGAGACCTAGCGCATCGTCCTGACTCTGATATCCAGGCCGATGCGCCCGGCTTTGGCCCGCGCCGCTCAGGCCGGCAGCGGCGCGCGCGGCTCCGTGTAGTCGTACAGGCGGGGGGGCGGAATCTGGTCCCGGGCGCCCATCCGCGCGACGAGATGGTCGGCCACCCGCAGGGCGTTGGCGATGATCGTGAGCGTCGGGTTCACCGCCCCGATCGACGGGAAGAAGCTCGCGTCGGTGACGTAGAGGTTGTCGAGCTGGTGCGCCTTGCAGTGCCGATCGAGGACCGAAGTGGCCGGATCGTCGCCGAACCGCAGGGTCCCGGCCTGGTGGGCGGTCCCGCCGATCGGCACGTTCTTGCCGAGATAGAGCGAGCGGTCGAACAGGTGCGGGTGGATGTCGGAGAAGCTGCAGATCTCCCGCAGCTTGTGCCGCAGCCGCTTGTGCGCCTCCGCGTTCGTCTCGGTGAGGTCGAGATGGACCTTGCCGTCCTTGTAGTGGACGCGGTTCTGCGCCAGCGGGATGTCCTCCGAGGTCAGCCAGAAATCCACGGAGTGCTTGGCGATCCAGTCGAAGGGCTTGTCGGGGAACCACTGGAGAAAGCCGGGCAGACCTTCGCCGTGGATCTGGGCCCCGTCGGACTTGCCGACCATCTGGATGTGGCCGAGCGGGAAGTCCCATCCGTCCTTCGGGTCCGGGTCGCCGAAGTAGAAGTCGTTGACCCCGAGGGTCTTCTGGAAACGGGTCGGGTTCGGGGTCTTCGAGATCGCCAGCACGGTCGAGTTGTTGTGGCGCATGTAGTTGCGCCCGACCTGATCGGAGTCGTTGGCGAGGCCGTTCGGGTGCTGCCCGCTGGCCGAGCGCAGCAGCAGCAACGCCGACGAGAGAGCGCCGCAGGCCACCACCACGAGATCCGCCGAGGCCTCGAAGGGCGCGCCGTCGCGGTTTCCGACGACGCCGGTGACGGTGCGCCCGGCCGGATCGGTGGCGAGGCGTTCGATATAGGTCCGGGTGAGGAGCGTCAGGTTTGGGCAGTCCCGCAGGGCGGGATCGACCACCATGGTCTGGGCATCGGACTTGCCGTTGGTGGGGCAGGGGAAGCCGTCGAAGGATTCGCACTTGATGCAGGGGGAGGTCGGGGCGGCCCGCCCATCCGTCTCGACGAGGCGCACGCCCACCGGCAGGTGGAACGGGTGGTGGCCGGCCCGCTTCAGATTGTCGAACAGTTCCTGGATCCGCGGCTCGTTGGCCACCGGCGGATGGGCGTAGGGCTTCTTCGACCAGGGCTCGGTCGGATCCTCGCCGCGCTGGCCGTGGACGTGGAACAGCTCCTCGGCGGCCTGGTAGTAGGGCTCGAATTCGTCGTAACCGACGGGCCAGGCCGGCGCGATCCCGTCCTCGTGGCGGATCTCGCCGAAATCCTTCTCTCGCAGCCGGAACAGGATCGAGCCGTAGAACTTCGAGTTCCCGCCAACGTAATAGTGGAGCCCCGGGTGGAAGCTGCTGCCGTCGGAGGAGTACCAGGTCTCCTTCGTCTGGTAGTAGCCGTCGACGATCACCGCCTGGCTGTCCCAGTTCCGCGGCTCCCGCAGCAGGTAGTCGCCGCGCTCGATCAGCAGGATGCGCTTGCCGGTCTGCGCCAGGCGCCACGCCATCGTGCCGCCCCCGGGACCGGATCCGACGATGATGACGTCGTAATGCTCGCCGGGCATAGGTGTCTCCAACCGGGCCGTAATCCTGGCAGGCAACTCGCGGGGCGCCGTTCGGATCGCGGCGCAGCGAAAGTTTCAGGTCGGAGCGTCCGGCAACCGGTGGTTAAGCGCCTTTCCGAACGGCGCCTTCAGCTTCGCCTGCCATCCTGCGGCGGACCGGCTTCCTGCCGGGGAGGCATCGATGGTCGTCGAGGACATCGCGCTGGTGCTGGCGCTCCTGGTCGCGGCGGCGCTGGCGTTCGACCGCTGGCGGGCGCGGCGGGTCGGACCGGACGAGGCCGAGCGGCTGCATGACCGCCTGTGGCGGATCAGCGAGAGCGAGGACCGCTACCGGGCCCTGGTCGCGGCCACCACGGAGGTGATCGTCCAGCGCGACGCGCGGGGCCGGATCACCTACGCCAACGACGATTACGCGCGTCTGCTCGGACGCGCGCCGATCGAACTGCTCGGCGCGCAGATCGACCTGGAGATCCTGGAGCGCGACGCCGTCGAGATCGGGGCGGACGGGGTACGCCGCATGGAGGCGCAGGTCCGCTCGGTCGACGGGCGCGTGCGCTGGTTCGCCTTCGTGGAGATGCCGGTGGCGCATGGCGACGCGATGCACTGGCTGCAGGCGGGCCGGGACGTGACCGCCCGGGTCGAGGCGATCCGCAGCCGAGACGCGGCCCTGGAGCGGGCCGAATCGGCGAGCGTCGCGAAATCCCGATTCCTGGCGACGGTGAGCCACGAGATGCGCACGCCGCTCAACGGTATCCTGGGGATGGCCGAACTCGTCCTCGGGACCGCGCTCAACCCGGAGCAGCGCACCTACGTGGAGGCCGTCCGCACCAGCGGCGGGGCGCTGCTCGGCTTGATCGACGGCGTCCTCGACTTCTCGCGGATCGAGGCGGGGCGCCTGGATCTCGCCGCCGAGCCGTTCAGCCTGCCGTCGGTCGCGGAAGGGGTGGTCGAACTCCTGGCGCCCCGGGCCCAGGACAAGGGGATCGAGATCGCCCTCGACGTCGCGGAGGGCTTTCCCGCGGGTCTCGTGGGCGACGCCGACCGGGTCCGGCAGATCCTCATCAACCTCGCGGGCAACGCCATCAAGTTCACCGAGCGCGGCGGGGTCGGCGTCAGCCTGACCTTCGAGCGGGCGGAGACCGGACCGGGGGAAGTGGTGGTCGCCGTGGCGGATACCGGCCCGGGAATCCCGGAGGAGCGCCTGCCCGTCCTGTTCGAGGAGTTCGAGCAGGGGGACGGCAGCGCCAGCCGCAGCCACGAGGGCACCGGACTGGGGCTGGCCATCACCCGGCGGCTGGTGACCCGGATGGGCGGCCGGATCGACGCGGCCTCGCGCCTCGGGCGGGGCACGACCTTCCGGGTCGCGCTGCCGTTGCCCGAGGTGGTCGCGGTCGGACGGCCCGGTCCCGATCCGCTGCCGCGCCTCGACGGCCGCCGCTGCCTGATCGTGGCCGATTCGCCCTTCCAGGCGCCCTACCTCGCCCGCTGCCTGTCCCGGGCCGGTGCGGCGACCGTGATCGTGGACACCCGCGACGCCGGCCTCGACGCCCTGTCGGGGGCGGCCTTCGACGTCATGCTGGCGGATCGGGCCCTGGGGGACGCGGCCGTGCGGCAACTCGCCGACGCCGCGCGCGCCTGCGGCGTGCCCTGCAGCCTCGTGCTGCTCTCGCCCTTCGACCGGCGCGGCTTCGGCGCGCCGGGCGCGGCCGGGTTCGACGGCTATCTGATCAAACCCGTCCGGGACCGGTCCCTGTTCGAGCGGCTGCTGGCGCCGACCGGCCCGTCCGAAGCGCCCGCGGTCCCGCAAGCGGCCGCACCGCGGGCCGGCGCCGGGATGCGCGTCCTGCTCGCCGAGGACAACCCGATCAACGCCCTCCTGGCGACCCGCGCCCTGGAGCGCCTCGGCGCCGAGGTCGTCCACGCGCCGGACGGCCTCGCGGCGCTGGACCAGCTCGAGGCGAACGGCCCCTTCGACCTCGCCCTGATCGACGTGCGCATGCCGCGCCTCGACGGACACGAGACCGCCCGCCGGATCCGCGCCGCCGAATCGGCCGGCACCGGCCGCCTCCATCTCGTGGCGCTCACGGCCAATGTCGGGCGGGACGACGAGGCCGCAGCCCGGGCGGCCGGCTTCGACGGCTTTCTGGCCAAGCCCCTGAACCTGAAGCTCCTGCCGGCGCTTCTGGACCGCCGGTCCGAACGGGCGGCGTGACCGAACCCGCGTTGACAGGCCGACCCCTCCCACGCCAACAGGACGCCATGTCGTCAGCCGCTCCCTCGTCGCCCGAACCGCGCTCGTCGAGCGGCGTGCTCGCCGCCTGGGGAACGGCGGCGCTCGTCGTCGCGACCGTTCTCCTGGGCGCGCTGCTGCCGGCGCGCCACGGGGCGTCCCCGCGGCCAGTCGCCGAGGATCCCGCCTGCCTCGAGTGGAGCGACGGCTGCCGGGTCTGCCAGCGCCTCGCCGAGGGTCCGGCCTGCTCGCTCCCCGGCATCGCCTGCCAGCCCGGCGTGCCGCACTGCCTGCGCCGCGGCGACGGGTGAGTTCGGCGACGCCGGCCCTCCGCTTCGCGCCGAGCCCGAACGGGCGGCTGCATCTCGGCCATGCCTATTCGGCCCTGCTGAATGCCGACCTCGCCGAGCGGATGGGCGGTCTCTGCCGCCTGCGGATCGAGGACATCGATCCCCAGCGCTCGAAGCCCGATCTGACCGACGCGATCATCGCCGACCTGGCCTGGCTCGGCCTGACCTATCCCGAGCCGGTGCGGCACCAATCCGCCCACATGGACGCGTACCGGGCCGCCCGCGACGGGCTGATCGACCGCGGCCTCGCCTATCCTTGCTTCTGCTCCCGCGGGCAGATCCAGGCACGCGCCGGGGCGGCGGGCGGGACTGCCTGCGATCCGGACGGCGTGCCCCTCTATCCCGGCACGTGTCGCGGGCTCGACCCGGCGGTCGCGGCGGACAATCGCGCCCGGGATGCGCCGCATACCTGGCGCCTCGACATGGCGGCGGCCCTGCGCCAGGCCGGGGCGACGCACGGATACGTCGCCTTCGACGCGACCGGTGCGCGCTACGTCGCCGCCGATCCCGCCCGCTGGGGTGACGCGGTGATCGCCCGTCGGGACGTCCCGACGAGCTACCACCTCGCCGTGGTCCACGACGACGCGCGGGAAGAGATCACCCATGTGGTGCGCGGCCGAGACCTGGAGGCGGCCACCGACCTCCACGTGCTCCTCCAGACGCTGCTCGGCCTCCCGACCCCGCGCTACCAACACCATCCGCTGCTCCGCGACGCCGGCGGCGAGAAGCTCGCCAAGTCGCGTGGCTCGCAGTCGCTGGCCGATCTGCGGAAGACTGGTGTGACACCCACACAGATCCGCGCGCGGCTCGGGTTCTCCTAGCGCTCCGTCAGGATCGATGGGGATCGTCCGAGCCGGCAGAAATTGCCGCGCGGCCGATCCTGCCCGCAGGGCGAACGGACGCGCCTTTGATATCGCAGGCAAAATTCTGGAACGCGCCGTGCGTGACCCGACCGCAGGAACGTCGTGAGGGCTTGTCATGTCGGTGAACGCGGTATCGGGCACATCTCTCAAGCAGGATCTCGTCAGCGCCCTGCGGCAGGCGCGCGCCGCCGGCGCCCAGCAGGTCGATGCCAGCGGGTTCAGCACGGCGAGCCAGGATGCCGGCACGACGCAGGGCACCGGCAACGCCACGCAGACGACCGCCACAGCCTCGACGCCGGCCATGTCCAGCGACCTGATGGCATCGCTCCTGCAGCTGCAATCCGATTTCAGCCAGATGGGCCTGCAGACCGGGGTCACGTCCGCGGCGGACACGGGCGACGCGTCCGGCACTTCGTCGACACCCGGCACGGCGGATGCCGGCCAGGCCTCGACCGGCGCGGCCCCCGTCCACCACCATCACGGCCACCATGCCCCTCCGCCGGACGATTCGGACGACACGCAGGCCGGGCAATCCGGCACCGCCACGGACGCGACCTCTGCCTCCGCTTCGGCCACCGGATCCTCGGCGAGCACGGAGTCCGGCGACGGGCTGCAATCCCTTCTGACGCAGGTGACGAAGGCGATCGCCGCCTACGCGACGGGTGGGCCCGTCGGCATCGCGGCCGCCGCGCTGACGAGCGCGTCCAAGGCCTGAGCCGTCCGCCGGCACGCGCCGCCTGGAGCGGTCGGCCGTCCTCTGGCATGATCGGCCCGACCGGAGGTCGTCATGTCCCTCACCGTGCCCGTGATCCTCGGCAGCGTCCGGAGCGACCGCATCGGCATCCGGGCCGCGCGTTTCCTGACGGCGCGGCTGGAAGCCCGCGGGCATGCCGCCCCGCTGGTCGACCCGGCCGAGCTGAGGCTTCCGATGCTCGATCGGATGTACAAGGAGTATCCGGCCGGCACGGCTCCCGAACCGCTCGAACGGCTGGCCGCGCTCTACCGGCGGTCCGACGCCTTCCTGGTCGTCACGGCCGAGTACAATCACGGCGTCCCGCCGGCGCTCTCGAACACGCTGGATCATTTCCTCGAAGAGTATTTCTGGCGGCCGTCGGCGATCTGCTGCTACTCGGCCGGCCAGTTCGGCGGCGTCCGCGCGGCCATGCCGCTCCGGGCGATGCTCGCCGAGATGGGCATGCCCAGCATCCCCTCGCTCCTCCCCATCCCCCGGCTTCAGACGGCCATCGACGCCGCGGGCACGCCCACCGCGCCGTGGCTGGAGACGTCCGCCGCGCGCTTTCTCGACGAGTTGGAGTGGTACGCCGAGGCGCTTGGCGAGCGGCGCCTGCGCGGAACGCCGTACTGAGCCGGAGACGCCGCGACAGCCGCGCGCGACGGGCCCGCCCGTTCTCGTCTGACGATCATAAGGCCACGTGACCGCGCGGCCAGATCCGGGCCAGCTCGCGACTGTATTTTTCTGTTGCAAAAAAGTGGCTGCACGATCCGGGGAAACGTGAGAGCTTAACCCTGTTCCCAGACGCGGATTGATTCCGATGAAGATCGATGAACGGGCGCTTCTCCAGGAGCGCGTGCGGACTCTTGTCTTGCGTCATGCCCTCCAGGCCGTACTCGAACGCCTGGCGGTCGCCACCCGCAATGCCGGAGAGGATGCGGAGACCGAGCTGCTCAATCTGGAACAGTCGCTGGTCTCAGCCGCACGCAGCATCGCCGATCGCGCCAGCGCCCAGAAGCTGGCGGTGCTCGTGGCCGTCGAGGATGCGACCACCACGATCCGAGCCGCCTTCGACACCGCGCATGATCGCCTCGACGCCCTGGCTCCGCCCCGGCTCGCCCTCGTCGGAACACCGGTCGCGGCCGCCGCGTAGCTGCCGCGCCCGGAGCGGAACCCTTCAGTCGACCGATTCCGCCCGTCCAGCCTGATGTGGCACGGACCGCACGGGCTTAATGCAGTGTACGGGCGCTTCGCGACGCCCTGCGCTGGGTCCCGGGTCGCATTCCGCTGGCGCTCCACGGGCCCGGGACGGGGATGGCCCGAACAAAGCCGCGCGACACCTTGAAAGGGCTGGCCGGCTGGGCTTGCGGACGGATTTCTGCAGGCCGCCCTGCGAGGATCACTGCTTGGCGCGGTTGATGATCGACCAGAGGACCCGGGCCACGGATTCGGTGACGGTACGACGGTACTTGCGATGGACAAGCTGGCCGTTGTGATAGACGTCCTGCTCCACGTAGAGCCTCTCGCCGTCCCAACGGACGATGTTGTCGGACTCGAAGGTCTCCTCGACCCCGAGATCGCCTCGGAGGATCGAGCTCCCTGTCTGGCTCAGCATACGCGCGTCCTCGTTCACGCTGTCGTTTCCCTGGCGGGAGCACCGCCTCGGCTCTCGCCGCACCGTCTGGGACGGCTCCCGATCCGCACAGCATAGGAGGGCATCGCGCGACATGCCAGCGACGCCGCCGACGCAAACGCCCCGCCGTAACACGGGTCGGACGCGACCGGTCATCCGCTGGAGGTCCCGCGCCGGGGATACCCGATGTGCGCTCTTGCACGTCCAGATCGATGCCCGGGTGCAATGATGCTGAAGCGCGCCGGGGCTGCTCGCAGGACATGTCCTGGGCCCGTGAGCCCGCCATGGAGGCGCTCATGCTCGTTCGCCCGTTCCGCTTCGTCGCCCCAGCGATCGCGGCCCTCGGCCTGATCGGCCTGCGTCTCGTCAGCCCCCTCGTCGGGCCGGCGACGCCCCCATCGCCCGGAGCGGTCGAGGATCGGCGCGTCGTGTTCCGTCACTATCTCTGACGCTCAGCCCCGGCGGTCGAGGACGATCCCGGGCGCCGCGCAGGCGGGCTGCGCCATTGGTCCCAGAACGATGTCGCCCTGCTGCGGGTTGTTGACGGTGAACGGCGCGGTCTCCTGCAGGCCGATGAAGCCGCGTCCGATCTGCGGAACGAACAGGTCGCCGCCGAAGCGAACGAAGCACCGGTCGAGCACGGCCTCGTAGTCGAAGGTCCTCTGGGTCACTGGCGCCCCCCCGGCCTGCGGCACGCCACAATAGGCGGCGAGGTCGAGCTGTCCGGGCCGCGACAGGCGCACCGGCAGGGATTGCCCCGGGAGCAGCGTGGCCGGCGGCCCGCCGTCCTGGCGCGCCACCAGGACGAGGTTCGAGCGGTTGTAGACGCGGCGCAGGCAATCCGCCGAGGCGCCGGAGGGGGCCGACGCCGTCCCGGCGAGACCGAGCGCCAGCCCGGCCCATGCGCACCAAACACGCTTCGTCACTACAAACCCTCCGCCGGTCGACCGTTCGAGCAGTATCGGCCGCGTGTCACTAGAACAGCGGCCAGCGTGGCCGCGCAAGACGAACGCCGCAACACCGCGACCGTTCACACCCGCAGCGTCGATATCGTCGATCTCGGTGGTGAGCCGCGCTCAGCGCCGCTCGTAGAGAAGCCGCGCCCGGATCGTCCCCGGGATCGCCCGGATCTCCGTGAGCAGCGATTCGGCATCCGTGTCGGTGGCATCGGTCTCCAGCACCACGTACCCGACCTCGCCGTCGGTCTGGTAGAACTGCGCCGCGATGTTGACGTGACCGCGGGAGAACACGT
>CAXTCV010000150.1:0-9126 GCA_964242725.1 uncultured Methylobacterium sp.
AGTGCAGGTTGATCTGCTCCATCGGCACGACCTGCGCCTTGCCGCCGCCGGCCGCGCCGCCCTTCATGCCGAAGCACGGCCCGAGGGACGGCTCGCGCAGGCAGATCATGGTCTTCTGACCGATGCGGTTGAGCGCGTCGCCCAGGCCCACCGTCGTGGTGGTCTTGCCCTCGCCCGCAGGCGTCGGGGAGATCGCCGTCACCAGCACGAGCCTGCCGGATGTCCTGCCCTCGAGCCCGGCGATGTAGCCGTGGTCGAGCTTGGCGATGTGCTTCCCGTAATTGTGGAGCGCGTCATCCGGGATGCCGAGCGTCTCGGCGACCTGCGCGATCGGCTTCAGGGTCGCGGCGCGGGCGATCTCGATATCTGACGGCATGGGCCTTCCTCCCTGGCTCCCGGATACGGCGCCGGTCCGCCGGCCGGGGCCGGGCGAATCCTCCGCCGTGCGGGTTTCTGACGCGGCCGGGCGGCGGCGAGGCTGCCCAACATCTGGCCGCGCACTGTGCGTCAAAGCCGGAGAAAACGCCCGTCGATTTTTATGAGGGGGCGGACAAAATACTCTTGTCGATACGGACAGGCGGGGCGGCACGCGGCGCGACGGGCCCCCTCCCCCGTGCGGGCGAGGGTTGGGGGGAGGGACGAGAACGCTCAGGATCAGGCACGCCATGGATGCGCGTCCGGGCCGAGCCGCGTTCGGAGGGGTCCCACCCCTCACCCGGCCCGCCGCGAGAGCAGACCTCGCCCTTCAGCAGAGGGGACCCGCGCCCGGCTCTGACGGCACATCGCCGAAGCCGATCCCCGGATCCGGAGCCTCTGCGGGTGAGGGGGACGCGCGGACCCGCCCCGCGCTCAGCCCCCCGACTTCTTGGCCTTGTCGGCGGCGCCGGGCGCCTCGTGCGGCTGGGGCGCGCCCTTGGGCAGTTCCGGGTTCTCGGCGTTGTGCGGGGCCGCCACCGGGGCCGGCGTGGTCTCGGCGGTGGCGGTGGGCTTCTCGATCTCCGGCAGCCCGTCCTTGAGCTTCGCGTTGATCTGCGCGAGGTCGTCCGGCTCGGGGTTCAGGTCCTTGGCGTGCTGCCACTGGAACTTGCCCTCCAGGCGCCGGCCCGCGCGCCAGTAGGCGTCGCCCAGGTGGTCGTTGATGGTCGGGTCGCCGGGCTTCAGCTCGACCGCCTTCTCCAGTTCGCGCACCGCGTCGTCCCAGCGGCCGAGGCGGTAATAGGCCCACCCCAAGCTGTCGACGATCATGCCGTCGCGCGGGCTGGCGTCCACGGCCTGCTGCAGCAGCTTGAACGCCGCGTCGATGTTGGTGTTCTGGTCGACCCAGGAATAGCCGAGGTAGTTCATCACCTGGGCCTTGGCGGCCGGCTGGCTGGCCGGCACCAGGGCGAGCGCCTTCTTCAGGTCGGCCTCGGCCTTCGGCCATTGCTTCGCGCGCTCGTAGGCGGTGCCGCGGAAGTAGTAGGTCGTCCAGTAATTCGCCTGCGGCCGGTCGCCGATCAGGTCGATGGCGCGGGTATAGGTGGCGGCGGCCTCCTCGTACTTCTTGCGCGCCCGCTGGACGTTGCCCAGCGCCGTGATCACGTCGATGTCGTCCGGATGGGCCTTCATGGTCCCGTCGAGATGCGCCAGCGCCTCGTCGCCCTTGCCCATCTGCTCCAGGTTCAGGCCGATCTGGATGTCGGCGTTGAGCTTGAGCGGGGACGTGGCCGGGATCTGCGCGTAGGCCTCGTTGGCGCGCTCCGGCTGCTTCATCCGGTCGAGGGTATCGGCCAGCGTCAGCCGGGCGAGGGCGTGGTCGGGGGCGAGGTAGAGCGCCAGCCGGAGGTAGATCACCGCGGGCAATTCGTCGCCCTGCGTCGAGCCCGCCGAGCCCAGCCCGTACAGCACCTCGGCGGCGCCCTCCTGGGCGTTGGCGATCAGGCGCGCCAGCGGCTTGCCGTCCTTGAGCTTGTCCAGGGCGTCGCGGACCAGCGGGTGCCGGGGCGAGAGCTGGTCGAAGTCGGAATAGGCCTGGATCGCCAGGTCGGTGCGGCCGAGGCTCGCCTCCATCCGGGCATAGGCGTCGACGATGCGCAGGGTGTTGCGGTCGGCCTCGTAGGCGGCCTTGAGGCGCCGCTCGGCCTCGGCATTGTCGCCGGTCACCGACGCGATCAGGCCGGCATGGTAATCGCGGAACGTGTTGTAGTAGCGCTCGCCCCGGAGCTTGTTGACCGTCTCCAGCGCCTTCTTGCCGTCGCCGGCGCCGGCATACGACCAGGCGGTGAGCAGCGTCGCGGTGAGATCGGTCGCCGCGCCCCGGCCGCTGCGGGAAAAGTTCTGGCGGGCGGCGGCCCATTGGCCGGCCTTGATCTGGCGCACCCCGAGGGAGAGGTTGGCGAGCCCGTTGGTCGGATCGCGGGCGATCAGCTTCTCGGCGGCCCGGAACGCGTCCGGCAGGGCGCCGTCGGCCAGGAGCGAGATGAAGGCGCGCTCGACCAGCTCGGCGTTGCGCGGATCGGCCTTGACCGCCTCGCGGTAGAAGGTCGCCGCCGCCGCCGTGTCCCGGGCGGCGCCCGCGATGTAGGCGGAGAGGAAGTTGCCCTCGAGCGAGTCCGCGGGCTCGTAATCGAGCACCGGGCTCGATTCCCGCGGCTGGGCGGCGAGCGCGATCTGCGGGAGCCCTGCGGCGAGCAGCAGGGCGAGCGCCGAGACGCTCCGGCGGGCGCGTGTTGTCATCATGAACCGATCGCGGCTCCTGGGCGCCGGGCCCCTCCGAGGGCCGGGCGCGGGAATGGCGGGGCGTTCCCGAAAAATCGCTGGGGACACTGAACCCATCCCGCCAGCCCCGCAAGGCGAAAGGATGGCGCGGGGGGGCTGGGCGGAAAGTCAGGCCGGCTCGGGTGCCGGCCTCCTCCGAGGCCTGCTCTGCCCACCGCGCAGCCTCGTCCGAACCTCAGCCGGGATCATGGCCGGCAACGCGGTCGTCAGGACGCCATGAACGCTGACATGGACGTCCAAGTCGGCGATCTCGCAGGCAACTCCTCCCGGCCAGCGTGCACGGTGCGATGGAAGATCTGGATCAACACCGCGCAAGGGGGCGATCAACCTGCAAGACCTGCCCCCAAACCGATCCCAACCGGTCCTGTCCGGTTTGCAGGCACCGCGGCGGCGCAACTCCGGTCGGGACGACCCCCCCTCACATGTTCGGATAATTCGGCCCGCCCGGCCCCTCCGGCGTCACCCAGTCGATGTTCTGGTTCGGGTCCTTGATATCGCAGGTCTTGCAGTGGACGCAGTTCTGCGCGTTGATCTGGTAGCGCACCCCGTCCGAGGCGGCCGCGTCCGCCACCCACTCGTAGACGCCCGCCGGGCAGTAGCGGGACGAGGGACCGCCGTAGACGTCGTGCTCGGAGTGCTTCTGGAGCTCCAGGTCGCGGACCTTCAGGTGGGGCGGCTGGTCCTCCTCGTGGTTGGTGTTGGACAGGTAGACCGAGGAGAGCCGGTCGAAGGTCAGCTTGCCGTCGGGCTTCGGGTAGGTGATCGGCGTCACCTCGGAGAGGGGCTTGAGGCAGGCATGGTCGGGCTTGCCGTGGCCGAGCGTCCCGAACGGCGAGGCGCCGAGCAGGCTCGTCGCCCACATGTCGATCCCCCCGAGCCCGACGCCCACCAGGGTGCCGTAGCGCGACCAGAGCGGCTTGACGTTGCGCACCGCCTTCAGGTCCTGCCCGATCGGGCTGTCGCGCCAGCCGGCCTCGTAGGCGGTGAGCTCGTCGCCGGCCCGGCCGGCCTTCAGGGCGTCCGCGATGGCGTCGGCCGCCTGCATCCCGGACAGCACCGCGTTGTGCGAGCCCTTGATCCGCGGCACGTTGACGAATCCCGCCGCGCAGCCGACCAGGCAGCCGCCGGGGAAGACCAGCTTGGGCACCGATTGCCAGCCGCCCTCCATGATGGCCCGCGCCCCGTAGCCGATCCGCTTGGCCCCCGCGAAGGTCTCGGCGATCAGCGGGTGGGTCTTGAAGCGCTGGAACTCCTCGAACGGCGACAGGGTCGGGTTCTCGTAGTTCAGGTGGGTGACGAAGCCGACCGAGAGCAGGTTGTCGTCGAAATGGTAGAGCCAGGAGCCGCCCCCGGCCTTGTTGGGCAGCGGCCAGCCCATGGTGTGGCGCACCAGCCCCGGCTCGAAGGTCGAATCCGGCAATTGCCAGAGCTCCTTCACGCCGAGCCCGTACTTGAAGTGGTCGCTGTGGCGGTTGAGCGAGAACCGCTGGATCAGCCCCTTGGTCAGGTTGCCGCGCGCGCCCTCGCCGAACACCGTGTACTTGGCCCGCAGCTCCATGCCGCGGGTGTAGTCCTCCCGCGGCTCCCCCGACCGGCCGATGCCGAGATCGCCCGTGGCGATGCCCGCCACGGCGCCGGCCTCGTCGAACAGCACCTCGGAGGCCGGGAAGCCCGGATAGATCTCGACGCCGAGGGCCTCGGCCTGCGCGCCCAGGTACTTGCAGACGTTCGAGAGCGAGCCGACGAAGTTGCCGTGGTTCGACATGAGACGCGGGAAGAACACGTTCGGCAGGGTGACGCCGCTGTTCTTGGTGAGCAGCATGAACTCGTCGCGCTGGACCGCGGTCTTCAGCGGCCGCTCCGGATCCGCGCGCCAGTCCGGCAGCAGCCGGTCGAGGCCGCTCGGGTCGATCACCGCGCCCGACAGGATATGGGCGCCGACCTCGGAGCCCTTCTCCACCACGACGACGGCGATCTCCTCGCCGATCTCGGCGGCGCGCTGCTTCAGGCGGATCGCGGTGGCGAGGCCGGCCGGGCCGGCGCCGACCACGACCACGTCGAAATCCATGCTCTCGCGTTCGGGCAGCGCCATCCTCGCCTCTCCTTTTCTTCTCCAAGCGCCCGATCTTCCGGCGGGCCGACTTTCGTGCTGCCGTCTCAAGCGATTCCAAGCTGGAAAGGCAAGTTGCCGACGCGCAGACTTACGGCAAAGTTCCCTTTGCCGCACCGGAAGGGGGGATGGGACGATCCGTGTCCGGGGACGCCGGCACCGCGCCGTTCGGTCACGCAAGTCCTTGGCGGCGGGCGCGTTTCGAGAGTTGTCCACAGGGCCCGGCCACCCCACATGATCGTCCCCATGCCGAGCCCCACCGACGCGCAAGCCGACCTGATCGCCTATCTCGATTTCCACGTGGAGGCCGGGGCCGACGCGGTTCTGGACGAGCGGCCGCATGACCGCTTCGGCGAGGCCGATACGCCGGCGCCGATCCTGCGCAGGGCGCCGCGCCCGGCGCCCGTGCCCCGGCCGGACGACCAGCCCCGGCCGCTGGTGCCACCCCCCGGTTCGCCGCCCCCCGGTTCGCCGTCGCCTGCCGCGGCGTCGCGCACCTTCGGCCGGGCCGCCAGCGCCCAGCCCGACGAGGCGGCGAGCGACGCCCGGGCCCGGGCGCGCGGGGCCCGGAGCCTCGACGAGCTGGAAAAGATCCTGGCGGAGTTCGACGCCTGTCCGCTGCGCTTCACCGCCAAGAACCTGGTCTTCGCCGACGGCAATCCGGAGGCCCGGGTGATGTTTCTCGGGGAGGCGCCGGGGGCCGACGAGGACCGGATCGGCAAGCCGTTCATGGGCCGCTCGGGCCAGCTCCTCGACAAGATGATGAAGGCGGTCGGGCTCGACCGGTCGAGCGCCTATATCGGCAACATCGTGCCCTGGCGGCCCCCGGGCAACCGCAACCCGACCCCCCAGGAGGTGGCGGTGTGCCGGCCCTTCGTGGAGCGGCAGATCGAGCTGGTCGACCCGGACATCATCGTCTGCCTCGGCGCGCCCGCGACCCAGACGCTCACCGGCACCAAGGACGGCATCCTGCGGACCCGCGGCCGGCTGTTCCCGTACACGCTGCCGACCCGCGAGGTGAAGCTCCTCGCCACGCTCCACCCGGCCTTCCTGCTGCGCCAGCCGGTGCAGAAGCGCCTGGCCTGGCGGGATTTCCGCGCCCTGCGCGCCCTGCTCGACGGGAAAGCTTGACCGCGCGCGCGGAACCGGCTCTCCCCTCCCGCCATTAGAGTTTCGGTCCCTCCGGCGGGACAGAGCGACGCACAGCAGATTCTCGCCGGCCCGAGGCGGCCGGCGCAGCACCGATAGCGGGCCCGACCATGCGCTGGGAAGATCTACGCAGCTCCGACAATGTCGAGGATCGCCGGGGCGAGGGCGGCGGCGGGGGCGGCATGGGCTTTCCCGGCGGCGGCGCCGGGGGCCTCGGGATCGGCACGATCGTGGTGCTGCTGATCGTCAGCTATTTCACGGGCATCAACCCGGCGATCCTGATCGGCGGCGCCGAGCGGATCGGCGGCGGCGGCGGCCAGCAGGAGCAGCCGGCCGATCCGCAGAGCCAGGCCAGGCGCCGCCAGGCGCCCACCGACGAGAGCGGCAAGTTCGCGTCGAAGATCCTCGGCAATACCGAGGATGTCTGGAGCCAGATCCTGCCGCAGCAGACCGGCAAGCAATACACCCCGACGACGCTCGTGCTCTACACCGGCGGCACCCGCTCCGGCTGCGGCTCGGCCCAGGCCGCGATGGGCCCGTTCTACTGCCCGCTCGACAAGAAGGTCTATCTCGACACGGGCTTCTTCAAGGAGATGGCCTCCAAGTTCGGCGTGAAGGGCGATTTCGCCTACGCCTACGTGATCGCCCACGAGGTCGGCCACCACGTCCAGGACGTGCTCGGCATCCTGGGCAAGGTCCAGACCCGCCAGCAGCAGGCCTCGAGCAAGACCGAGGCGAACGCCCTGTCGGTGCGGATCGAATTGATGGCCGATTGCCTCGCCGGCGTCTGGGCCAAGAACTCCAACGACAAATACGCCGAACTCGACCAGGGCGACATCGACGAGGCCCTGAACGCCGCCGCCCAGATCGGCGACGATTCGCTGCAGAAGCGGTCCCAGGGTTACGTGGTGCCGGATTCCTTCACCCACGGCTCCTCGGCCCAGCGTCAGCGCTGGTTCACCGCCGGCTACAAGAGCGGCCAGACCAAGGCCTGCGACACGTTCCGGACGGCGGACAACTGAAGCTGGGTCGCTTCGCGGCGCGCGCGATGACGGCGTAAGCTCCCGATCCGTCCCATCCCTCACCCGTGGCTCCAGCGAAGGACAGGGGCCGTACCGTCCCGGTCCCGCCTCCGGCACCCTCGACGCGTTTCTCCATCTCCGCGATGGAAAGGTGGCGCTGGATAAACCGCTGCCCGTCGAGGCGAGGAACGCCATCGCCGCCGCGGGCCGGCCGGCGCGCTCGACGACGCATGACTATTTCTGTCGATACCAATGTGCCAGCTCGGGCGATCCCGGCTGACGATCCCGCGCAAGGTCGCGCGGCGCGACAGCGCCTCAAGGACGCGACCGTGATCGCGGTCCCGCGGCCGTGCCCGTGCGAACCGGTCTGGATCCTCCGGCGCGGGGCCAAGCGCGCGACGGCGGATGCTGCGGCCGCGCTTCGCGCGCGGCTCGACACCGGGACCGTCGCCATGAACCGGACCGCCGTGGAGGCCGGGCTCAAGCCGCTCGAGGCCGGTGGCGCTTGCGCCGACGGCGTCATCGCCTGTGAAGGCCGATGGCTCGGGGGTGAGACCTTCGTCTCCTTCGACCGGAGGGCTGTGGCGCTGCTGGCCCAGCACGGCGCGGCGACGCGGCGCCTGTCCTGACCGCGTCCTCGGTCAGGACAGACGGGACACGGAAACAATCAGCCCTTGCTCAGCCGCTTGGCGTTGGCCTGGACCTTCCGGCGGTAGCTGCGGATCACCCGGCCGTTCGAGGCCCCGGACGCCACCATCAGGGCCGCTTCGCTCGCCGCCATGATCTTCTCCGTCACCATGCGCTGCGCCTCGATCTGCGCGGCCGGGCCGCCCGCCGCGAACATCGCCATGCGCTGGGCGATCACCCCCTGGGCCTCGAGGCCCAGCATGGCCATGTCCAGGCTCGTCTTCCACCAACCGAACAGCATCGTGGTCCTCGTCGCGCGAGAAGCAGCCCGACGGGTCTGGGCCGGCGTCTCAAAAAAGATGATGCCCAACCAAAGGCGTAGCACGGGGCAACGGCCCAGCCTGCGCTTGGCTCCCGATCGCCGACCACGGTTGCGTGAGGCGTCCGACAGCCCGCGATCCCGGCCCCGTCTTTGCGCCGTCTCGATCCATGCCGTAAGCGGCCTGCAGAAAAACCCCTCCCGGACACGGCAACCGCCCTTCATGATACGCCTGGACAAGATCACCAAGCAGAACGGGCGGCAGCTCGTCTTCATCGAGGCCTCGGCCGCGCTCCAGCGGGGCGAGAAGATCGGGCTCGTCGGCCCGAACGGGGCCGGCAAGACCACGCTGTTCCGGATGATCATCGGCCAGGAGCAGCCCGACGAGGGCCAGGTCTCCGCCGACCGGGGCATCACCATCGGGTATTTCAGCCAGGATGTCGGCGAGATGGCCGGGCGCAGCGTCGTCACCGAGGTGATGGACGGCGCCGGCCCGGTGAGCGCGGTGGCGGCGGAACTTGCCGCGCTCGGCGCGGCGCTGGCCGACCCGGAGCGGGCCGACGAGATGGACGCGCTGATCGAGCGCTACGGCGAGGTCCAGGCCCGGTTCGAGGAGCTCGACGGCTACGCCCTGGAGGGCCGCGCCCGCGAGGTGCTCGACGGCCTCAGCTTCAGCCAGGAGATGATGGACGGGGATGTCGGCGCCCTCTCGGGGGGCTGGAAGATGCGCGTGGCGCTCGCCCGCATCCTGCTGATGCGCCCGGACGTGATGCTGCTGGACGAGCCCTCCAACCACCTCGACCTGGAGAGCCTGATCTGGCTCGAATCCTTCCTCAAGGCCTATGACGGCGCCCTCCTGATGACCTCGCACGACCGCGAGTTCATGAACCGCATCGTCACCAAGGTGATCGAGATCGACGGCGGCGCGCTCACCACCTTCTCGGGGGATTACGCCTTCTACGAGGGCCAGCGGAAGCTCAACGAGGCGCAGCAGCAGGCGCAGTTCGAGCGTCAGCAATCGATGCTCGCCAAGGAGATCGCCTTCATCGAGCGGTTCAAGGCCCGGGCGTCGCACGCCGCCCAGGTCCAGAGCCGGGTGAAGAAGCTCGACAAGATCGAGCGCGTGGAGCCGCCCCGGCGGC
>CAXTCV010000151.1:0-9024 GCA_964242725.1 uncultured Methylobacterium sp.
GGCGACCTGATGCTCGTGCTCGGCATCTCGCTCGTCACTTCGAAGGGTGCCCACGGTGTGCCGGGCTCGGCGATCGTCATCCTGGCCGCGACGCTGAACGCGGTGCCCTCAATCCCAGCGATTGGTCTCGTACTGGTGCTCTCGGTCGATTGGTTCATCGGCATGGCGCGCGCCGTCGGTAACCTGATCGGCAACTGCGTCGCGACCGTCGTTGTCGCCGCCTGGGAGGGCGATCTCGATCGGGCTCGGGCTCAGGCTGTACTCGACAACCCGCCGTCGGACATCGCGGTCATCTCGACGGGCGAGCAGCCCGCCTGAGGTCGGCGTTTCGACCGCCCGCGCTTATCCGTAGGGATCGCGGGCGGTCATGTCCCGAAGGACGTGATCGGCTCAACGTGGAGATAGGGTATGCAGCGCTGAGCGAGTTGCGGGTGACGGCGGGTCCGTTCGAGTTCGGTGCCCGGTTTGAAGAGGAGGCAGCACCGAAGACCTGCGTCGTTTTCCAGGGCCCCGTCCGGCCGGGCCACCCAGACATGGGTGCGGTCGCGCTCGTAGACGGTCGCGGCGACCGGGACGCTCGGGCTCGGCTCGCCCTTGCCGGTGATGATCGTGAAGGTGGCGAACATCTCCGGGCGCAGCACCCGGTCCGGGTTGTCGACCTCGCTGCGCACCGCCAGCCGCCGGGTCGCCGGGTCGAGGCTGGAGGCCATGTAGTTCACCCGCGCCTTGAACACCCGCGTGCCGAAACCCGCCACCTTGGCCTCGACCTCCTGGCCGATCCGGATCTTGGGGATCTCGCCTTCTCGACGGTGGCCGCAGCCCTCATCGTCTGGCACTTCATCGAACGATGGGGTTGTTAGACGCTCGAAGCCAGAAAATGCTCGACGCGCCCTCTTTCCGTTTCCGCATGAGTACCGTAACCATTTACGAGATGGCCGTTTGTGGAGTGGATGATGTCCGTCAAACCAATCCTTCTTTCGGAAATGACGCGTGTCGCCCAGGAAAATAATAAGTCCCTCCCGCCCCTTGTCGACGATCTCGTCATGTTGGAAACCGAATTCGACTCGCTCTGCTTTGCGCTTCTCGTCGCCGGCATGGAGGAGCGCACCGGTCTCGATCCCTTCAGCGAGATGGATATGGCCGATCTTCCGGTGACGGTCGGCGATCTCGTCGCGCTCTACGACCGTGCGCAGGCGCATGCGGGCGCCTGACGGGGCAAGCCTCCGCTCCGCTCTGAGCCGCATCGGAGACTTCGGTCCTCGGACGATATCCGATCCGCACGTCCGCGTGGCGCTCTCGGAACTCCTCGCCGGATCGAATCTGTCCTGTTCCCCGGCCGCACTCACGGGTCGCTCCGTGCTGATCGCCACGCGCGCCCAGTTTCCGGCGGCGCTCACGCTGATCGCCCTCGACGGGCTGGCGCGGCGGCTGGTGCTGGCGCCCCCCGACCTCCCGCGGACGGCGCTCGGGACGATCCTGCGCGATGCCGAGATCGATACGGTCGTGACCGACGCGGCGGCGCGCGAAGCGCCGGATTTCGCGGGCCTCGCGGTCGTGATCGCCGGCGATCGGCTCGGACCAATCGATCGGGTGCCGGACGACGCGGTCGCGACGGAATGGGTCCTGGCCACGTCCGGCACGACCGGCGCACCCAAGCTCGTCGTCCACACGCTCGAGGGCCTGGCCGGCGCGATCGAACCCGCAGCCGATGCCGCCACGACGATCTGGAGCACATTCTACGACATCAGACGCTACGGCGGCCTGCAGATCTTCCTGCGCGCCATGCTGGGGCCGTCCTCGCTGGTGCTTTCGGACGCCGACGAGTCCGTCGGAGCCTTCCTCGAGCGCCTGGGCCGCCTGGGCGCGACGCACATCCTCGGCACGCCGTCGCATTGGCGCAAGGCCCTGATGAGCCCGAAGCTCGCGGGGCTCGCGCCGCGCTACGTGCGCCTCTCCGGAGAGATCGCGGACCAGGCGATCCTCGATCAGCTCAAGAGGGCGTTCCCCGCGGCGCGCATCGCGCACGCCTACGCCTCGACCGAGGCAGGCGTCGGCTTCAGCGTCGACGACGGCCGCGCCGGGTTTCCCGCCGCGCTGATCGGCGCCCGGCCGGGCATCGAGATCAGGGTGCGCGACGAGATCCTGCAGGTGCGCTCGGTCCGGACCGGACGGCGTTACCTCGGCGCAGACGCGACCGACCTCGCGGATCGCGACGGCTTCGTCGACACCGGCGATCGGGTCGTGGCACAGGACGGGCGGTATCTCTTCCTCGGCCGGCGCAGCGGGCTCATCAACGTCGGCGGTGCCAAGGTGCAGCCGGAAGAGGTCGAGGCCGTCCTCAACCGTCACCCCCGCGTGTCGATGGCACGCGTGCGCGGACGGCCGAACCCGATCCTCGGGTCCCTTGTGGTCGCCGATGTCGCGCTTCACGGCTCCGTCCCGGCGGGTGAGGACGCGGCGGCCGTGTCGGCCGAGCTCCTGGCCCTCTGTCGCCGGGAGCTGCCCGCCCACAAGGTTCCCGCCCGACTCGCCTTCGTCGAGACGCTCCCCCTGACCGCGAGCGGCAAACTCGCGCGGGACGCGTCGTGAGCGCACCGCGTTTCGTCGTCGTCACCGGGGCGAGCCGCGGGATCGGTCTCGCCATCGCCACGGCCCTGGCCGGCGACGGTTTCGCGGTCCTCGCCGTCGCGCGCACCTGCGGTCCGGCGCTGACGGCGGCGATGGCCAGCCACCCCGGCTTGGGCTTTCGACCCTACGATCTCGCGGAGGTCGACGGCCTCCACGGTCTCGCACGGGCGATCCGCACGGATCACGGCCCCGTCTACGGTCTGGTGAACAACGCCGCCGTCGGCACGCCGGGACTGCTCGCGACGATGCCGACGTCCGAGATCGCACGAATGGTGCGCCTCAACACGCTCTCGCCGATGGTGCTGACCAAGCATCTCGTCCGCGGGATGATGTCGGCGCGCGCCGGGCGCATCGTCAACGTCTCCTCGATCATCGCCGCGACCGGTTACAACGCCCTCTCGGTCTACGGCGCGACGAAGGCCGGGATGGTGGGCTTCACGCGATCGCTGGCGCGGGAGGTCGGGCCGCTCGGCGTTACGGTGAACGCCGTCGCGCCGGGCTTCATCGAGACCGAGATGACCGGCGGGCTCGGCGCCGAGGAGCAGGGCCGCATCGCGGGACGCGCGGCCCTGCGGCGCCTGGCCGAACCTCGGGACGTGGCCGATGCCGTCGCCTACCTCATGTCGGAGCGGGCGCGGAACATCACCGGCGCGGTGCTGACGGTGGACGCCGGCAGCACCGCCTGAGGAGGCCGATCAGAAGGGCCAGTCCCCCGCCGCGATCTGCGCGTGGCCGGCCGGATCGAGGCGCACGTAGCCGCCGGTCTGCCGGTCCCAGGCCAGGAGCGGGTCGGGGCATCGGGTGGGTGCGTAACCGACCGCGCGCAGATCGCCGAGGGCCGGTTTGAAGGTGCCCGTGAGCGGGAGGGTTTCCGCCAATCGCAGGAACACCGGGCGCGCATACGGGGGCAGCGACGCGTCGAGCGACGTCGTCAGGCCCGCGACGTCGAAGTCCGGATCGACCGCCAGGGCCGCCATGCCGGCCCGGCCATCGCGACCGGGCACGTCGACACCGTAGACCGCGGCCGCCCGGATGCCCGGGATGGCCAGGAGCGTCTCCGTCACCTCGGCGCAAGAGACGTTCTCGCCCTTCCAACGGAAGGTGTCGCCGATCCGCTCGACGAAGCGGACGAAGCCGCGTCGGTCGCGGCGCATCAGGTCGCCGGTGCGAAACCAGCGGTCGCCGACGCGGCGCACGTCGTGGGCGATCTTGGCGGAGGTGGCGCCGGGGTCGGTATAACCCTCGAAGGGCCGGCCCGCTTCGCCTTCGGAGGATCCGATCAAGCCCAAGGCTTCGCCGGGCTCATCCCAGGCGCAGGGGATGCACAGGCCGTCGGTCCCGCGCAGGAGAGCGCCGGTCTCCGGATCGCAGCGCACGAGGGCGAGCGGGAAGCGTCCAGCGAGCAGCGGCGGCACGCGGCCGATCGCACCGACCTCGCCCTCGCAATTGTAGAGCGACAGGTTGCCCTCAGTGGAGGCGTAGAATTCGAGGATGCGCAGCCCCGGGAAGCGCGCCGCGAACGCCCGCCACGGCGCCGCGGCGAGACCGTTGCCGAGGCAGAGACGCAGCGCGTGGCGCGCTTCGTCGGGATGCGGCGGTGCCGCCGCGAGCAGACGGCACAGCTCCCCGATATACTGGAACAGCGTCGCGCCCGAAGCGGTCACGTCCGGCCAGAACCGGGAGAGGGAAAAGCGGCGTCGGATCACCACCGATCCCCCCCGCACCAGGACTGCGCCAGGCGCCACGACCCCGCCGACGCTGTGAGACATCGGCAGGCACAGGTACATGCGGTCGTCGGGCGTCACGTCCGCGAGGCCGGCGAACCAGAGGCTCCATTCGAGCACCCGGCGGTGGCTGACGAGGGCCGCCTTCGGAAAGCCGGTGGTGCCGGATGTGAAGACGAGAAGCGCCGTGTCCGCGATCGTGGGCCGCTCTCCCTCGTCCGGCCGCAGCGGCGCGTCGGAGCGGCTTCTGATGTCCGCCTCGATGCACGTCCCGGCATCCGGGTGTCCGTGCGTCCAGACCGACACGCCGTCCGTCGGCCCGAGCCGCCCGCGAAGCGCGGCCTGAACGATGACGTGGCCGGCCGCGGAGACGCGAAGGGCGTGGGCGAGGGACGCGCCGACGAGGCTCGGGTTGATCAGTGCGGTCGTGACGCCGACCCGGCCGAGGCCGACCCAGATCGCGAGGTAGTCCGGATCGTTCTCCATGAGGAGGGCGACCCGGTCGCCGCGGCCGAGCCCCTGCGCCAGAGCCCAGCGCGCGTAGCGGCGCGAGCGCGCCACGAGGTCGCGGTGACTCAACTGCGTCGCCTCGCCGATGAGCGCCGGCCGGGCACCGTGGCGCATCGCCGTCGCATCGATCAGATCCGGCAAGGTTCGCGAGGGATCGGCCGCGATCGATGCCGTGGCGCTGAGCGCCCGCGCCCAGTCCTGCGCGGACGACGGGCGCGCGGTGTCGGGGTCGTCCTGTGTCATGGCCCACCGCTCCGGACACGCAGCCGCAGTCGGGCGGTCCGTCGCGCCTTCGGACCTGCCGAGATAGGTTCCATCGATCAGCGGTTCACGGCCCGAAGACCGTGATCTCGGTGTAGCTCAAGTCGCCGACCCGGACTGGATTCGGGCCGCGGCTGAAGCGTGGGCGCCAGCCGTCGAGATGGCGTCCGACGACCCCCGGGAGGCGCGCATCGACATCGAGCAACAGGAACGGCCGCTCGCCGCGCAGCAGCAGGTGACGGCCGATCGCGCCGAGCCAGCGCGGGAGCTCGATCACCGGTGGGCCATAGATCATCTGCAGCGCCGGAAGGCGCGGCAGCCACGTGGGACGTCGACTGAGCTTGAGCGTGAGACGCTGAAGGATCACGACATGGCTGGCCGGGCCGTCGTCGCAGCGCAGGCAGAGGCAGCCGAAGCCGGCATGGTCGCGGACGATCGTCCGCACGGGGTCCGGCATATCGGCGTCCTCGCCGGGACCGAGCGTGCGCACCCGTACGCCGCGGCCCGCGCCGCTCAGGGCCGGGACGACGAGCATCTGCCCCTGCGTGGTCCGGCGGAAGCCTCGGGCCACATGGATGGCGATCGTGCCGGGGGCGGGGGAGACGTTGAGGTAGGTGACGCTCCTGTCCCGCATCGCCTGACCGTCCAGGACGGTGCCGTAGATGCGCAACTGCGGCGCGACATACCAGCTCGACAGGTTGCAGCGCAGATGCGTCGCGGTCCCGTCCGACACGACGGAATAGATCGTCAACACGACGCCGACGAGTTCGCCATCGCGATCGAGAACGTAGCCGAAGCGCGGCACGCCGGATGGGAGACTGCGCGTGGCGAGGCGCGTCAGTCCCTGCTCCCAGTATGCCCTGGATCGATCGGGAAACGCCACGCACAGAAGGCAAGTCAGAGCAGCGAGATCTGTCGATTCGATCGGGCGACAGCGGATGCGCAATGGTGTGGACAGTCCAGTCACTCCCGTCGCCGTTATCGAACGTCCGACATCCCGTCAAGCGACTGGGAGTCAGTCTGGAAGATCCTCCATGATGACTTCGGAACGCGGAGCGTCGACCTGTACCGCCACGCGTGAACAGTCCGGCCCGCGACGGTCAGGCTGGCACTTTCCCGTGCGGCCTCTCCGCCCCACGTGCCCGAACGGCACGAACGGCTTGCACGACGCACCGCTTGCCCGTGCGACATCATCAATTCGAATAACCAGTCGGACCGTCGATTCCGGCCCATTGCTGGTTTGTCGGAAACTATCGAGTCTAAATTTGCTCACAGGGTTTAATTCTAAAGCAAGATACTTCCCACGGAAGCGGCAGAGTGCTCTGAGCTCTTGTTTTTGCACGATTGTTTTGGAAAGCCGCATTCCACTTTTCGCGTCGTGCACACGGTGCGGCTTACGACTCCGCGTCAGAGCGATCCCCGAGGGCGCCATGCTTGGCCATTCCAGCCGTGTCGCGTGCCGGGAACCCGCTGCCGGAAAAGCCCGGTGGGATCCGGTGCCTGAGGCGGACCTTGGCGATGGGTGGCGCCTCGAACGAGCGCGCGTCGCGGACGACGAAGTCCGTCGTATGGCTGGCGGTGTCGATGACGAGCCCGACGAGCCGGCCTTCGCCCTCGCCGGATCCCGCGAGCGCCGGCACGAAAACGAACTCTCCCGGGATTTGGTCGCGACCGAACGCTTGCACGTGGCGCCCATGGCCTCGCATGGATGTGGTTCAGCAGATCGGCGAATGCCCGCAGCGAAGCCGCACTCGAACCGGCGATCGGGGGCGCCGGAGGCGGCTTCGTCCGCTACGTTCGGCCCGATCGCAGGCGTGCGACCTCGCTTGGCCCGATCTCGAGGTAGAAGCGGATCGCATCCTCGACCAGAGCGTCGGGCGTGACACCTGCCGCCTTGGCTGCTCGGGTGATCGCCACGCCGAGCGCAAGATCGACGCGCAGCTCGGCACCCTGGCGCGGCGGAGCCGGTGCGGCGGCAGAAGCAGGGACAGGCGCAGCGTTGCTCCGCGACTCGAGTTTGCCGAATTTCGCTTCGCGACGGCCCCGGTGGACGAGAGCGTCGGCGCGCTCGTTGAGACGGTCGCCGGCATGACCCCGGACCCAGGTCCATTTCACGTCGCGCGCGGCGTTCAGTTCGTCGAGGCGCTTCATGAGGTCAACGTTCTTCACCTCGCCCGTCGTCGTGCGCCAGCCTTTCATCTTCCAACCGCGCATCCACTCGGTCACCGATTTGACGACGTACTGGCTGTCGCACCGCATCTCGATCGCGGCCCCGGCCGGAAAATGTTCGAGGCTCTTGATCGCAGCCGTCAGCTCCATGCGGTTGTTGGTCGTGACGCCGGGATCGCCGCCGCACAGCTCGACCGTGCCGTCCGGGGCCGTAACGACGACCCCCCATCCACCCGGCCCGGGATTGGGGTCGCAACCTCCATCGGCATAGACGATCGTTCGCATCGTGGCGTCGGCCCTTCCGTACGGGGTGGTCGATTTGACTCCGCCATCGATGCCCGAACCAAGGTACGGCCGCCACCCTTTGTCGGACCTCAAGGGTTATCTCGTGTGCCTTGCCGGGAACCGGCGGAGATCGACCACCGGTCGCGAAAGCCCCGGAAAGACGCCGCACCCGGGACCGGGAACACGCCCATCACGCCTCGGTTTGCCGGTGGGGTCCGACGTAGTCATCGACGACCCGAAGCGGTTTCAACCCGATGAATCGCGACCGCGCGAAGGTGCCGACCACGGCCGGCCCGGCCGCCTCGATTCACTGCGCCGCGTGGATCTTCGGGGCCTTCCTGCAGACGCGCTACCACGCGGCCGTCGAACGGTACCGCGAGCTCGTCGAGAGGTTCCGGACCTCGGAGCTTTCCGGCAGCCGGAAGGCGACGATGCGGGATGAGAACTGGATTTGCAGAAGACGCGATCCCGTCTCACGGACGTGACGGCGCAAGCCGACGGCAAGGTCGTGCGCGCGCCGATCCAAGGTCGTGCGCGCGCCGATCGGCGGCATCCTCTCCCATCCCCCCGTCAGCCGGCAGAACAATCAGCCGGCGGTCGAGATCGCGAGCGGCGTCAGGGTCTGTCGCGGACAGGCGCTCTTCGCCGTCGCCGATACGGCGACGCTCGTGGTGACCGGCCGCGTCGATGAGGTCGATGTGAATCGCATCCGGATCGGGCAACCGGTCGCGATCACCAGTGATGCGTTCCCGGGCGAGCCGATCCCGGGACACCTGATCGGGATCAGCGCCGAGGCCGATACCGCACGCGGTGGCAGCCGCGCCCCCTCTTTCGAGGTGCGGGCCGCCTTCCCGAGGGACGCCGGCCACGGTCAGATCCGCCTCGGCATGTCGGCCCGGATGCGCATCGAGATCGCCAGCAACCCGCAGGCGATCGTCGTGCCGATTGAGGCGGTCCGCGATCCGATGATCAATCCGGTTGTCCGGGTGCGCGATCCGGCGACCGGCGAACCCCACCCACGCCAGGTCCGGCTTGGTGCCACACAGCAGCAGGGTTTCGAGATCCTGTCCGGCCTTCGGGACGGTGATATCGTGATCCTGCCTTGCGGCAGCCGAGCCGGTGTCCGGGTCTGCTAGCGTGGCAGCGACTTGCAAGACGGCGGCGTGCCTGCATCGGTCATCGCGTCCTGAATGCGCAGCGCGTCGGCTCCCGACCTGGCAGGCCAGCCCGTTCGGCGAATTCAGTCGCGGCGTCAGGTACACGCGACGAAGATGCGCGGGCGGATATCCCGGCTCGGTCGGGTGCCGCGGGCTGAAGGGATCTGGGCACAACCCGGGCTATTGCGAACCACCAATCGAATGGCTCGGGGTTGGCTTGCGAGTCGAGCGCCATGCTCGCACGGCCCCGACATCCCAGTCGCTGGTGGGGCGAATGGTGGGGTAACCCC
>CAXTCV010000152.1:0-8889 GCA_964242725.1 uncultured Methylobacterium sp.
ACGAACTTGTCCTTGGGCGAGCGGCCGGTATGGCTGCCGGTGGTCGCCACGAAGGCGCCGCCGCGGGCGAGCTGGCCCTCCTTGCGGGCCAGCGCCTCCTCGTAGAGGCGTGGCGCCTCGAAGTTCCAGTGGACGGCCTTGAGGTTGCGGAAGCCGGCGGCCTCCGCGTCATGGGCCGCGTTGTGATCACCGATGTTGGTCAAGAGCGTATCTCCCGGGCCCCTGTTCGACCGTCGACGCGACTGAGCCGGACGGCACCGCCGTCCGGGATTGCCCGGGAGACGTCCGCGCGGTCGTACAGGTCCGCCGCGCGCAGGTTCTCCGTTCCCCGGTCGCTTCCCGTCTCTCCACTGAGTAGGCGACGAAGCTTCGCTGTCATTATGGGCTTCATCCGCGGCCCGCAACGTGTACGAACTGGCTTGATCACAGTTGCGGGCGCAGGCCCCCCCGTCTGTAAGCAGTCACCCGCATCGACTTGTCGGCCCGAACGCGTGGATGCGTTCTGGAATACCCACATGCCAAGCCGCCGCTCGGGGTGGGCGCTCATGCCCCCTTGCATGAAGGCCGGCGAGGGCTATGCGGATGCCGGACGACCTCTCCGCCTCGCGCCCGATACGCGCGCCCCGACACCCTGCCAGAGGCACGATGCCCCAAGCCGTCGCCGGCCCCGAGATCGAACGCCTGATCCAGCTCCTCGCCCGCATGCCCGGCCTCGGGCCGCGCTCGGCCCGGCGTGCCGCGCTGCAGCTCATCAAGCGGCGCGACACGCTGCTCGGGCCGCTCGCCGACGCGATGCGGGTCGCGGCCGAGCGCATCGTCGTCTGCACCAGTTGCGGCAACGTCGATACGTCGGAGCCCTGCACGCTCTGCCGGGACGCCGAGCGCGATCCCACGACCCTGGTGGTGGTGGAGGACGTCTCCGACCTCTGGGCGCTCGAACGCTCCGGAGCCGTCAAGGCCCGCTATCACGTGCTCGGCGGCGTCCTCTCGGCGCTCGACGGGGTGCGGCCGGAGCACCTGAACCTCGCGAGCTTGGTGGAGCGCGTGGCCCGGCCCGAGGTCACGGAGGTCATCCTGGCGCTCAACGCCACGGTCGACGGTCAGACCACCGCCCATTACGTCACGGAATCGATCCGCCACTGCGACGTGAAGGTCACGCGGCTTGCCCACGGCGTCCCGGTCGGCGGCGAACTGGACTATCTCGACGAGGGGACGCTGACGGCCGCGATCCGGAGCCGGACGGCGTTCTAGCCGCGGTGCCGGCCGAACCGCCTGTCCCCGCGGCGGTATTTGACCGGTCTTCACCCGCATCCTATTCGACGCACGGCCCGGATCCGACCCGGCGCTGTCCCTGCCGGTTTCCGATATGACCATCCGCCCGCTCGTCATCCTCCCCGATCCCGTCCTGCGCCGCATCTCCGATCCGGTGGGTCCGATCACCGGCGAGATCCGGACCCTCGTCGCCGACATGTTCGAGACGATGTACGACGCGCCGGGCGTCGGTCTCGCGGCGATCCAGGTCGGGGTGGCCAAGCGCGTCGTGACCATCGACACGTCGAAGGAAGAGGGTGTCCGCAAACCGCAGGTCTTCATCGATCCCGCGATCGTCTGGACCTCGGCGGAGATGCGCGTCTACGACGAGGGCTGCCTGTCGATCCCCGAATATTACGGCGAGGTCGAGCGGCCCGATCGGGTCCGCGTGCGGTTCCGCGACATCGACGGGTCAGAGCAGGAGATCGAGGCCGAGGGGCTGCTCGCCACCTGCATCCAGCACGAGATCGACCACCTCAACGGCGTTCTGTTCATCGACCATCTCTCGAAGCTGAAGCGGGACCGAGTGATCAAGAAGTTCACCAAGGCGGCCAGACGCGACGCGGCCTGAGCCGGCCATGCGCGTCGTCTTCATGGGCACCCCGGACTTCGCCGTGCCGACGCTCACCCGGCTCGCGCAGGACGGGCACGACATCGTCGCCGTCTATACCCGCGCGCCCGCCCGGGCGGGGCGCGGCATGAGCCTGCGCCCCGCCCCGGTCCATGCCCTGGCCGAGACCCTCGGCGCGCCGGTGCTCACGCCCGCCACCCTGCGCACGCCGGAGGCCGCGGAGACGTTCGCCGCGCACCGGGCCGAGGTGGCCGTGGTGGTGGCCTACGGGATGCTGCTGCCGCAGGTCATCCTCGACGCGCCGAAACACGGCTGCCTGAACCTGCACGGCTCCCTGCTGCCGCGCTGGCGCGGGGCGGCGCCGATCCAGCGGGCCGTGATGGCGGGCGACGCCGAGAGCGGCGTCGGCGTGATGCGCATGGAGGCCGGGCTCGATACCGGACCGGTCGCCCTGGAGGCGCGGGTCCCGATCACCGCCGGCATGACCGCCGGCGCGCTGCACGATGCGCTGATGCCGGTCGGCGCCGACCTGATGGCCCGCGCCCTCGTCCTCCTGGACCGGGGCCAGCTGACCTTCACGCCGCAGCCGGACGCGGGCGTGATCTACGCGCACAAGATCACGAACGACGAGGCGCGGATCGACTGGACGCGTCCGGCCGCTGAGGTCGCCAACCGCATCAACGGTCTCTCGCCGGCCCCGGGCGCATTCTTCGAGGCCGATCTCGGCAGGGGATCGGAGCGGGTGAAGGTGCTCCGCGCCACCCCGACCGAGGGCGCGGGCGAGCCCGGAACCCTGCGCGATCCCGATGGCAGCGTCGCGTGCGGCGTCGGCGCCGTGCGGCTGCTGGAGTTGCGCAGGGCCGGGAGGGGCGGCAGCGCCAGCGGGCCGGAGTTCGTCCGCGGCGCCCGCCTGGTGCCCGGCGCCCGCTTCGGCTGATGCCCCGCTACAAGCTGATCATCGAGTATGACGGCGGGCCGTTCTGTGGCTGGCAGCGCCAGGCCGAGGCTCCCACGGTCCAGGGGGCGATCGAGGCCGCGATCCTGCGCTTCTCCGGGGAGGAGGGCCGGCTCACCTGCGCCGGCCGGACCGATGCCGGCGTCCACGCCATCCATCAGGTCGCCCATCTCGACCTCGCGAAGGACTGGCGCAGCGACACGGTCCGCGATGCCGTCAACGCCCATCTGCGGCCGAAACCGGTGGCCATCCTCTCGGCCGAGCGGATGCCGGACAGCTTCGACGCCCGCCATTCGGCGATCCGCCGGCACTACCGGTACCGGATCCTGAACCGGCGCAGTCCCGCGGCGCTGACCCGGGCCCAGGTCTGGCACGTGCCCTGGCCCCTCGACGCGGCTCTCATGCACGCGGCGGCCCAGCGCCTCGTCGGCCATCACGACTTCTCGGCCTTCCGCGCCGCCGAGTGCCAGGCCAAGAGCCCGTTCCGCACGCTGGAGCAGCTCGATGTCGCCCGCGCGCCGATGGCGCTGCACGACGAGATCGTAGTGGCGACCTCGGCACGGGCCTTCCTGCACCATCAGGTGCGGGCGATGGTCGGAACGCTGATGCTCGCGGGCTGCGGGCGGCTCTCGGCCGACGACGTGGCCGACATCCTCGCCTCCGGCCAGAAGCGCCGGTGCGGGCCCTTGGCGCCGGCCGCCGGGCTGACCTTCGTGGGCGTCGATTACGACCGCGGGAAATAGGCCTCCAGCACCCGCCCGTAGATCGCCGTCAGCCGCTCCAGATCGGCGACCGCCACGCACTCGTCGGCCTGATGCATCGTCTCGCCGACGAGGCCGAATTCGATCACCGGGCAGGCATCCTTGATGAAGCGGGCATCCGACGTGCCCCCCGTGGTCGAGAGCGCGGGCGTCAGGCCGGTCTCGACCCGGATCGCCTCGGAGACGAGGGTCACGAAGGAATCCGGCCGGGTGAGGAAGGCCGGCGCGTTCGAGGGCTGAAGGTCGAGGCTGAAGCGCACCGCATTCCCGGCTGCCTGCTCCAGGCGCCTGCGGATCTCGATGCCCAGGCTCTCCGCCGTCCAGTCGTCGTTGAAGCGCACGTTGAACGTCGCCCGCGCGGTCGCCGGGATCACATTGGTGGCGGGATTGCCGACGTCGAGGGTGGTGAATTCGAGGTTCGAGGCGTCGAAATGCGCCGTTCCCCGGTCCAGGGGCTCGGCGATCAGCGCCGAAGCGAGGCGGAGCAGGCCCGGGATCGGATTTTCGGCCTTGTGCGGATAGGCGACATGCCCCTGCCGGCCGCGCACCATGAGCTTGCCGGTGAGCGAGCCACGCCGGCCGATCTTGATCATCTCGCCAAGCCGGCCCGGATTGGTCGGCTCGCCGAGCAGGCAATGGTCGAAGCGCTCGCCCCGTTCGCGCGCCCAGTCGAGCAGCTTGACGGTGCCGTTGACCGCCGGCCCCTCCTCGTCGCCGGTGATCAGGAAGGCGATGGAGCCGGCGAAATCGGGTCCCCGGCGGTCCAGGAACGCCAGCGCCGCGGCCAGCATGCAGGCGATGCCGCCCTTCATGTCGGCGGCGCCCCGTCCGTAGAGCATGCCGTCGGCCACCGCCCCGTCGAACGGGCCGTGGCGCCACGGGACATCGCCGGCCGGGACCACATCGGTGTGGCCGGCAAAGACCAGGCACGGGCCGGCCCGGCCGATCCGCGCGTAGAGGTTCGGGGTATCGGGATAGCCCGGCTCCGCGAAGACCGGCCGCTCGATGGCGAAGCCCGCGGGGCGGAGCGCGTCGGCGACCGCGTCCAGGGCACCGCAATCCTCCGGGGTCACGGAGGGGCAGCGGATCAGAGCCTGCGCGAGGCGTAAAGCGGCGTGCGGGGCGTCGTGGTCAGCCGGCATGGACCCGTCCTCGGCGGCCGAGAATGCCGCGCGGCCCGCTTACCCCGAAGCGGGCCGCGCCGGGAATCCCGGGCGGCGCCCCTACTTGGTGACCAAAACATGTGCATCGCCGTGGCGGCGCTGCACCGAGACGGTGACGTCGTCGTCGTAGCGCTGGAACCGCAGGTCCAGGCGCGAGCCCCCGAGCCTGACGTTGAAGAGCGTCACGCCGTCGAGGAAGGCCGGGAGGATCGGATTCTTCAGCCCGACGCGGTTGCGCGCGTGGTCGAGCTCCAGGCCGAGGCAGGCGGCCAGGAACGCGAAGGGCGCGGCCGCGGCCCAAGCCTGCGGGCTGCAGGCGACCGGGTAGGCCACCGGCCCGCGTTGCTTGCGGCGCATGAAACCGCAGAACAGCTCCGGCAGGCGCTTCTGATCCTGGTAGAGCGAGGTGTCGAACATACCCTGGAAGATGCGCGCGGCCTCGTGCTTGCGGTCGTAGCGCGCGAGCCCCATCGCGATCAGCGCGTTGTCGTGCGGCCAGATCGAGCCGTTATGGTAGGACATCGGGTTGTACCGGGCCTCGCCCCTGGCGATGGTCCGCACGCCCCAGCCGTTGAACCCGTCCTTGCACAGGAGCGTCTCGGCGACCCGCGCCGCCCGCTCGGGCTTGGCGATGCCGGTGAACAGGGCGTGGCCGGCATTGGACGAGCGCACCGCGCATTGCGTCTTCGCCCCGTCGAGGGCGAGGGCGTAGGTGCCGATCTCCTCGTTCCAGAACGCGGCGTCGAAGGTCTCGCGCAGCGCCGCCGCCTCCTGGGTCAGGCGCTCGGCCATCGGTTCGTGCCCGAGCAGGGCCGCGAGCTTCGCCATGCCGTGCTTGGCCGCGTAGACGTAGCCCTGCACCTCGCACAGCGCGATCGGGCCCTTGGCGAGCTGCCCGTCCGCATGGAAGATCGAATCGTGGCTGTCCTTCCAGCCCTGGTTCTCGAGGCCCTTGTCGGTGTCGCGGGCGTATTCCACGAAGCCGTCGCCGTCGCGGTCGCCGTAGCGATCCATCCATTCGAGCGCGAGTTCGAGCGCGGGCCAGATCGACCGGACGGTCTCCAGGTCCCCGGTGACCGCGTAATACTCCCAGGCCAGCATCACGAAGAGCGGCGTACCGTCGATCGTGCCGTAATAGTGCCGGAACGGCACCTCCCCGAGCATCGCCATCTCGCCGCGGCGCGTCTCGTGCAGCACCTTGCCGGGCTGGGCGTCGGCGGCGGGATCGACCGCCTTGGCCTGGGTGGACGCGAGGTAGCGCAGGACGCCGCGGGCGAAGTTCGGGTCGATCCACAGGGCCATCATCGCCGTGATGATGCCGTCGCGGCCGAACACCGTGGAGTACCAGGGGATGCCGGCGAACGGGTAGATCCCCTCCGGGGTGCGGCTCGCCAGCATGTAGAGGTCCGCCGTGGCCCGGCACAGGCCCTCGTTGAACTGGTCGTTCGAGGTGATGATCGTGGTGATCCCCGCGGTGAGGGAGCGCAGGTCGCGGCGGGAATCCCGGTAGGCGCGGGCGAAGATCATGCCTTCGCCGAGATCCTTCGGCTCCCGTCGGGCGCCGCCGGCATTGGCCGCGAGGGTCAGCTTGGCGGCCGCATCCTCGCCGACCATGATGTCGGTAGGCGGCTTGGTGAAGGCGCGGTGGGCTTCGAACGTGACGCGGATGAACAGCGAGGTCTTGCCGCCCGGGGGCAGCGCCACGTCGAAGGCGACGCGACCGGGCTCGATCAGGTCCGGCTTCGGGCCGAAATGCAGGCCCGTGGTCCGTACGATCTCGTCGAGCCCGACGTAGCGGAACTGGACCTCCCGGTCGCTCGCCACCAGGACGCCGCGCTTGCCGCGTTCCTTGCGGTCGGTGCCGCGCACTTCGAACAGGTCCCGGTAATCCGCGTCGAAGCTGACGGCGATGCGCAGGCGGCGATGCTTCGAGTCGAAGGAGCGCAGCCCGATCCGGTCGTAGCAGGCCCCGCGGAACAGGAACTTGGTGCGCTCGATGGCGATCGTCTCGCGGGGGATCGCGGTCTCGTCATGGGCGTCGAGCCGGATGTCGGGCGTCGTCATGTCGACGCTGAGGGCGCCATTGTCGTCCTGCATCACCGAGGAGAGCATCAGGGGGCGCTGCCCCTCCACCGTCAGTTCGAGGCGGGACAGGTAGCGGGTGTCCTGGAAATACAGCCCCTCCGGGCCGGGCTGGACGCCGATATCACCGTAGGAATCCAGGACGCCGAACGCTTCGCCGAACTTCAACGACCGCAGGGGACGTTCCACCAGGGAGGTCTGGGCCTCGATGTGATAGGGCGGGAGTACGTCGTCCGCGTCCTGGAAGCCCTGTGCCACGCGTCCGGCGCTCGCTGCCGTCCGAGCCGTCGCATCGTGGGCCGCCGCCATGTTGTCCGCCGCCATGCAGGGCATCTCCGGTGTCGTGAGGGTGCGAATCGAGAGGGCCGCCGCATCACTTCTGATGCGGCGGCCCTCTTTCACCTAACGGATGAGTCGCCTGGGCGATGCTAGGCCGGCCCGGGGGGAACCCGCAAGCCCGGTGCCGCCGTTCAGGCCGGCATCGCGGCGACCGGGATGGCCGGGCGAGCCGAGCCGTTCACCTCACCATATTGCGGCCGGAACCCCGGGGTCGGCAGCTTGATCACGTCCGCGCTGCGGGCGGCGAGTTCCTGGTATGCGGCCACGTACTTGTTGACCATGCATTCGGCGGTGAAGTGGCCCTCGAAGTGGCGACGCACGCCGGCGCGGCTCATCGCCTTTGCCTTGTCGACCGCCGCCACAGCCTCGTCCATCGAGGTGCAGAGGACACCGCTCACCCCGTCCTTGATCACCTCCGGAACGGACCCGTTGCGGAAAGCGATGACCGGCGTGCCGGCCGACATCGCCTCGATCATCACGAGGCCGAAGGGCTCCGGCCAATCGATCGGGAAGGCGAGCGCGAGCGCGTTGCCGAGGAAGTCTTTCTTCTGATCCTCGTTGATCTCGCCGATGAACTCGATCAACGGGTGATGGATCATCGGCTCGATGACCTCGTCCCAGTAATCCTGATCGGCCTTGTCGACCTTGGCGGCGATCTTGAGGGGCGTCCCTGAGCGGATCGCCATCTCGATGGCGCGATCCGGGCGCTTCTCGGGAGAGATCCGACCCAGGAACGCCAGATAGCCGCCCTTGGCCTCCGGATAGAACGGGCAGTTCTGCGCCGGGAGGCCGTGATGGATCGTTGCCAGCCAGTTCGACGTCGGCGGCATCGGCAGACGCTGGTTGTCGGAGATCGACACCAGGGGCATCCCGGTAAAAGTCCGGTAGACCGGCATGAAATCCGGCACGTCGAGGCGGCCGTGCATCGTCGTGAGGCACTTGTGGTTCAAGTCCTCGAACATCGGATACTGCAGCAGGTCGATATGGAAGTGCAGGATATCGAATTCGTGGGCGCGCCGGTGCACCTGATGCAGCATCGCCAAGTGGCTGGCGGTGTGGTCGCGGTAGCCGAGAAGGCGCAGACCCTCGGGCGTGCAGGCCGCCAGCTTGGCCGCAGTCTGTGAATCGCCGCTCGCGAACAACGTGACGTCGTGGCCCTGACGGACCAGTTCTTCCGTGATCCAACTGACGACGCGCTCGGTGCCGCCGTAGAACTTCGGAGGAACAGCCTCCGACAACGGAGCGATCTGGGCAATGCGCACGAAGTGTCTCCTGGTTGGCCATATTTGACGGGGGGTCTAACCCTGCCGGCCTGAGCGGGACATGAATGAAACAGACGGCCAAGGTTATGGTTCCTGGCCCCCGCCTGTCGCCTCCTCTTTTGTGCGGTGCGGGCGCTGTCCCCGCATTCCCCGAATCACGGTAACGGGAACCGACATCCGGAGGTGATGCGGGCCCTCGCCCTTCGCCATCGGGGCGCTTGACAGCTGGAGCCACCTGCCCCGCTTCGCGGCCGGGGCGTTGCCGCCGCGTCAGCTTTCTGTCATAAGCCGCCCCGCGTCGAACCGCCCGGCCGATAGGGCTGCCGTGGCGGCTCGTGCTGCTCCACCAGAAGCATCAACGCGCGTCCCTCCTCCGACCCTCACGGGTCGGCCTGACGGAGTTTCGTGCAACGGAGAGCCAAATGCCCAAGCTGAAGACCAAGTC
>CAXTCV010000153.1:0-8888 GCA_964242725.1 uncultured Methylobacterium sp.
GGCTGGCCGAGCACGTTGTGGGCCGGATGGTCGGTGGCGTGGTTCAGGCTCGGGTCGTCGATCGACCACGTGGCCAGGGCCACGGTCAGCGCCACCGCGCCGGTGAACAGCACGAACCCGCCGAGTTCCGTCAGGCGCTTGCCCAGGAACGGGCGGACGCTGTCGACGAAGGTGTCGTAGGGCGATGCGGGACGGCGAAGCGAGCGCATGCGGGACCGGACGCAGAACGGGGGACTCTCGCCCGAGGCTAGGCATGGCGCCCTTAACGAGCCGCTAAGGTTGAGGAAGGCTCACCGCCGCCTCGCCGCCCCGCCCCGCCCCAGGGGGCCGGGCCCGGAGGGTGCAAACTCCGCTCCGCTGTGGCACAGGACCGGCCATGAATATCGACGGCCAGCCCTACCGCACGATCTTCCCGGACCCGGACGGGGTCAGCGTCCAGGTGATCGACCAGACCCGCCTGCCCTTCGCCTTCGTGCTGACGCGTCTCGCCACCCTCGACGACGCCGCCCTGGCGATCCGCACCATGATCGTGCGCGGGGCGCCGCTGATCGGCGTCACCGCGGCCTACGGGCTGGCGCTGGCCATGCGGGCGGATCCGTCGATGGCGGGGATCGACCGGGCGGTGGCCACCCTCGCCGCGACGCGCCCGACGGCGATCAACCTGCGCTGGGCGCTGGACCGGGTCGCCGCCAACCTGCGGCAGGTCCAGCCGGACGAGCGCTTCGCCCGCGCCTTCGCGGAGGCCGGCCGCATCGCCGAGGAGGACGTGGCGAGCTGCCGCGCCATCGGCGTCCATGGCGGCCGGATCATCGCCGACCGGCACGCCGCGACCGGGCGGCCGGTCACGGTGCTGACCCATTGCAACGCCGGCTGGCTCGCCACGGTGGATTGGGGCACGGCGCTGGCGCCGATCTACGCCGCCCACGCGCAGGGCGTGCCGGTGCACGTGCTGGTCGACGAGACCCGCCCGCGCAGCCAGGGCGCGGCGCTCACCGCCTTCGAGCTCAACGGCCACGGCGTGCCCCATACGGTGGTCGCCGACAATGCCGGCGGCCACCTGATGCAGCATGGCGGGGTCGACCTGTGCCTCGTCGGCTCGGACCGGACCACGGCCTCCGGGGACGTCTGCAACAAGATCGGCACCTATCTGAAGGCGCTGGCCGCCCACGACAACCGCGTGCCGTTCTACGCCGCCCTGCCGTTCTCGACCATCGACTGGACGCTCCGCGACGGCGTGAGGGAGATCCCGATCGAGGAGCGCGACGGCCGGGAGGTCACCCACATGACCGGCCGGCTCCCCGACGGCGGCTTCGCCACGATCGAGGTGGTCTCCCCCGGCAGCCCGGTGGCCAACCCCGCCTTCGACGTGACCCCGGCCCGGCTGGTGACCGGGATCATCACCGAGCGCGGTGTCTGCGAGGCCAGCGAGGAGGGGCTGTACGGGCTGTACCCGGAGCGCCGGACGGCGGCGTGAGCCGCCTCACCGCGCCCCGGGCCGGCCCGATTCCGCGAGCTGCTGCGCCCGCGCGGCCTGACGCTCGAACATCCAGCCCGGGTATTCGGCCGGGAGAACGCTCACCGCGTCGAGGGCGTCGAGTTCCGCGTCGGTGAGGTGCAGCTGCGTCGCCGCGATGTTGTCCTCGAGCTGGTCGAGGCGCTTGGCGCCGACGATGACGCTGGTCACGGCCTTGCGGTGCAGCAGCCAGGCGAGGGCCACCTGCGCCACCGAGACGCCCCGCGCCTCGGCGACAGGCCGCATGGCGTCGATGCAGGCATCCGCCCGGGGGTGGTCGACCGGCGGGAAGTCGAAGCTCGCCCGCCGGCCCTCGCCCGCGCCGCCGGCATACTTGCCGCTCAGCAGGCCGCCGGCCAGCGGGCTCCAGACCAGGAGGCCGAGCCCCTCCGAGCGCAGCATCGGGACGATCTCCCGCTCCAGGTCGCGGCCGGCGATGGAGTAGTAGGCCTGCAGGGTCTCGAACCGGGCGAGGCCGGCCCGCTCGGCGATGCCCAAAGCCTTGACGATCTGCCACGCCGCCCAGTTCGAGACCCCGACGTAGCGCACGTGGCCGTGCTGCACGAGGATGTCGAGCGCCCGCACCGTCTCCTCGATCGGCGTCGCCGGATCGAAGCCGTGGATCTGGTAGAGGTCGATGTGGTCGAGCTGGAGCCGCTTCAGGCTCGCCTTGCAGGCGTCGATCAGGTGCAGGCGCGAGGCGCCCTTGGCGTTGGCGCCCGGTCCCATCGGCCCGTAGCCCTTGGTGGCGACGACGACGCTGTCGCGCGGGACCTTGAGGTCGCGCAGGGCCTGTCCGGTGATCGTCTCGGAGAGGCCCTCCGCGTAGACGTCGGCCGTGTCGATGAAGTTGATGCCGGCATCGATCGCCCGTCCGACGAGCCGCCCGGCCTCGGACTGGTCGAGGGCGCCGATCTGGCGCCACATCCCGCCGCCGCCGCCGAAGGTCATCGTGCCGAGGCACAGTTCCGAGACGAACAGTCCCGTGGTGCCGAGTTTCTTCTGGTACATGCGTGCGATCCCGTCCGTATCCCCGGCGACAACGCACGGGAGCGCATCGCGTCGCGCTCAGGCCGCGCTCACGGCTCCCAGCGGTGGAACACGGCGCTGTCGAAGGAAAAGACCGGCTCGCCGCGCTGGTTCACCCCGGTGTTGCGGGCAAAGGCCAGCCCCCAGCCCGGCCGCGAGGCCGAGGCGCGCTTGTCCGTGAGCCTGGCGCTGAACCGCACGCTGTCGCCCGCGTAGACGGGCTTGAGCCAGCGCAGGTTCTTGAAGCCCGGCGAGGGACCCGCCTCGGGGACCGGGCCGCGGGCCGCCGTGTAGGCGGCGTCGCGGGCGCGGGTCGTGAGCAGCCGGTTCATGTAGGCGGCCGCCGTGTGCCAGCCGGAGGCGCAGAGCCCGCCGAAATGGCTGCGCCGCGCCGCCTCGGGGTCGAGGTGGAAGGCCTGCGGGTCGTAGGCGCGCGCGAAGGCCACGATCGCCTCGGCGCTGAACGCGTAGGCGCCCAGCTCGCGCACGGCGCCGATCGCGGCGTCGCGCAGGAACGGCAGGATCTCGGCATCCTCCGGCTCGGCCACGGGGCCCGGCACGCCGGTCTCCACGGGCCGCGGGGGCAGGGGATCGGTGCCGCGCCGGGCCAGCATGAAGGTGAAGCGCTGGGTCAGCACCGTCGCCCCGCGCTGGGTGTCGAGGGCGACCTCCGCGGTCACGAAGCCCAGCCCCGGCTTCGAGGCCGAGTCCCGGATCCCGACCACCCGGAAGGTCAGCGTCAGGGCATCCCCCGGCAGGACCGGCGCGAGCCAGCGCAATTCGTCGATCCCCGGCGCCCCGAGGGACGAGCCGCCCCGGAACGGCCCCTGCTGCAGCATCCGCATGCCCAGCGCCGCCGTGTGCCAGCCCGAACCGATCAGCCGGCCCGCGAAGGTCGATGCCGCCTCCGCCTCGTCCAGGTGGAAGGGCTGGAAGTCGAACTGCCCGGCGAAATCCACGATGGCGTCGCGGGTGACGACCAGAGGCGCGCCGACGATCACGTCGCCGACCGAGAAATCCTCGAGCGCGGGGTCCGGCATGGCGGGCTCGTCCAGGGAATCAGTTGGCGAAGCGGAAATGCAGCACGTCGCCGTCCTGCACCACGTACTCCTTGCCCTCCAGCCGCAGCTTGCCGGCGTCCCGGGCCCCGGCCTCGCCGTTGAGCGCGGTGTAGTCCTTGAACGCGATGGTCTCGGCCCGGATGAAACCCTTCTCGAAATCCGAGTGGATCACCCCGGCGGCGCCCGGGGCGCGGGTGCCCCGGGTGATCGTCCAGGCGCGGGCCTCCTTGGGGCCGACCGTGAAGTAGGTGACGAGGCCGAGGAGATCGTAGCCGGCGCGGATCACCCGGTTGAGGCCGGGCTCGGCGAGCCCCACCGCCTCCAGGAACTCGGCCTGGTCGGCCTCGGCCATCACGGCGATCTCGCTCTCGATCTTGGCCGAGACCACCACGGCCACGGCGCCCTCCGCCTTGGCGCGGGCGAAGACCGCCTCCGAATAGGCGTTGCCCTTGTCGGCGTCGCCCTCGTCGACGTTGCAGACGTAGAGGACGGGCTTGGCGGTCATCAGGCCGAGGGACTGGAACAGCCGCTCCTCGTCGGGCTTGCGCGCGACCAGCCGGGCGGGCTTGCCCTCGCGCAGCAGCGGGAGGGCGCGGTTGACGAGGTCGAGGGTCTCCTTGGCCTCCTTGTCGGCGCCCTTGGCCTTCTTCTCCAGCGCCACGGCCCGGCGCTCCAGGCTGTCGAGGTCGGCCAGCATCAGCTCGGTCTCGATGGTCTCGATGTCGGCGGCCGGGTCGACCTTGCCCTCCACGTGGGTCACGTCGCCGTCCGTGAAGCAGCGGACCACGTGGGCGATGGCGTCGACCTCGCGGATATTGGCCAGGAACTGGTTGCCCAGGCCCTCGCCCTTGGAGGCGCCGCGCACCAGCCCGGCGATGTCCACGAAGGTGAGCCGGGTCGGGATTTTTTCTTTGGACGCGGCGATGCGGGCGAGGTCGTCCAGCCGCGGATCCGGCACCGCCACCTCGCCGACATTGGGCTCGATGGTGCAGAACGGGTAATTGGCCGCCTGCGCGGCCGCCGTCTGCGTCAGCGCGTTGAACAGGGTCGACTTGCCGACGTTCGGCAGGCCGACGATGCCGCATTTGAAGCCCATGGACTCAGTTCCGTTGAAGCACGTCGCCGGGCGACGCGCGGAAAGGGGTGATGAGGGTCAGACCCTCGAACACGGCGCCGTGCGCCATATCCTCGGTCGGAAAGTAGCGGCGCCCGGCGAGCCGGGCCGCGGCCACCAGACGACAGTCGAACCACTGATAGCCGAGATTCTTGCGGACAAGCCACGCCAGTTCGGTGTCATCTTGATCGATCCGGCGCGCTCCCCAGGCCCCGATCGTCTCGACCTCGTCCTGAACCGCGCGCAGCGCGCGTCCCGACCCGTTCTTGAGGATCCCGCGCGTCAGTTCGTGGAGGACCTGCAGATCGGTGCGGGCGCAGTCCAAATCGGTGATGGCAGCCAGCCACGCACCTGCACGCTCGCGCCGATCGGTGTTTCGATCGTCGCGTGCGTCGATCAGCACAGTCGTGTCGATGAAGACCGGTTCAATCGTGAAGTTCATCGCGCGAGGGGGCTTTGCCGTTCTCGTCCGTCAGATTCATGAGAGGGCCGGCCAGAAAGCGCTCGAGCGCCTCCCGCTGCGTCAGCGGCCGGCCGACGCGCTGCGCGACGGCCTCGGCGACGAAGCGCGACAGGCCCGTGCGTCGCGCGCGGCGGCGACGCGCGCCCGCTCCAGCAGGGCCTCGCTCATCGTCACGGTGACGTTCTTCATGGGAGCCTCCGCCGCCTGTATCGTGTCCGCGTGTTGGCGTGTCAATTTCGCGCGCCGAGCGTCTTCACGTCGTCCCAGCCGCGGCCCGCCATGGCGAGGTGGACCTTGTTCTGGAAGCTCGCATCCTCGCCCGCCGCCAGCAGGGCGGCATGGTCGGCGACCGCGTGACAGAGATCCTCGACCCAGGGCTGCTCGGCCTTGCCGAAATCGTTGAGCACGTAGGCGTGCACCAGGGCCTTGTCGCCCGGATGGCCGATGCCGAGGCGGACCCGGCGATAGTCGTTGCCGCATTGCGCCGTGATCGAGCGCAGGCCGTTATGGCCGGCATTGCCGCCGCCGAGCTTCACCCGGAGCTTGGCCGGGGCGAGGTCGAGCTCGTCGTGGAGCACGATCACGTCGGCCAGCGCGATCTTGTAGAAGCGCTGCGCCTCCGAGACCGCCCGCCCGGACTCGTTCATGAAGGTCGAGGGCTTCAGGAGGATGACCCGCTCCGGGCCCAGCACCGCCTCGGCGGCCTCCCCCTGGAAGCGGTGGCGGAACGGGCCCGCCCGGTGCTGCCGGGCGATCGCGTCGACGGCCAGGAAGCCGATATTGTGCCGGTTGTTCGCGTAGCGCGAACCCGGGTTTCCGAGGCCGACGATCAGCCGCATGGTGGTGCATCCCTGTCAGGCCGCGGTCTCTGGCACGCTTCCGCGCGGGACGCATCCCCGCCCGCGCCGGACCGTCCCGCCCGAGGCTCCGGCGGTCCGGGCCGCACCCCGTGCGCCAGCGCACGGCACCGGCCGAACCCGGGGCAGAGTGTCCCGGTTGAGAGGTCACAGCCGGCCCAGCAAAGCCGGAGCGATCGAGACCGCCGACCCGTATACCGTGCCGACGATCGTCCTCACACGACCCGGTCGACCGGACGACGTCCCGTCGACGTCACACGCAGACACCCGGAGATCATCATGACGATCCGTATCCTCGCCGCCGCCGCCCTCGTCGCCGCGGTCGCCACGCCCGCCCTCGCCCAGGGCCTGGATTCGAAGCATTCGCCCTATCCGGCCTCGGCCTATTCGGGCTGGGTCGGCAACGGCCCCCTCCTGCGGCAGGACGAGGTCCGCGCCGAGCGGGCGCCCGCCTATCGCTACAGCGGACCGCATGCCGGCGGCCCGGCGAACGCGCTGGCGCGGTTCTGACACGGCCCGGGGCCCGGGCGATCCGGGGCCCCGGATCGAGCCGCCGGAGCTTCAGGACGTCCGGACGGACCGCGCGGGCACGCCGCGTCCGGACTCCACGTCCCCGGTCGACAGCGCCGCCCGGATCTCCCCCGGGCGCAGGGTTCCGACCAGGAGATCGACCTGGCTCACGAGCCGGATGAGGGATTGCCCCCGGTCGAGGGCGGGCCGCTCCGGCAGCGGCCGGTCCTCGGCCAAAGCCGCCAGGGTGGCGGCGATCCAGGCCCGCCAGGTCTCGGCCCTCGGATCCACCGCCTCGGGGGCGTGGCGCAGCACGGTGAGGCGGGCGCTGATCCGGCGCAGGGTCGCGTCCGCCACCAGGGCGGATTCCACCTCGGGATGATGGCCGGCCCGGGGCTGCTGCAGGGCGCGCGACAGGGCCGCCTCCAGATCGTTGAGGGCGAGGCCGGCGGCGCGGGTCTGCGCGAGGATCGCGGCCTCGCGGGCCTCGCCGGGGGGGCCGAGCAGCACGGCCTCGGCGAGGCCGGCATGGCCCTTGAGCGCGCGGCGCAATTCCTGGCGGACCTGATCCGGCTCCCAGATCGGCCACAGCACCAGGCAGCTCGCCACCGCGATCAGGCCGCCCAGCACCGTGAACCCGCCGCGCATGGCGACGATCTCCCAGGAGCTGTGGCCGGGCTCCAGCAGCTCCACCAGCAGCACCACGAGGGGCGTCAGGCAGGCGACGAAGAAGCCGTAGGAGATCTGGCGGGCGGCGAAGCCGACGATGCTGAGCACGAGGATCAGCCCGGCCTCGCTGAGCGGGGTCGTGGCGTAATAGGCGAGCACCGCCCCCGCCAGCCCGCCCAGCACCGTGCCGCCGATCCGCTCCAGCGCCCGCTGCCAGGTCGCCGCGTAGAAGGGCTGCATGGTCAGAACCACGGTCATCACCAGCCAGTGCGTGAAGGCGCCCGCGTAGGTCAGGGTCGCGGCGAGCGCCGGGGCCGAGACCGCGCTCGCCCGCAGGGCGTGCCGCAGGTTCGGCGAGGCCAGGGTGAAGTTCTGCCGCAGCGGCCCGGCATAGCGGGTCCAGCGGTCGAGGCGGCCGCCCTCCGTGAGGGTGCCGCCGGGGCGGTAGCCCTCCGGGGTCGACAGCTTGGCGCCGATCCGCACGCGCCCGACGATCCGGTCGGCGAGGCGCGCCAGGGTCGGGTCCTCCGCCAGGCCCTCGCCGGCCCGGGCGATCGAGTGCTCCAGGCGGGCGAGGTCGAGGGCGACGTCGTCGCGGATCGCCCGGGCGATGGTCACGAGGAGCGGGCGCAGGCGCCGCAGGAAGACCTTGGCGAGGGCCCGGCGGCGGGCGTCGGGCCGGCTGTCGATCAGCTCGCCCACGGCGATCAGGGCGGAAAAAATCTGCTCGGCGCTCTCCAGGCGCAGCAGCGCCTGGGCGGTGCGGTCCGAGACCCGCTCGCGGGAGCGGGCGAGGTCGAGGATCATGGTCCGGGCGGTCTCGATGCTCGCCCGCACGCCGCGCCGGTGGCCCCTGGCATGGCCGTCGAAGGCCTCGGCGTCGGGCTCGGGCAGGGCGACGAGCCGCTCGAGGTCGCCGCAGAGCCGCGCGAGGTCGCGCCAGACCTCCGCCACCGCCCGGTGGGCCGGCCGGTAGGGATGCAGCCGCCAGATCACGAGGGCCAGGAAGGTCGCCCAGAGACCGCCCGCGGCGAACATCAGCACGGTGACGGCCGCCTGCTCGGGGCTCAGGGGCCGGTCGAGGGCGATGCACAGGACCACCACCAGCACGTTGCCGGCCGACTGCGCCTGCACGCTCCAGACGCGCGCGTAGGAGCAGGCGAAGATCAGCGCGCAGGCCACCGGGACGACCACCGGGAGCCCCAGGGGCTGGATCAGGCCGAGCCCGCCCCAGAGCAGGCCGCCGAGGACCGAGAAGGCGGTGAGCACCCGCAGGCGCGCCCGCATCGGGCCGCCATTGTCGCAGAAGCAGGCGAGGTTGGCGGCGAGCGCCATGGTCAGCAGCGGCGGCCACTGCACCCAGAGGTTGATCAGGATGACGACGCCGAACGCGAAGGCGGCGCGCACGCCCTCCACGAGGCGCACGTTCCGGAGGTCGAGGCCGGTCGGCAGGCGCCGCAGGTCCGCGCCGGGCCGGTTCAGGCTGCCCCGGCCCGCGGCGATGCGGCGGCGCCCGGGCTGCGGTGCTGTGGGACTCGGCGCGGGCAAGCTCGGTCTCCGGACGGGACACGGCGCCCCGGCATGAACCGGAACCCGGCCTGTCCGGATCCGCCCGGCTTCGCAAGTCCTTTCGGGTGCGCAAGTCCTGTCCGGTTCGCAGGGTCGTTTCGCG
>CAXTCV010000154.1:0-8849 GCA_964242725.1 uncultured Methylobacterium sp.
GCGTGCTGGTGGTGCTGCTGTTCGTGATGATGCTGGGCATCGGCTACGGCGCCTACACGCAGCTCAACATCGAGGCCTATCCCGACCCGGTGCCGCCGCTGGTCGACGTGATCACCCAGAACCCGGGCCAGTCCGCCGACGAGATCGAGCGCTACATCACCATCCCCCTGGAGGTGGCGCTGGCCGGCATCCCGAACGCCCAGGTGGTGCGCACCATCTCGCTGTTCGGCCTGTCCGACGTGAAGATCCAGTTCAACTACGAGTACACGTACGAAGAGGCGCTGCAGCGGGTGCTGAACCGCCTGTCGCAGGCCCCGACCCTGCCCAACGGCGCCACGCCGCAGATCTCGCCGACGAGCCCGGTGGGCGAGATCATGCGCTACAAGCTCGTCGGTCCGGCGGGCTACTCGCCGATGGACATGAAGACCCTGCAGGACTGGGTGCTCCAGCGCCGGTTCAAGGCGATCCCCGGCGTGGTCGACGTCACGGCCTTCGGCGGCAAGGCCAAGGAATACGAGGTCGCGGTCGACCTGAACCGCCTGCAGGCGCAGGGGCTGACCCTGGTCCAGCTGACCACCGCCCTGAACAACGCCTCGATCAACGTCGGCGGCCAGACGCTGAATGTCGGGCAGCAATCGGCCGTGGTGCGCGGCATCGGCCTGATCCGCGACATGGACGACATCAAGGACACGATGATCAGCCTCGTCAACGGCACGCCGGTGCTGGTGCGGGACGTGGCCGAGGTGCGGGTGTCGAACGCGCCGCGGCTCGGCATCGTCGGCCACGACGACCAGCGCGACGTGGTCGAGGGCATCGTGCTCATGACCCGCGGCGGCAAGAGCCTGCCGACGCTGGAGCGGGTCGAGGCCGAGATCGACAAGATCAACGGCTCCACGGTCCTGCCGCCGGACGTGAAGATCGAGCGGATCTACGACCGCTCGGGCCTGATCCACACCACGACCCACACGGTGATGCACAACCTCGTCTTCGGCGTGGTGCTGGTCTTCGTGGTGCAGTGGCTGTTCCTGGGTTCGCTCACCAGCGCGATCATCGTGGCGGCCACGATCCCGTTCGCGCTGGGCTTCGCGATCCTGATCCTGGTGGTGCGCGGCGATTCGGCGAACCTGCTCTCCTTGGGCGCCATCGATTTCGGCCTGATCGTCGACGCGACGGTCATCATGGTCGAGAACGTGTTCCGCCACCTCGCCGAGCCCGACCACGTGAAGGGCGAGGCCCCGCCCGCCGGCCTGACCGGGCGGCTCGGCACCATCGCGGTCGCCGGCCGCGAGGTGAACCGGGCGATCTTCTTCTCGGCCACGATCATCATCGTCGGCTTCCTGCCGCTCTTCACCATGACGGGCGTCGAGGGCCACATCTTCGGGCCGATGGCCAAGACCTACGCCTACGCGCTGATCGGCGGCCTGCTGGCGACCTTCACGGTCTCGCCCGCCCTCGCCGCGCTGATCCTGCCCCGGAAGCTCGAGGAGCGCGACACCCTGATCGTGCGGCTCACGCGCTTCGGCCACGAGCGGATCCTGGCCTTCGGCCTGAAGAACCGGGTCCTGACGCTGGCGGTGATGCTGGCGATCCTGCTCGTCTCGGGGCTGGTGGCGCGCAACCTCGGCCTGGAATTCCTCCCCCGCCTCGAGGAGGGCAACCTCTACGTGCGCGGCACCATGCCGTCCTCGATCTCGCTGGAGGCGGGCAACGCCTATGTCCAGCGCATGCGCAAGATCTTCCAGGAGGTCCCGGAGGTCACCACCGTCCTGTCGCACCAGGGCCGCCCGAACGACGGCACCGACGCCACCGGCTTCTTCAACGTCGAGATCCTGGCGCCGCTCAAGCCGATCGACCAGTGGCGCAAGGGGCTCGAAAAGGAGACCCTCATCCAGGACCTGAGCAAGAAACTGGAGGGCGAATTCCCCGGCATCGAGTTCAACTTCTCACAATATATCGAGGACAACGTCCAGGAGGCGGCCTCGGGGGTGAAGGGCGAGAACTCGGTCAAGATCTACGGCAACGACCTCGTCCAGCTCACCAAGACCGCCAACGCCGTCAAGGCCGCGCTGGCCTCGGTGCCGGGCATCACCGACCTCTCGGTGTTCGAATCCCTCGGCCAGCCGACGGTGCGGATCGACGTCGACCGGCACAAGGCCGCCCGGTACGGCCTGTCGATCGGCGACGTGAACACCACGATCCAGGCGGCGATCGGCGGCCAGACCGCGGGCGACCTCTACGAATACGGCTCGGACCGCCACTTCCCCATGCGGGTGCGGCTCGCCAAGGAATACCGCTCGTCGCTCGCCGGCATCCGCAACATCGCGGTGGGTGCGCAGAACCCCAACGGCGGCGTGATCCAGGTGCCGCTCACGGAGATCGCCGATGTCGATCTCGTCTCCGGCGCCTCGTTCATCTACCGCGAGGACCAGGAGCGCTACATCCCGGTCAAGTTCTCGGTGCGCGGCCGCGACCTCGGCAGCACGGTGATCGAGGCCCAGCGCAAGGTCGCCGAGGCGGTGGACCTGCCGCCGGGCTACCGGCTGGAATGGGTCGGGCAGTTCACCAACCTCAAGGAGGCGGCGGCCCGGCTCAGCCTCGTGGTGCCGGTCACCCTGCTGCTGATCGCGCTGCTCCTGTACATCAACTTCTCCTCGGTGGCCGACATGCTGCTGACGCTGTCGGTGATCCCGATGGCCATGATCGGCGGCATCTTCGCCCTGTTCCTCACCGGCACGCCGTTCTCGATCTCGGCGGCGATCGGCTTCATCGCCCTGTTCGGCATCTCGACCATGGAGGGCGTGATCCTGCTGGCCTATTACAACCAGCTCCTCGAGGAGGGCTGGAAGCCCCAGGAGGCGGTCTGGCACGCGGCGGTGGTGCGCATGCGCCCGGTGATGATGACCTGCGTGGCGGCCTGCGTCGGCCTGCTCCCGGCCGCGATCTCCACCGGCATCGGCTCGCAGGTGCAGAAGCCGCTGGCGCTGGTGGTGGTCGGTGGCATCATCCTGGCGCCGAACCTGATCCTCGTGGTCATGCCGGTGCTGATCTCCCTGTTCTCCCGGCGCAGGCCGAATCGCGAGGCGCGGGCCCGGACCGCGCATCGGGCCGCCGCGTGAGCCGCGTCACGACCCGACGGACCGGCCGGCAGCCCGTTGCAGGCGGGCCACAACCTGCGCCCCGCGCGCGCCATCCGGGGACGGCCGCATTGACTTGGATGCGCGCCGCGCCGCTCTACCAGGGTATGGTTCTCGGGGGCGGAATGGTGGGCTGTGCGCCGATTCGGTGCGGACGGGCGGTCGCCGCGCTGGCCGTGGCCGCGTCGCTGTCCCTGTCGGCCTGCGCGGTCGGGCCGAACTACGTGCCGCCCGAGGATCCGCCGGTCGGCCGCTACACCAGGGAGCCGCTGAAGAACCCTTCGGCCGCCGACAAGGTCCGCACCCGGCAGGGCGGCTCGGCGGATCAGAGCTTCGTCTCGGGCGCGGACATTCCCGGCTCCTGGTGGACCCTGTTCCACTCCAAGGCGCTGAACCGCCTGGTCGAGCAGGCCCTCGCCAACAACCCGAACCTCGAAGCCGCGCAGGCCGCGCTCCGGATCGCGCAGCAGAACGTGCTGGCCCAGAAGGGCACGCTCTATCCCACCCTGACGGCCACGCCGCAGGTGCTCGGCGCCCTGGCGCCGGGGCTCGATCTGCAGTCGCCGCTGCAGAACCAGACCAACTACCTCTACAGCCTCTCCACCCCGCAGGCGGTGGTCTCGTACAATCCGGACGTGTTCGGCGGGAACCGCCGGCAGATCGAGTCCCTGGAGGCCACCACCGAGAACCAGCGCTTCCAGCTGGAGGCGGCCTATCTCAGCCTCACCGGCAACGTGGTGGCGGCCGCCATCCAGGAGGCGTCGCTGCGGGCGCAGATCGAGGCGACGCGCAAGGTGATCCAGGCGCAGACGGAGATCCTGCAGCTCTACAACAAGCAGCTGTCGCTCGGGCAGATCGCGGGCGCCGACGTGGTGCAGCAGCAGGCGGCGCTGGCCCTGTCGCAGCAGCTGCTGCCGCCGCTGGAGAAGGCGCTCGCACAGCAGCGCAATCTCCTCACCGCGCTCGCCGGACGCCTGCCCTCCGACGAGGTCGGCGAGACCTTCGCGCTGTCGGGCCTGCGGCTGCCGAACCGGCTGCCGGTGAGCCTGCCCTCGCGCCTCGTGCAGCAGCGTCCGGATGTGAAGGCCGCCGAGGCCCTGGTCCAGCAGGCCAGCGCCAGCGTCGGCGTCGCCGTGGCCAACCGCCTGCCGCAGTTCAACCTGACGGCGACCGGCGGGTCGAGCGCGACGCGGATCGCGCAGGTCACCAGTCCCGGCGCGGCGTTCTTCACGATCATCGGCCAGGCGACGGCGCCGATCTTCGACGCCGGCACCCTGTTCCGGCGCCAGCGGGCGGCGGAGGAAGGGCTCACGCAGGCGCAGGCGCAGTACAAGGCGACGGTGCTCGGCGCCTTCCAGAACGTCGCCGACGCGCTGCGGGCGCTCCAGGCCGACGCCAGGGCGGTCGCGGCGGCCGACGCGGCGGTGAGCGCCACCAACCAGAGCCTCGGGCTGATCCGCAAGCAGTACACCGCGGGCGCGGTCACCTCCTCGCAGGTGCTGATCGCCCAGCAGGGCTACCTCTCGGCGCTGATCACCTCGGCGAGCGCGCGGGCCACGCAATACGCCGATACCGCGGCCCTGTTCGTGGCGCTCGGCGGCGGCTGGTGGAACCGCACCGACGTGGCGCCCCCGCCCCCCGAGACGGACCCGCTCAAGGTGCTGTGACGGGCCTCCCGCGCATCGTCCCGAGCGGCGTGCGCGGCCTCACGCATACATCGCGATGGCGTCCTGCAGCATCTGGTCTGCGGTGCTCATGACCTTGGTGTTGGCCGTGTAGGCCTGCTGCGTCTCGATCATCTTCGAGAACTGGTCCGAGATGCTGGAATTCGACTGCTCGACCGAGCCGGCCGTCAGGGTCGCGCCGTTGAGGCCGTAGCTCGGCGTGCCGGACTGGCCGTTGGCCACGTAGGTTCCGCCGTCCAGGGAGGTCAGGTTGTCCTGCGTGCCGAACTGCGCGAGCGTCAGCGCGCCGAGGGGCACGGTGCTGCCGTCCGCGGCGGTGCCGGAGAGGGTGCCGGCGGGGGAGACCGCGAGGCTCCCCAGGGTGTTCGCCCCGGTGGGCACCGTGACCGGCGCCGTCGCCGAAGCCCCGGCGAACAGGTAGTAGCCCGCGCCGTTGACGAGGTAGCCGTTGGCGTCCGGCGTGAAGTCGCCGCGCCGGGTGTAGGCGGTCTGGCCGGTGAAGCTCGGGCTCTGGTCCGTGCCGGAATTCGCCCGGACGATGAAGTAGCCGTTGCCCGAGATGCCGAGGTTGGTCGACACGCCGGTGGATTGCAGCGTGCCCTGGATGCCGAGGGTGTCGCGGGTGTTGCTCGACACGCCGCCGGCCGGCTGCATCCCGCCCTCGGTCTGCGCGAGCATGTCGGCGAAGCGCGTCTCGGTGGTCTTGAACCCCGCCGTCTGGGTGTTGGCGATGTTGCCCGAGATGTTGTTCAGCGCGAAGGACTGGGCCGACGCACCGGAAATCGAGTTCGAGAGCGCGTCGAAAAGGCTCATCGGGGTCTCCCTTCGCCAGACCGGAACTCCGACCGGTCTCACGGACGACCATCAGCACACGACATGGTTAACCGCCGGTGTGCGACCCGGTGTTGCCGATGCGCGCGGGCGCAAGGCGACGCGCCGGCCGGCGTCACGCGCCGATCACGGTGAGCACGATCTCCCGCCGGTGCGGCCGGTCGCGGTGCTCGATCAGGTAGATCCCCTGCCACGTGCCGAGCGCCAGCCGCCCCTCGACCAGGGGGATGCTCAGGCCGGAATCCGTGACGAGGGTGCGGATATGGGCCGGCATGTCGTCCGGCCCCTCGGCGCCGTGGACGTAGCCGGCATGCCGCGGCGCGAACCCGTCCAGCGCGGTCATCAGGTCGGTCTGGACGTCGCGGTCGGCGTTCTCCTGGATGGTGAGCGAGGCCGAGGTGTGCCGGCAGAACACAGTCACCAGCCCGTCCCGGATGCCGCTGCCGCGCACGAAGTCGGCCACCGCCGCGGTGAAGTCCGTGAACCCCGGCCCCGGGGTCGCGACGGTGAGGCGCCCGCTCGCGTGGCGCTCGACCGCGCCGGCGGCGAGGGGCTCCACCGCGCCGATCCTGCCCTGTCTCATGCGGTCGTCTCCCTCAGCGTCGCGCCCGGCGCGATCTCGCGCTCTCCCCGAGCGAGGATCCGCTCCAGCACGTCGATCCGGTCGGCCTCCGCGGGGGGCTTGTCCCAGCGGATGCGGCTGACCCGGGGGAAGCGCATCGCCACGCCCGACTTGTGCCGGGTCGAGCGCTGCACGCCCTCGAAGGCGATCTCCAGGACGAGGCCGGCCTCCCGTCCATGCGCGACCTCGCGGACCGGGCCGAAGCGCTTGGTGGTGTTGTTGCGGACGTAGCGGTCGAGCTTGGCGAGTTCCGCGTCGGTGAAGCCGTGATAGGCCTTGCCCACCGGCACCAGCTCGTCCCCGCCCTCCGGGGCCGCCCGCCAGACCCCGAACGTGTAGTCCGAGTAGAAGGACGAGCGCTTCCCGTGGCCGCGCTGGGCGTACATCATCACGGCGTCGACCACATGCGGTTCGCGCTTCCACTTCCACCACGGTCCCTTGGGACGGCCCGGGAGATAGGGGCTGGTGCGACGCTTGAGCATGATGCCCTCGATCGCATCGGCATCGGCGCCGGCGCCCACCGAGGCCGGGTCGGCCCGGGCGGCGGCCAGCGCCTCCCAATCCGCGAAGGGCACCAGCGGCGAGATGTCGATCCGCGCATGGTCGAGGCGGGTGACCAGGGCTTCGAGCGCCTCCCGGCGGTCCGCGAAGGGGTCCGCCCGCAGGTCGTCCCCGTCGAGGGTCAGGAGGTCGTAGGCCCGGACATGGGCGGGAAACTCCTCCAGGAGCTTGCCCGTCACGGCCTTCCGGTTCAGGCGCTGCTGGAGCACGTTGAAGCTCTGGACCCGGCGCTCGCGCAGGATCAGCAATTCCCCGTCCAGCGTCCCCGTGAAGGTGATCGCCTCGGCCAGATCCGGGAACGCCCCGGTGATGTCCTCGCCGGTGCGGGAATAGACCTTCCCCACCTGGGCGCCCGCCCGGTCGCGGCCGCCGACCAGCTGGACGCGGATGCCGTCCCATTTCCATTCGGCCGAGAACGCCGCCGGCTCGAGCTTCTCGAGATCCGCCTCCTCCTCGATCGGGTGCGACAGCATCGGCGGCCGGAACGGGGCCGGGTTCAGGGTCTCGGGCCGCGCGGCCCGGCCCTCCACCCAGGCGAACAGGGTCTCGAACGGCGGCGTCAGCCCGTGCCAGACCTCCTCCACGGCATCGGCGTCGTGGCCGCCCAGCGCGCCGACCGCATTCTTGGCGAGCCGCGCCGAGACGCCGACGCGGAGATTGCCGGTGACGAGCTTCAGGAGCGCCCAGCGCCCGGTCTCGTCGAGGGCGTCGAGCCACCCGGCGAGGTGCCCGGGCAGGTCCTTCTTCGGGATGGTCGCCAGGGTCTCCACGACCTCGGCGAGCGTCGGGACGTGCGGGGGCGGGTTGTTGTGGCCGATCGATGGACGTGCATCCCCGCCCCCCTCTGCGGGGGAGGGTGGCCCCTGCGTCAGCAGGGGTCGGGCGAGGGGAACCCGGCCTCCGGGCCCGTCGGGACCTTCATGACGGCCGGCGCCCTGTTCTGGACCGTCGCTCCCCTCTGCCCCCCTGCTGCGCGGGGTACCCTCCCCCATCCCGAGTCGGCCTTGGCCGACTTGGGCAAGTGGGATGCCGCTCTCGGGCAAGCCCGAGAGCGGCTGGGGGGGAGGGAGGGGGGTCGCCGGCCAGATCAGCGCCGTGGTCTCGGCGAGATCGCCCACGTAATTGTGCGACAGCCGGAACAGCACCGGGTCGATCCGCGCTTCGACCAGCCCGCGGATCAGCGCCGGCTTGGCCTCGCGGAAACTCAGCGTGCCGGTCATGGCGCCCAGGGCGTAGCCCCGCTCCGGATCCGGTGTGCGGGCGAAGAAGTCCTGGAGCATGCGCAGCTTGGCATTGCGGCGCGGCTCGTAGGCGAGGCGGTCGAGGAGGTGGGCGAAGTCGTTCACGCGGCCACCTCCGGCTCGGCACCGGTCTCGGCGGGGCCGGGCTCGGCCTCGCCGTCGTCGCCATACCCCAGGAGATGCAGCGGCCGCGCCGCGATGCCCTGCGTCCCGCACCAATGCACCAGCGCGTCCTCCTGGCCGTGCGTCACCCAGACCTCGCCGGCGTTGGTGTCGCGGATCGTGCGGCACAGGTCCGGCCAATCCGAATGATCGGAGATCACCATCGGCAGCTCGACGCCCTTCTGGCGGGCGCGGGCGCGCACCCGCATCCAGCCCGAGGCGAAGCAGGTCACCGGGTCGGGGAATTTCCGCGACCACAGGTCCTGGATCGACGAGGGCGGGCAGAGCACGATCGCCCCGTGCAGATCCTTGCGCTCGGCCGCCGCCACCCTCGGCGTGTCGCCCAGCGGCACCCCCTCGTCCTTGTAGAGGGCGGTGAGCTTCTCCATGGCGCCGTGCAGATGGATCGGCCGGTCCCAGCCCTCCTCGCGCAGCAGCGCCATCACCCGTTGCGCCTTGCCGAGCGCGTAGGCGCCGACGATGTGGGCCCGCTCCGGGAACAGCGTGACCGACTCAAGGAGCTTGCGGACCTCGCCGCGGGTGTCGGGATGGGTGAAGACCGGCAGGCCGAAGGTCGCCTCGGTGATGAACACGTCGCAGGGCACCACCTCGA
>CAXTCV010000155.1:0-8752 GCA_964242725.1 uncultured Methylobacterium sp.
ACCTCGGAGAAGCCGATGATCGCGTTGAGCGGCGTGCGCAGCTCGTGGGTGACGTTGGCCAGGAACCGGCCCTTGATCGCGTCGGCCCGCTCGGCCTCGGCGCGGGCGCGCTCCAGCTCCTCGGCGTGGCGGTGGTGCTCGGTCATGTCGCGGGTCACCGCCACCACCGCCAGGGCGGCGTCGTGGGACCCGTGCAGGATGCGGTGGGCGCGCATCTCCGCGTGGATCAGGCGCGCCCCGTCGGTCCGGCCGGCGTCGGCCTCGACGTGCAGGCGCAGCGGGAGTGTTGCGGGCCGCCCGGTGGCGGCGACGTCGCTCACGGCCTTGAGGAAGGCCGGCCGGTCCGCCACGTGGACCCGCTCCAGCAGGCCGTGGCCGCACAGCCGCGCCGGCGCGCTGCCCAGCAGCCGGGTCGCCGAGACCGAGGCCTCCAGCACCCGGCCGTTGCGGTCGTGCCAGGTCACGAGGTCGTCGATCGCCGAGAGCAGCAGCCGGTCCCGGGCCTCGTTGTCGCGCAGCCGGGCGCGCCACGCCCCCTCGCTGCGCAGGTGCTCCAGCGCCTGGGCGGCGACGTGGCCGATCGCCGTGAGCGCGAAGGCCGGCAGGGCGAGGCCGGCGGAGATGTCCATCACCGGCAGGGGGCCCGCGACGGCGCCGAGCCCGACCACCGCCAGCACCCCGAGGATCGCCATGGCGGCGGCCGCGATCGTGGCGCGCAGCGACCCGGAGACCAGCGCCTCCACGGGGATCGCCACCAGCCAGACCGCGGCCGGGGAGGCGGTGCCCCCGGTGATGCTCGCCAGGGCCACGACGACCCCGGTCAGCCCCGCCGCGGAGACCGCGTGGGCGAGCCAGAGGGATCCGGTGCGGACGAGCAGCACGGCGGCGAAGACCGGCAGCAGCAGGCTCGCGATCGCCAGCACCTCGACGCCGGACGGCACCCCCCGCCAGAGCAGGTAGGGGGGAAGCCCGGCCATCATCACGACGCCCGTGGCGAGGCGCGACACCAGGAAGCGCTGGTGGCGGGACCGGGCGGCCGCGTCGTCCGCGACGGCGGCGTGAACCAGCCCCGCGAGACGGTCGTCGATCAAGGAAGTCAGGACTTTTTTAAGGGGCAAGGCTGGCACACGCCGCGATGTCTGCGTTTCCGCATCCCTCGCGCCTCCGGTTCGACTTCGAACGACTTCCGGACGGTCGCAGAGCCGGCTTAAACGAGTGTTGCGGGACTTGCCCGAACGGTCAGGATGCTTTCCGCGAGGTAACCAAGGGCTTTCGGACAAGCTTCATTCACCATCGCGCGCGAAAGCCCGAACCGGTTGAGGGCCGGTTCACGAAACCCGTCGAATTCTCGCGTCCGCGCCCCGTCCCGGAGGCCGGCCCTGGGGCGGAGAGGCGCGCGACACCGAGCGGAGAGACGAATCATGACCGTCCTGCTGCGCGCCGTTCTGGTGATCGGCGTGCTCTCGTATCTCGCGCTGATGCGGAGCGGCGCCGATCCCGCCGGCGAGGCCCGCAAGCTCGCGGGGTCGGTGCCGGGCGCCTCGGCGGCGCTGCCGGCGGCCCTCGACGCCGTCCCGCCCGAGACCCGCGAGCGGGCCGTCCGGGCCGTGCTCGCCCGGGGCCTGTTGGCGGAGCTGAGCCGCCGGGCCGGTGAGCCCCCGGCCTCGACCGACACCCTGGAGGAGGCCGACAGGCAGCCCGCCTGGCGGGGTGTCGCCCCCCGCTGACGGCTCTTCCGTCAACCCGCGTCTGCGCTGGACGCGGCGCGCTCCCGCCCCGGGGGGCGCGCGCGCTGCCCGGCGCCGCGCTCGGCGCCCTGGCGCAGCTTGGCCTCCGGTCCGTGCAGCGGCTGGTGCGGCTCGCTCCGCACGCGCTCGGCGAGGGGCCGGTCGAGGATCGCCGCGACGAGGTCCCGGGCCGCCGGCCGGCTCACGGTGCGGAACAGGCGCACGAGGTCGGCGACGCGCTCGGCGGAGCGCGCCACCCCCTGGTTGAGGGTGAGGAAGATGTAGACCGCCTCCTCCTCGTGCAGGCCGGCGGCGCGCAGGCCCAGGGTCAGGAGGTCGTAGCGGGCGCTCGCGTCGGCCGCCACGGCGAGGAAATCGCGCGGCAGGCCGAGGCCGTCCGCCAGGGCCGCCACGAAGGCGCCGACATCGTGCGCCGCCGAGAGCCCGGTCAGGACCGCGCCGAGGTCGCGGGGCGGCGGCGGGCACGGGCGCAGGGCGGCGGTCGCCTCCACGGCCCGGCCGATCACCGCGCGGCGCATCGGGTCGGCGTGCAGGTAGAGGGGCACGAGATCGGCCGCGGAGACGTCGGGGCGGACCAGGAGCAGCCGGGCGAGGTCGGCGGCGCCGCGGCCCCGGTCCACGAGCCGGGTCAGGGCGGCGCCCCAGAGGGTGATGCCGAGGTTGGCGGCCAGCGCCCGGTCGATCTCGGGCCGGCCCTCCCGGGAGAGGTCGTCCACCGCCTCGCGGCTCAGCCCGGCCCGGGCGGCGATGCGGGCGGCGATATCGGAGCCGTCGGCGAGCGCGGCCTCGATCAGGCCGCGGCTCAGGACGGGGGCCAGCTCGACCACCGCGTCGCGGGCGCCGCCGCCGCGGAACGCGAGCGCCTGCAGGACCGCCGGCGGCGTCTCGGGGCAGGGGGCGAGCTTCCGGGCGACCACCCGGGCCGTCTCCTCGTCCACGGTCGGTATCAGGCCGCAGGCCAGGGACTCGAAGATCTCGATCGCGCTCCGGTCCCGCACCGATGCCCGCACGAACAGATCGGTCTGCACCCGGAGGATCACGGGCTTGAGATCGAGATTCTCGATGCGCGAGAGTTCGAGAAGCCCGGACAGGTCCGGCGGAGCATCGACGGATGAGGGCATGGAGGATCGGTTTACGCAGGACTGCAGTAAGCTCACGCTAACCGCATCGACGTGAATCGACCTTTAAGGCGGCGCCGGCGGGACCGTGCCGTCCTGCACCATCGCGGGTCACCGGCGGCGCACCCGCACCGCCGGCCACCGTCCGGCGCGCGGCCTCAATGCGTCAGCCAGAGTCCCAGCGCGAGCGCCACCGCCACCAGCACGATGACGCCGACGAAGGCGGGCACGACCCAGCTCTGCCGCTGGCGGGCGCGGCCCGCCGCGGCCCGCTCCGAGGGCGCCCGCTCGTTCTGCCGGGCGAGCCGGACCTCCTGCGAGCTCGGCGGCGTCCCGCCGGCCTCCTCGCAGGTCCCGAGCGGCGCCGCCCCGACATCCAGGTGCGGGGCCTTGTCGGCGGTGCGGCCGCTGTCGATGTCGGCCTTGAGCTGGGCGGAGGTCGGCGCATCCGAATCCGGCGGCGGATCGGCCGGGAGATTGGCGGGCGGCGGCGGGGTCTCGGAGCGCAACATGATCGGGGTCTCCTGCGTATCCCGGTCAACGCCCGGACGGGCCGTCGGCTGCGGTCAGGATGTCGCGGGGCTCAGACGTCGCCGGATCCCCGCTTCAGCAGCGGGCGGCCCAGGAGCCCAGCCGCCGCGACGAAGCCCGCCGCGGCGCAGAAGGCCCCCAGCGTGTCCTGGCCGGGGCCGACGCTCAGGAGCAGCCGGTCGCAGCCCGCCTGCCGCGCCGCCCGCCCGGCCGCCTTCAGCAGCACCCGCCCGATGCCGCGGCGCCGGGATCCGGCGGCGACCACGAGGGTCGTGATCAGGCCGGCGGGCCGGGGGGCGTCCAGGGTTCGGACGGGGGTGAGGGCGATCAGCCCGCTCGGCGGTCCCCATTCGACGGCGACGAGGGCGGTGCCGCCGTCCCGCTGCAGCCCCTCGAGCCGGGCCGCGAGATCGGCGGCGCCGACCGCGAGGCCGGCCTCGTCCAGCAGCGCCGCCAGGCCGGCGGCGTCGGGGCCGGCGGCCGCGCGGATCTCCAGCCCGTATCGATTGCCCACTGCGCGCCCCGCCCGGTCTCAGCCCGATCGATCGCCGGTCAGACCCGGCGCCAGCCCGGCTGCGACGGGTCGACCAGCCTGTAATTGACCGGCGCGAGGCCGCAGATGGCGATCACCGCGGGCTCCGGCCCGTCGCGGACCACGCCGTCGTAATGCGGCGTCCCCGCGACCCGGCGCACGAAGCTGCCGGCCTTCACCGGCACGCAGGCGGCGGGATCGAAATCCGCCCCGCTGTTGCACCACCACGTGCCGGACAGGACCATGCAGAACCGGTCGGAGGTGTAGGTGTGCGGCGCGCTCATGTAGCCCGGCCACCAGCGGATCAGCGTATAGTACAGGCCGGTGCCGTTGAGGTCGCCGGTGAGCGTGCAGCGGTCGACGCTGCGCTCCGGGTAGTCCTTCGAGGGCTGCCACGGGAGGTCGCCGGGCGCGCGGATGATGGTCTGGTCGGGGTTCAGCGGGCTGCCCTGCGCCCCGTTCGCCAGGAGCAGCGGGAGCGTCCCGAGGAGCGAGGCCGCCAGCAGGTCGCGCCGGCTCGCCTCCGCCCGAATGTGCGTCTCCGTCATCGCGGGATCCGTCCTTGTTGCCGGCGGCCAGCCCGGCGGCATCCGCCTGCACAACGCCGACGCCCCGGTTTCTCTCCCGGACCGGGGCCCCGCACGGTTTCAATCGCGCGGCGCTCTCAGCGGACCGGCCGGGTGCGGAACGCGCGGGGCGCGAACGGCATTGCTCCGCAGGATCGGCGGGGGTGGGTCATGGCGGATCGGGTGCAGGATCGAGTCCCGGACGAGCGGGACGGCAAGGGGCCGCCGAAGGCCGGGCCGCCGGAGCGCAGGCCCGGCGACGCGGCCGAGCCCGCGCCCCCCGAGGCCGCGCCCAGCGAGCGCCGGAAGGCCGAGACCGAGATCGCCGCCGGAGACGTGGCCGACGACCTCGCCGATTTCGCGTAAGGGGGTCGGCGGGCATCGCGCGCGCCGACCCTCACGGCGAAGCGCCGCGTGGCGTCAGGCCGTTTCCTTGGCCTTGCGCGGACGGGCCGCGCGCTTCGGCTTCTCGGCGACTTCTTCCTCGGCGGGCTCCGCGACCGCCGCGGACTTGCGGCGCTGCTGGCCGAGGCCGAGGCTGCGGGCGAGTTCGGAGCGCTGGGCGGAATAGCTCGCGGCCGTCGACGGATAGTCCCGCGGCAGCCCGAAGCGCTCGCGATACTGCTCGATCGTCAGGCCGTTGCGCGAGAGATGGCGCTTGAGCGTCTTGTACGGCTTGCCGTCGATGAAGGAGATCAGCGCGTCCGAGGTCACCGACTTGCGGATCTGGGCCGGCGTGGGCTTGTCGGCCGCCTCGGTGACGGCCGCCGCGGGGGCGGACAGCTTCGCCAGAGCGGCGTGGACGCCGGCGAGCAGACCGGGCAACTCGCTGATCGGCACGGAATTGTTCGAGACATACGCTGAGACGATGTCCGAGGCTTGCTCGATAAAGGTCTGCTGCTGCTCAGTGGCGTTGTCGTCCATCGATGATTCCCTCTATCCGGCGGTGGTGAGACAGTTCTAACGTCTCTGCAGCAAAATCAAGTCGTCGTCGAGCATTTCCCGGCACAATGCGCCGCCCGTTAACACGCATATTATTCAAGCGTGGGGTCAAGCTGAAATCGTTGCCGATGAAACCCGGTCGGCGGGATGGGCACTTTCACGAGTTGGCGGCCCTCGGCGCTCTGCCCGCGTGCCTCTGACGGGGATCAGGCCGGTCCCTTCGATTGCGAAGATCGGTCGTCGGTCTGACAAGACGCGTGAAATCTCGCGGCCCGTCCTGCAAAGGATCTTGGGCAAAGGATCTCGGGCAGAGGATCTTGGGGCCGCGCGGCGCATGCGCCATAACGGGCCGGGCGGGACGGGACCGGGACGGTGGACGTGGATCAGCAATCGGAGCCGGGCACCGTCTTTGGGGCCCATATCCCGTTCGTGGATTTCTGCGGGATCGAGGCGCTCGACGTGGCGGAGGGCCGGACGCGCCTGCGGCTCGTCCTGCGTCCGGAACATGCCAACAACCTCGGCATCGCCCATGGCGGCGTGCTCTGCACCCTGCTCGACGTCGCCCTCGGGACGGCCGCGCGCCTCCGGGCCGGGCGGCCGGTGGTGACCCTCGACCTGCAGGCCCGGTTCCTCAATCCCGCCCGGGGCGAACTCGTGGCGGAGGGGCGCGTCACCCGGGCCGGGCGTGCGGTGATCTTCTGCGAGGCCGAGATCCGCGATGCGGCCGGGACGCTGGTGGCGAGCGCCACCGGCCTGCTGAAGCCGGTGGGCGAGGGCGCGCCCCGCTGACGCCCGGTCCGGCGCAGGCCTGCGCCGGACCGGGGCCTCAAAACCGTCCTAGGCAGTCTTGAGATGGTCGAGTTCCGTCAGCCCGCTGCCGCCATCGGCATAGGCCGCCTTGAAGCTCGCCCGCGCCTGCCAGCGCCGCCACAGGGCGTCGAGCTGCTCGAACCGCTCGTCGAGCGGGGTGGCGCAGACCGGGAATTTCGAGAACGCGATCGCCGTGCAGAGCGTGATGTCGGCGAAGGTCGGGTCATCGCCGCCGAGCATCCAGGCGCGGCCGTCCGCGAGGTGGCGGTCGACCAGGGCGGCATGCGCGAGGGCCTCCTTGCGGCAATGCTCGCCCCATTGCGGGTTGTGCGTCAGCTCCAGCTTCGGCCCGAGCCCCTGGTTCAGCACGTGGAACATCGTGGTGATGCGGTAGAGGATGTGCACCCAGATCCGGTTGTCCCACATCGTGTCGAGCCCCTGCTCCAGCGGCGTGTCGCCGGTGAGGCGGCGACCCGGATGGGCGGCGTCGAGGTAGCGCACGATCGCGGCCGTCTCGGACAGCACGGTCCCGTCGGCGAGCAGGAGGGTCGGCGTCTCGCCCCAGGGGTTCATCTTGAGATGGCGCCATTGCCGCTGCTCGCCCCCCGGCGCCATGTCGTAGACCACCTCGTCGAACAGGTGGGCGATCCCCTTCTCGTGCGCGAACAGGCGCAGGCGCTGCGGGTTCGGGAAGGCGGAGGGCGAGGTGAAGAGGCGGAGGGTGTCGGCCATGATCTCGGGCGGTCCTGACATTTCGCGGGGGCGCCGCACAGGCGCGGGGTCGTTTGATCTAGGGCGGCGATGCCGCGTCGGCCCGGGACTGCGGCGCATGGGGATGCGGCAAGCCGATTTGGCGCCCGCCGATTGACGCCCCAGCGGCGCAGTGGGAAAGCCTACCGCATGACGATGCCGGACGACGCCCGCGCAGCCCTGACTGCCCCCCTGTCCGAGGCCGACGTGACGGCCATGAAATCCGAGGCCGCGGCCTGGTTCGCGACCCTGCGCGACCGTATCCTGGCGGCCTTCGAGACCCTGGAGGCGGAGGCCGAGGGGCCGTTCCACCCGGATGCGCCCGCAGGCGCCGGGACCTTCGAGAAGACGCCCTGGAACCGCACCGACCATACCGGCCAGCCCGGCGGCGGCGGCGTCATGGCGATGCTCAAGGGCCGGGTGTTCGAGAAGGCCGGGGTCCACATCTCCACGGTCCACGGCGAGTTCGCCCCGGAATTCCGCGCCCAGATGCCGGGCGCCGCCGAGGATCCGCGGTTCTTCGCCACCGGCATCTCGCTGATCGCCCATCCCTGGAACCCGCATGTGCCGACGGTGCACATGAACACCCGCTTCGTCGCGACCACGAAGGCGTGGTTCGGGGGCGGGGCCGACCTCACGCCGGTGCTGGTGCGGCGGCGCAACCAGGAGGATCCGGACAGCCGGCACTTCCACGCCTGCCTGGCGCGCGCCTGCGCGGCCCACGGCGTCGACCATGCCCGCTACAAGGCGTGGTGCGACGAATACTTCCACCTCAAGCACCGCAACGAGCCCCGCGGCATCGGCGGCATCTTTTATGACTATCGCTGGACCGGAGAGCCGCAGGCGGATCTCGCCTTCACCCGCGACGTGGGCCGCGCCTTCCTGGAGGCCTATCCGAAGATCGTCCGCGACAATGTCGGGACGGCCTGGACCGAGGCCGACCGCGAGGAGCAGCAGGTCCGGCGCGGGCGCTACGTCGAATTCAACCTGCTCTACGACCGCGGCACGATCTTCGGTCTGAAGACCGGCGGCAACGTCGCTTCGATCCTGTCGTCCCTGCCGCCGACCGTGCGCTGGCCGTGAAGGGGTCCCTGTGAGCACCGGGCTGCCGGCCGCCTACGCCCCGCAGCAGGACGCGGCGCTGAAGGCGATCGCCGCGTGGCGGCGGGAGGGCGGATCCCAGGTGTTCCGGCTGTTCGGCTATGCCGGCACCGGCAAGACCACGCTGGCGCGCCGGATCGCCGAGGATGTCGACGGCACGGTCGTGTACGGCGCCTTCACCGGCAAGGCGGCCTCGGTGATGCGCCAGAAGGGCTGCCACGACGCCGCCACGATCCATTCGCTGATCTACCGCACCAAGGAGGCGGAGGAGGGCGGGCCGACCTTCACGCTGAACCGGTCCGGCCCGGCCGCGAAGGCGGACCTGATCATCATCGACGAGTGCTCGATGGTGGATTCCGACCTCGGCAACGACCTGCTGTCGTTCGAGCGGCCGGTGCTCGTGCTGGGCGACCCGGCGCAGCTGCCGCCGGTGCGCGGCGGCGGCTTCTTCACCGAGGCCGAGCCGGACGTGATGCTCACCGAGGTCCATCGGCAGGCCAAGGACGACCCGATCGTCCGCATGGCGATGACCATCCGCGAGGGCGGCCGGCTGGACCTCGGCACCTTCGGCCAGAGCCGGGTGGTGTCGCGCCGCGCCCTCGACCCGGCCGAGGTGCTCGAATGCGACCAGGTGCTGGTCGGCCTCAACAAGAC
>CAXTCV010000156.1:0-8684 GCA_964242725.1 uncultured Methylobacterium sp.
CGCAGCAGAAGCAGCGGTCGCGGATCGCGAGGCGCAGGCGCTGCTCCACCGCCATGCGGGCGGTGGCGGCGTGGCTCATCGTCTCTTCGAAGACGCTGACCCCGCCCTTCACGCCGCCCTTCACCCGGTACATCGCGTTGTCGGCCTGGCGCCGCAGGACCTCGTAGGTCGTCCCGTGTTCGGGAAACAGGCTCAGGCCGATCGACGCGGAGGCGAAGATCTCGTGATCGTCGATGAAGAACGGCTGCTTGAGACGTTCCGAGATGTCGAGCACCGCCGTCAGGGTCGCGTCCCGGTCGGTGACCGGGCTGAGCAGCAGCACGAACTCGTCGCCGCCGATCCGCGCCAGCATGTCGCTCGGTCGCAGGGCGCCGCGGGTCCGGTCTGCCACCTTGCGCAGGAGGGCATCGCCCGCGGCGTGGCTGTAATAGTCGTTGATGTGCTTGAAGTTGTCGAGGTCGATGAAGGCCAGGGCGAAGCGGTCGCCGGGCCCCGCCTCCGCGATCAGTTCCTCGATGCTCTGCTCGAACATCGTCCGGTTGGGCAGTCCCGTCAGGGCGTCGATGAACGCCCTGGCGATCAGGTCCCGCTGCATCGCGTGGTGGTGCGTGACCTCGGTGAGGGTGGTGAGCGTGTAGGTCGCCCCCTCGGTCACGACCGGAAGCGCCTGCGCCTCGACGACGTGCTCGCCGATCGCCTCGACGATCGCCGCGGCCGGGCTCGCCAGGGCGCTGTCCGAGAGCTCGTCGACGGCGCGCGGCCCGAGGGCGCGGGCCGCGGCGTTGGCCAGGATGCACTGACCCTGCTCGTCATGGACCACGACGCCGACCGGAAGGGCCTGAATGGCGGCTTCGAGCAGGCTCTGGCGATAGCGGGCGTTGGACTCGCTCACGTCAGCCCTGCTGCCAGAGCGTCTTGGCGGCGCGCAGGCCGACCTCGCCGGGGCTGTCACCGGCTTCGAGGGGGCGCCGGAGCAGGCGGCGATGCACCTGGTCGAGGGCGGCGCCGTGTCCGCCTTCCGCACCGGGCTCCCGGGCGAGGCGTCCGGCGGCGGAGGGATCCGCATCGAGCCCGCTGACCTTGCTCATGGTGGCGCCGCGCCAGCGCTCCACCACGGCGCCCACGAAGGCTGCGCCGGCGATCGCCCCACCATGCTCCGCGACGCGCCCGCTCATGTCGTTGCGCGGCTGACGGTCCGGGGGGAGGGGGGTGAACTTCATCCGCACGGGCATGGGCACGCCCTCGCCGAAGGCGATGACCTCGCCGGTGCCCAGGGACGGCACGAAGGTGAGCAGGTTCACGGCATCGGACACCGCCGCGGCGAGGAAGGCCTGATCGCGGTCGTTGGTCATCCGCATGGCGAACAGGGTGCTGCACTGGGACATGATCGTCGGGTCGAGTTCCGCCGGCCGCTGCGTCACGAGGCCGAGATAGACGCCGTGCTTGCGCCCCTCGCGGGCGATCCGCGACAGGGCGCGGCGCGTCGGGGTGAAGCCCACGGACCGGTCGGCCGAGGCGAAGCGGTGTGCCTCCTCGCAGACGAACAGCAGCGGGATCGCGCCCTCGCTCCAGATCCCGAACTCGAAGGCGAGCCGGCACAGCACGCAGACGACGGCGTCCACGACCTCCATGGGAAGCCCCGCCAGCTGCATGATCGTCATCGGCCGCCCGTCCGGATCGAGCCGGAACAGGTGGCCCAGGATCTCGCCCATCATGTCGCCGCCGACATTGGCGTTCTCGAACATGAAGCCGTAGCGCGGATCGTTGCGGATCGCCTCGATCCGGGTGATCAGCCGGTGGTAGTGCATCCGGCCGACGCGATTCTCCAGGCGGCCCATCCGCTCGTCGATCAGCGCGATCAGGTCCTGCAGCATGTACGGGACGGGGGTGTCGACGGTGAAGCCCGAGCCCTTGCCGATGGCGCGCTTCACGACCTGGCGGTCGCTCGCCTCCTTGTATTGCGCATACTTGCTCTTCGCGAGGGGGATGACCTCCGCGAGGATCTCGATCTCCTCGTCCACCGGTGAGCGGCCGCCGTAGACGACGTCGGCGATCTCCTCGAGGTTGAACAGCCAGAACGGCAGCTTGAGGGTGCGGGGGCTGATGACGCTCGCATGCTCGCCGAAGCAGGCCGCGTACTCGTTGTGCACGTCCAGCAGGAAGATGCGCACCGCCTGCTGCGCGCGCATGACCTGGTCGAGGATGACCGCCACGCCGCTGGATTTGCCGACGCCCGTCGTGCCGAGCACGGCGAAGTGCTTCGTCAGCAGATCCTCGACCTTGATGCAGGCCGGCGTGTCCGGATCCTGATACAGCGCACCCACGGCGGCCATGTTGGCGGAGGAGACTTGATAGAGGATGCGCAGGTCGCCCGGCGGCAGCAGCTCGACCGCGTCGCCGATGGCGGGATAGCAGGTCACGCCGCGGCGGAACCGCTTCACCCCGTCGTCCGACAGGATCTCGCCGAGAAGGTCGATGCTCGCGTAGGCCCCGGGCTGGCGCGCATGGTCGTTGCCCGACGAGAGGGTCGTGATGATGCCGATCAGCAGGGCGGAGCCGGCCTCGATCCGCACGAAATTGCCCACCGTGGCCCGCACGAGGGGCCGGCCGTTCTGGCCGGCGAGTTCGAGGTGAACCTTCGACCCGTTGATCGATGTCACCGAACCCATCCGCGCCGTCGGCCCCTCGCTCCGGCCGAGACTGTCACCATTCAGCATCGCGTCTTCCCGAGCCTGCTCATCCAAGGTGACCCCAGGATGCGGGGCCCCGCTTAAGAATCCGACAAAGGCGGTGTCTCTGCTCGAGCGATGATTAATCGTTCCTTGTATAACCAGCCGTTTAACCTGAGACATAGAGATAATAGGGTGTGTCCACCAATCGTCCGTGTATTGCGAGCGGGAGACATGCACGCTGAAGTACTGGATTATTTCGGCTCCGCACGCACCGATTGCATCAGCCATAGGCCCTGCACCGGGCCTGCCCGCTCCGACGCCGGGGCGTGCCGAGACCGGACATCGCCGGCCGGCACGGACGCGCCGGACCACCTCTCCCGCGGGGGCTACGAGGTCCGCATATCGGCCGCGGCATGGGGCGAGATGCCTCCTCGTCCGTGCGGGTTTGCGGCTTGGGAAAGGAGTCACCCGGCGGGCATGACGGTTGGGCCGAAGGTCCGGAGCAGGGGGACGCGCGTCGGTCCGGCCGTTGCCCTCGTCCGGCTACGCTGTGTGAACGCGGTCGCCCGCGCGCGGGGAGGCTTGCCGCACTCCATCGCCGGCGCGCCCCGCCCGGGGAGGCTATAGCCCGGCCAGCACTGCGCGCACGCAGCGCCCCACACTCGCCCGAAAGCCCAGCGAAGGCTGCGCGTCCCCGTCCCGGAACCCGCGATGAAACCGTCCCTGCCCCTCCTCGCCGCCTGCGCGACGCTCCGGATCCTGCCGGCGGCCGCGACGTCCTACGAGTTCGTGCCCGCGCCGCAGACCGACCTGAACCGTATGTACCGGGTCGACAAGGTGACCGGCGAGGTCACGTCCTGCCAATACGGGCTTCAGGAATCGGCCGGCGGCATCGGCCAGACGGTCTGCTTCGGGGCCGGCGAGGGGGCCGGGCCCCAGACCCCGTCGGAATACGGATTGGTGGCGAGCCGGCACACCCGCGAGGCCGGCGTGTTCCGGGTCAACTACCGGACCGGCGAGATGAGCATCTGCTTCGTGCTCGTGAAGAAGGAGCAGGTCGTCTGCACCCAGCAGGGCAAGCCCGGAGCCGAGGGCGCCTCCGACGCGCCGCTGACCGGCCCCGCGCCCGGCCGGGCCGGGGCCAGCGCCACGCCCGCGCAGGGCGCGCGTCCGTGACGCGGCATGCGCGGCCCGGGCGTTCCGATCGGCCCGGTCCCGTGCTAGGGGCCGCGCGATCCTGGCGGAAAGGCCGACCCCCCATGACATGCGCCCTGACGTGCGCCCTCTCGCTCCACCGCGCCGACCGGGCGCTCCCCCGGTGAGCGGGCCGGACCTGCGCCGGGCCGCGGCGGCGCGCGCCCTCGACCTCGTCGAGCCGGGGATGCGGCTCGGGCTCGGCACGGGCTCCACCGCCGCGGCCTTCGTGGCGCTGCTGGGCGCGCGGGTCCGGGACGGGCTCGACATCCTCGGCGTGCCGACCTCGGAGGCGACCCGCGCCCAGGCCCAGGGCCTCGGCATCCGCCTCGCGACCCTCGACGAGCAGCCGGAGCTCGACCTGACCGTCGACGGCGCCGACGAGGTCGACGATCAGCTGCGCCTGATCAAGGGCGGCGGCGCGGCGCTCCTGCGGGAGAAGATCGTCGCCTGCGCGAGCCGCCGCATGGTGGTGATCGCCGACGCGGCCAAGCGGGTGGCGCGGCTCGGCGCCTTCCCGCTGCCGATCGAGGTCAACCCCTTCGGCCTCGCCGCCACCCACCGGGCCGTCGAGGCCGCGGTCGCAGGTGCCGGCTGCACGGGCGCCATCCGGCTGCGCCGCCAGCCCGACGGCGCGCCGCTCGTCACCGATGGCGGTCACCACATCCTCGACGCGCATCTCGGCGCGATCCCCGATCCCGGGGCCCTCGGCGCCGCGCTCTGGGCGGTGCCGGGCGTCGTCGAGCACGGCCTGTTCCTCGGCATCGCCGACGCCGCGATCCTGGCGGCCGCGCGGGACGGACGGACCGACATCACCGTTCTCGGCAGCCTCGCCTGAGGCGCCGCTCTCCTCGCAGGCCATCCTCGCAAGAAAGTCCAGCATGTCCCGACGCCTCATCGCCGCGCTCGGCCTCGCGCTCCTGGCGCTCCCGTCCGCGGCCCTCGCCCAGAAGCCCGCGCCCGCCAAGCCGGCGGCACAGCCCGCGACCCCGGCCGCCAACACGCCGGCTCCGGCCTTCACCCCGAGCCACCTCGCGCTCGCCCGGGAGGTGATGCTGTCCTCGGGCATCGCCCGCTCGTTCGATTCGGTGCTGCCCGCCTTCGCCGACCAGATCCGCAAGCAGACGGTGACGCGGCCGGAACTCGCCAAGGACCTCGACGAGGTTCTGGTGTCGCTGCAACCCGAGATGGAGCTGCAGAAGCAGCGCATGATCGACATCGCGGCGCGCACCTACGCGTCGAAATTCTCGGAGGCCGAGCTGAAGGAGATCGCGACCTTCTTCCGCTCGCCCGCCGGCAAGCACTACGTGGAGGCGCAGCCGCAGCTCCTCGACGAGATGGTCCAGGAGATGCAGGACTGGACCCAGGACGTCTCGGAATACGTGATGGTCCGCGTCCGCGCCGAGATGGGCAAGCGCGGGCACCAGATGCAGTGAGCGACTCCGCTCCCACGCGGATCATCGTGACAGCCGCACCATGAGCGCGGCCGGCCGCCTCTACGGGGCGGGCGGGGTCCTCCTCGCCGCTCTGCCGCTCGCGATGGTGCTGGCCAACCGGTCGAGCCCGGCGGTGGTCGGGCTGGCGGCGCTCGCCTTCCTGGCCGGACGCGCGGTCGAGGACCGGGCCGGTCTGGCGCGCCGGGTCCTGAGGCCGCTCGCCGATCCGCTGGCCGGGGCGGCGCTGGCCTTCCTGGCCTGGAGCCTCGTCTCCCTCGCCTGGAGCCCTGTCCCCGCCGCCTCGCTGCGGGTGGCCGGGGAGTTCCTGCCGGCGCTGGCGGGCGCCTACCTCCTGGCCTGCCTGGCGCCGGGGCGGATCCCGGCCTTCGCGCCCCGGCTCGGGGCGGCGGCGATCGCGCTGGCCGGCCTCGTGATCGCGGTGGATCTCGCGGCCGGTCTCGCCCTGGAGCGGGCCCTGGGCCACCGGGCCGCCGCCTTCGTGCACAACCGTCCGGCCCTGACCCTGGATCTCGTGGCCGGCCCCCTCGCGCTGGTCCTGTGGCGCGGACGCACCCGCGGCCTCGCGGCGGCGACTCTGGCCTTCGCGGCCCTCGGCGTGGTGCGCTCGATCAGCGGCGCCGCCCAGCTCGGCCTGCTCGCCGGAACCGCGCTGTTCGCGGCGGCCCGCCTGCTGCCCCGGCGCGCCGCGATCGGCCTCGCGGGCCTCGGCCTCGGCCTCGCCGTGGCGCTGGCCCCGGTGGAGGGCGACCTCCTCGCGCGCGCGATGCCGGAGGCGGCCCATGAGCGCCTCGTGCAATCCTCGTCCCGGGCGCGGGTCGCCATCGCCCGCAGCTTCGGCGCCGCCGTGGCGGCCGATCCCTGGCGCGGGGCGGGCTACGGCACGAGCGCGCGCTTCGCCGAGACGCCCGCGGCGCAGGCGGTGCCGCCCGAGATGCAGGTGCTCCTCGGGGTCGGGCACCCGCACAACAGCTTCCTCCAGGTCTGGGCCGAGCTCGGACTGCCCGGCGCGGTGCTCGCGGCTCTGACCCTCATGCTGATGCTCGCCCGCATCGCCCGGCTGCCGCAGCCGGTCCGGGCGGCGGCGCTCGGCCTCGTAGGCGGGGCGGCGGCGATCGCCTTCGTGGAGCATAACGGCTGGGCGGCGTGGTGGACGGCGGGCCTCGGCGCTGCCATCTCGTGGCTGCGCGAGGCGGCCCGGACCCGCGCCGAGACGAGCCCCGGGAGGGACGGATCCGCATGAGCGATTTCGACACCGACCTCTTCGTCATCGGCGGCGGCTCCGGGGGCGTGCGCGCGGCGCGGATCGCGGCGGGCTACGGCGCCCGGGTGATGCTGGCGGAGGAATACCGGGTCGGGGGCACCTGCGTGATCCGCGGCTGCGTCCCGAAGAAGCTGATGGTCTATGCCGGCCGCTTCGCCGACGAGTTCGCGGATGCCGCCGGCTTCGGCTGGACGGTGGGGACGCCCCGCTTCGACTGGGCCACCCTGAAGCGCCGCCGGGACGCCGAGGTCACCCGCCTCGAAGGGATCTACGACGCCAACCTGATCCGGGCCGGCGTCGAGATCGTGCCCGAGCGGGCCGTGATCGTGGATCCGCACACGGTGCGCTTGGTCGGGTCGGACCGGACGGTGCGGGCGGAGCGGATCCTGGTCGCGGTCGGCGCCCATCCGGTGAAGGAGCCCGCGGTGCCCGGCATCGCGCTGGCGATCACCTCGAACGAGGTGTTCGAGCTGGAGAGCCTGCCGGAGCGCATCCTGGTGATCGGCGGCGGCTACATCGCGGTGGAATTCGCCGGCGTGTTCGCGGCGCTCGGGAGCGCCACGACCCTGCTGCACCGGGGCGACAGGCTGCTGCGCGGCTTCGACGACGAGGTCCGCGACGCCCTCGCCGAGGCCTACGGCCACCGGATGGACCTGCGGCTCGGCCGCACCCTCGCGGGAATCGAGCGGCGGGATGGCGGCCTCTGCGCACGCCTCGACGACGGCAGCGAGATCCTGGCCGATCAGGTGCTGGTCGCCACAGGCCGGCGGCCCAACGTCGCCGGCCTCGGCCTCGACCGGGTCGGGATCGCGCTCGACGCCGCCGGGGCGATCCCGGTGGACGCCTATTCGCAGACCAAGGTCCCGTCGATCTACGCGGTCGGCGACGTCACCAACCGCGCCAACCTGACCCCGGTGGCGATCCGCGAGGGCCACGCCTTCGCCGACACGGTCTATGGCGGCAAGCCTACCTGCGTCGATCACCGCCTGATCCCCACCGCCGTGTTCTCGACCCCTGAGATCGGCGTGGTTGGCCACGGCGAAGCGGCCGCGCGGGCGGTCTACGGCCAGATCGACGTCTACAAGGCGCGCTTCCGCCCGATGAAGGCCACGCTGTCGGGCCGGGAGGAGCGGATCCTGATGAAGGTGATCGTCGACTGCGCCACCGACCGGGTGGTGGGCGTCCACATCTTCGGCCACGATGCCGGCGAGGTGATCCAGGCGGTGGGCATCGCGGTGACCCTGGGCGCCACCAAGGCCGATTTCGACCGGACCATCGCGGTCCACCCGACGGCGGCCGAGGAGTTGGTGACGATGCGGGTTCCGGAGGTCACGAAGCATCCGGTCGGCGTCGGTTAAAACCTCTCCACCCGCCGGGGCCTCGACGCCGTGCCCGACCGAGCCATATCAGGGGGATGGGCAAGCAGGGCGCAGGCAAGGGACGCGGCGAGGAGGATGCGCACGCGCGGCGTCAGGCCATCATCGATGGCCTGCTGGCGGACGCCCTGCGCCCGGCCGTCCACCGGCCCCCGAGCCACGAGGCGCTGCCCCCCGACATCCGCCACGCCATCGATCAGCTGCTCGCCAAGGCGGAGGCCCAGCGCAGCCGCTGCCTGACCTACGACGATCTGGAGGAGGCCCTGCCGCCCAGGGACGTCTCCGCGGAGGATCTGGAGGCGATCTTCTGGATCCTCGCCGAGCACGGGATCGAAGTCGAGGACGGCGAGGCCTGAGGCCGGGGCGCGCCAGCCCCTCGCATGCGGCACTCGTCAGCCCAGGGGAACCTCTCTATAAGCCGCGCTTCGCGCGAAGCGCGGTCGCACGAAAGGTGCGCGGAGAGAGGCCATGGGCGAGCGTTGGACACCGAAGAGCTGGAGACAGCTGCCGATCGAGCAGGTCCCCGCCTATCCGGACACGGCCGCCCTGGGTGCCGTCGAGTCGCAGATCGCCAGCTTTCCGCCGCTGGTCTTTGCCGGTGAGGCCCGCAAGCTGAAGGCGGCGCTGGCGCGCGTCGCCGCGGGCCAGGCGTTTCTCCTGCAAGGCGGTGATTGCGCCGAGAGCTTCGACGAGCATTCCGCCGACAACATCCGCGACTTCTTCC
>CAXTCV010000157.1:0-8683 GCA_964242725.1 uncultured Methylobacterium sp.
GGCGCGCGGCGGGGCGCTGCGGCTCCGGGCGGGCGCCAGGGCCGGCCGATCGGCGCGCGCCGCGGCGAGCCAGGCCGGGGCGCCCGCCTCGACGTGCTGGCGACGCTTCGCGCCGCGGCACCCTGGCAGACCCTGCGCGGCCGCCCCGATCCCGCGGCCCGCCTCCGCATCCGCCGGGAGGACTTCCGCGTGACGCGCCATCGCGACCGGCAGCGCACCACGACGATCTTCGCCGTCGACGCTTCGGGGTCGGCGGCGCTGGGGCGGCTCGCCGAGGCCAAGGGCGCCGTCGAGCTGCTGCTCGCCGAATGCTACATTCGCCGTGACGATGTCGCGCTCGTGGCCTTCCGCGGCGCCGCCGCCGAAGTGCTGCTGCCGCCGACGCGCTCGCCGGCCCGGGCCAAACGCGAGCTCGCGACCCTGCCCGGCGGCGGTGCGACGCCGCTCGCGGCCGGGATCGCGGCGGCGCTCGACCTCGCCGCTGCGGCTGGGCGTGGCGGGCGGCGGCCGGTCATCGCCGTGCTGACGGACGGCCGCGGCAATGTCGCGCGCGACGGCACGACGGACCGCGATCGTGCCGCCGCCGACAGTGCCGCCGCGGCCGGCCTCGTCCGCGCGGCCGGCATCGCGGCGATCGTCATCGACATGTCGCCGCGTCCCGGCCCGGCGGCGTCGCGCCTCGCCGCCGCGATGGGAGCCACCTATCTGCCGCTGCCCCTGGCCGATGCGCGGGGCATCGCCGGCGCGGTGAGGAGCGTGGCGGCCGCACCGGGGACGCGCGCATGAGCGGCAGGCTGGACTGGGCGCGAGACGGCCGGGCCTGGCCCAACCGGGAGCACAGCCGCTTTTTGCGGGCGGGCGGGCTCTCCTGGCACGTCCAGGAGATGGGGCAGGGGCCGCGCCTCCTGCTGCTCCACGGCACCGCGGCCTCGACCCATTCGTTCCGGACGCTGGCGCCGCTGCTGGCCCGGCATTTCACTCTGCTCATCCCCGATCTGCCCGGTCATGCCTTCACGGACATGCCGCCCAGCGGGCGCCTGTCGCTGCCGGTGATGCGCGATCTCCTGCGCGCGCTGCTCGGCGCCACGGGCTTCATCGCCGAGATGGCGGCGGGGCATTCCGCCGGCGCGGCGGTGCTGTGCCGGACGGCGCTCGACGCGCCGGCCTTCCGCCCGCGCCGCATCGTCAGCCTCAACGGCGCGCTGCTTCCCTTCGGCGGCCTCACCGGCAAGGTCGCCCCCGGCCTCGCCCGCGCGCTCTATGCCAACCCGATCGCACCGCGCGTCTTCGCCTTCCTGGCGGGCGAGGAATCGGTGAAGCGTCTCATCGGCAACATGGGCTCCAAGATCGACCGCGACGGCGTGCGCCAGTACCGCACCCTCATGGCGAACCCCGGCCATGTCGCGGCGGCGCTCGGCATGATGACCCATTGGGACCTCGACAGCCTCGCGGCGGATCTCCCGCTCCTGCCCGTGCCGCTGACGCTGGTCACCGCCGCGTCGGATCGCGCCGTGCCGCCCGCGACGGCGGCCGCCGTCAAGGCGATCCTGCCCTCGGCCGAGATCGTGGCGCTGAAGGGTGTGGGCCATCTCACCCACGAGGAAAGGCCGGAGCTGGTGGTCGATCTGCTGCTCGACCTCGCGCGGCGCGACGGCCTCTTGCCCGCGGCGGCTTCGTGACGGTGCGGGGCGTCGCAGGCGCGCCCGTGGCCGCGCGGGCGGCTGTCCCGCCCTGTCTGCGCGGCCCGGTCGAGCCTCGACCGCGATCCGCACGCCGGACATCCCGGATGGTCGGCGCCGTACACCCGTGACGGCAACCCTCGGAGGACCGGCCATCATCGTCGCCAGCGAATCAAACCTGTCGGACCTCGGATGGTCCGCCTTCTTTGCGGACCAGCGCCGGGCGCAGGAGGCCGACCTCGCGCCGATGCGGGTCGCGACCGTCCATCGCACCCGGATGACCGGCCTCGCCGCGGACGGACCGGCGAAGCTCGCCCTGGCGCCCCTGACCGACACCGGTGCCTTCGCGGTCGGCGATTGGGTGCTGGTGGAGCCCGCGACGCGGGCGCTCGTCCGCCGCCTCGAGCGGCGGACCGTGCTGGCCCGCCACACCGAGGGCTCGTCCGTTCCCCAGCTCGCCGCCGCCAACGTCGACACGCTCTTTATCGTCACGTCGCACAACGCGGACTTCAACCCCGACCGCCTGGAGCGCTATCTGGCGATGGCCAACGAGGGCGGCGTCGATCCGGTGATCCTGCTCACCAAGGCCGATTCCACGGTGGACGCCGAGGACTGCGAGCGCCGTGCCGCGGCGCTGCAGCGGGGGCTCACGGTGCTGACCATCGATCCCCGCTCGGACGACGCCGTCGAGCGCCTGTCGCCCTGGTGCGGCGCCGGGCGCACCGTGGCGCTGGTCGGCTCCTCGGGCGTCGGCAAGTCGACCCTGGTCAACACGCTGGTCGGCCCCGGTGCGGAGACGCAGCAACTCACCGGTGCCATCCGGGAGCGCGACGCCAAGGGTCGTCACACCACCACGGCGCGCTCACTCCATCGCATCGCGGCAGGTGGCTGGGTCATCGACACGCCCGGCATGCGCACGTTGAACGTCGGCGACGCCGCGCAGGGCATCGAGACCCTTTTCGCCGAGATCGTCGAACTCGCCCCCGCGTGCCGGTTCAGCGACTGCACCCACCTCCACGAGCCGGGCTGCGCGGTCCAGGCCGCCGTCGCCGACGGCCGGCTGGACCCCGACCGCGTCGCCCGCTGGCGCCGGCTGTCCGAGGAGAACCGCGCCAACACGCCGGCGGCGACGGGGCCGCGGGGCAACCGTGTCCCGGCGGGCCGGCCGCGCCGGCGCTGACCGGGGCGGCGCGTCAGCTCACTTCGGCGCCGCCAGCGCGGCCCGGCCCGCCGCTGCGTAGAGGTCGAGACGGGAATAGACCCCGAAGGCCGAGCCATCGTCGAGGAAGCCGCCGCCGGGACCCTCGGTCTCGGTCAGGATGCGGTCGGCCTCCTCGAGAGTGAGGTTCGGGAAGGCGACCGTGAGCAGGTATCCGGCCTCGGGCGCCAGCGTGCCGACGTCCTCGAGCCGGCCGGCAAGCTCGGGATAGACGACGGGGAGGCCGTAGGTCTGGGTCGAGGCCGTGAAGGCGCGGTTCGCGGCCGCGTCGGCGAAGCGCCCGATGTCCTGCCGGGCGCAGGTCTCCACGGCGTCGCCGCAGCCCGCCTGCAGGGCCGCCGCCATGTCGGCCTGCGCGGCCTTCACGGCGGCGCGGTAGTCGGCGATCGCGGGGGCGTCCCGGCGCGGCTGGCCCATGGTGAAGGGGGCCGCGTAGTCCTTGAGCTTCTGGCCGACGTAGGCGGGATCGTTGGCGAGCAGGTGGGCGAGGTCGTAGGTGGCGAGGGTGCGGCCGCCCAGCACGTCCATGGCGTAATGGGCGCCCATGAGGATGCGGTCGTTGCCGTACTCGGCCCCGCGCGCCAGGCTCTGCTGGTACCGGGACGGCACCAGTATCGCGAGGATGATGGAACCCATATAGCCGTAGGTCGTGTGGCCGCTCGGGAAGGACGGGCTGTCGGTCAGGTTGGCGGTCGGCCCGCGGTTGTAGACCTCGTTGCTGGCCGGCACGCCGAAATAGTCGGGGCCGGCGATCGGCAGCACGCTCGGCTCCGTCTGGAACGGGCGGGAATCCCCGAAAGCATCGGCGCCCGGGCTTCCGGCGGGGCGTCCGTAGGCGCGGCCGAAGGGATCGGTGGTGCCGCCGTTGCCCTTCAGGATCGCCGCCGCCTCGTCCGACACGGATGTCTTGCCGTCCGTGGTGCCGTTGGCGAAGAAGTACTTGCCGGACTGTGAATCGGCGCTCGTGAGCGCGTTCGTATAGGACACGAGGTCGGCGACCGCCGGCGACAGGACGGTGAAATGCTCGCGGTCGAGGTAGTGGGCCCGCGCCTGATAGGCCGCCCCGAGCGTCGTGCCGAGCCCGTCGGCGAGCCCCGACAGGTCGCCGTCGGTGATGAAGGCGTCGCGCAAGGCCTGCTGGCCCTGTTCGGCGAAGGGGAGGAGGATCGACTGGCGCAACGTGCCGGTCTGAATGCCGCCCGTCACCGCGAAATTCGCGCCCAGCGCGGCTCGTCCGGCCGCCGTCTTCGCCAGGAGCGTGAGAGGGGCCAGCCCCTTCAGAACGGCGAGATTGGTGGCCGTCTGCGCCTGCGCGCCGAAGGGTGCCAGGAGGCACACCAGGGTGAATCCGAGCGTGGATGTCTTCGTCATGCCGATCCCTCATCGACGCCGCACGGGAGCGTGCCGGCCCCGAGCCTCGACGGTCTGGGCGCAGAAATCCACCGGATTGTCGATGGAGCGACGCGATGGGTTGCGGCACGGACCAGCCGGCCCGCGGCACCGCGCGAGGAACCCGGCTCGGTTCGCTCCTGTTGGCCGGCACGACACCTGAAGCCGAGCCGGAAACATCGATGCCTCAACAGAACCCAAGATCGCTCGCCAGCATCGCCGGCCATCCGATCCATCCGATGCTGGTGCCCTTCCCCATCGCGTGTTTCGTCGGCACCCTCGTCACCGATCTGGCCTATTGGGCCACCGATGAGATGCAATGGGCGAATTTCTCGATCTGGCTGCTGACCGCGGGGCTAATCATGAGCGTCTTCGCCGGACTGGCCGGCGCGATCGACTTCTTCGGAAACCGCGAGATCCGGCGCACGCGGCCCGGTTGGCCGCATGTGGTGACCAACGTGATCGTCCTGGTGCTGTCGATCGTCAACGCCTTCGTCCACAGCCGCGACGCCTATACGTCGGTGGTACCGGACGGCCTGATCCTGTCCGCCGTCGTGGTGGTGCTCCTGATGTTCTCGGCCTGGATGGGAGGCTCCATGGTCTACCGCTACGGCGTCGGGGTGAGGAACTGAGCCCATGACGCATCTTCGCTCTTCCACGCTCGCCCTGATCGCCGCGCTGGCGGCGCTCGGCCTCGCGGGCTGCAACGACGAGGGGGGCAACCCTCAGGCCCAGCTCGGGCCCAATCCGACACTCCCCGAGCCTCAGCAGTACCTGCTGCCGCCGATGCATATCGCCCAGGTTGGGAGCTGGGGGGATGCCACGCCGGCGGTGCCGCAGGGTCTCCAGGTGCATGCGCTGGCGAAGGATCTGAAGCACCCGCGGTCCGTCTACGTGCTGCCGAACGGCGATGTGCTGGCAGTCGAGAGCAGCGGTCCCAAGGCGCCAATCTTCAGGCCCAAGGACCTCATCATGGGCCTCGTCCAATCCTATGCCGGTGCGGACGTGAAGGGCGGCAACCGGATCACGCTGCTGCGCGACATCGGCCCGGATGGGATCGCCAAGCAGCGCACCACCTTCCTCGAGAACCTCAACTCGCCCTTCGGCGTGGTGCTCGTCGGTCACGACCTCTACGTGGCCGACACCGATGCGCTCCTGCGCTTTCCCTATCAGGACGGCGATACCGCCATCACGGCTCCGGGCGTCCGCGTCACGGGCCTGCCGGCCGGACCGATCGACCACCACTGGACCAAGAGCCTGACGGCCAGCCCGGACGGCTCCAAGCTCTACGTGGGCGTCGGCTCGAACAGCAACATCACCGAGAACGGCATCGGGGCGGAGCTCGACCGCGCCGCTGTCTGGGAAGTCGATCGCGCCACGGGGGCCCACCGCATCTTCGCGGGCGGCACCCGCAACCCGACCGGGCTCGCCTTCGAGCCGCAGAGCGCCAAGCTCTGGGCCGTGGCCAACGAGCGGGACGAGCTCGGGCCGGATCTCGTGCCGGATTACCTCACGTCGCTGAAGGACGGCGGCTTCTACGGCTGGCCCTACAGCTATTACGGCCAGCACGTCGATCCTCGCGTCATGCCGCAGCGGCCGGATCTCGTGGCCTCGGCCATCCCGCCCGACTATGCGCTGAGCTCGCATGTGGCGCCGCTGGGGCTCGCCTTCGCGACCAACAACAGCCTGACGCCCGCCTATCGGAGCGGGGTCTTCATCGGCGAACACGGCAGCTGGGACCGCAACCCGCTGAACGGCTACAAGGTCGTCTACGTGCCCTTCGCCGACGGCCGCCCGAACGGCCCTGCCCAGGACGTCGTCACGGGCTTTCTCGGTCCCGACAACCATGCCCGCGGGCGCCCCGTCGGGGTCGCGGTGGACAAGGCGGGTGGCCTGCTGATCGCCGACGATCTCGGCGGTACGGTCTGGCGGGTCAGCGCTTCGCCGGCGCCCTGAGGGTGTCCTTCGGGCGCCCGCTCACCGCGGGCGTCCCGACCCTGGCTTCGACCGGGCGCGTCTCAGGCGATCGACCCGGATCCCCCGCGCCGCTCGCGACGCTGGGGCAGGGTGGCTGGACGCCAGGCCGGGCCGCGTGCGCCGGATCTCGCGGTCGGCGAAGAAGTCGATCGCGCATGATTGTCGCATGGCGCTGAAGTTCGGGCCGATGGCGAACCCAAAAGCGCTCCATGACCATTGGCCCCTGTGCGCCACAGCGTCGTTTCAGACTGTCGGAGAGCGCCGCCATCGACTCACCGCAGGGCTCCAGCGATGCTTCACGCGATTCCCGTCAGTCTGATCCTGTCTGCCCTGCTCGGCCCGTCGATGGCGCTCGCCGGCGTGGCGGACGTCAGTCCCGCTTTGCGGGGGGAAGCGGAAAGCTTGTGCCAAAGCGATGCCGTGCGGCTTTGCGCCGATGCGCTCCCGGACGAGACCGCCATCGTGGCCTGCATGCGCCCCAAGCGCTCGCAGCTGACGCCCTCCTGCCGCAAGGTCTTCGACGAGGTCGTCCGGGCCGTGAGCCGGTAGGGCGGTTCACGATCGGCCGGCATGGCGCGGGCCGCGCTCCCGAGCGATCCTGACCCGGTGAGGATCCGCTCCGCTCACCAGCCCTTGCGCGGCATCCGCCACGGCAGGAAGGTCTTGATGATCGGGTTGCGGAAGCGATCGAGCGACAGGCTCTCGTGGATCGCCTCGGTCCGGTGCCCCAGCAGCGTCGTCTCGAGGATGGAGCGCGCGTAGAAGGGCCCGTCCTCGAGCGTCCTCACCACCCGCGCTCCGCCCGCCTCGGCCCGCGTGCCACGCCCGACGCGCCAGAGCGTGCGCGACAGCTCGGCTTCCGGCGGCGGCGCGAAATCCAGGACACCCCGCTCGGGGTCGAACAGGATGGCGAGCGAGCAGGCGTCGCCGCCGCGCGTTTCGAGATCGTAGAGGACCGCGGTGCCGTCGGGCGTGGCGGCGCGCGACCAGTCCCATCGCCGAAAGGTCGATTCCAGCGATGCGTCGCCTCGGTTGTGGTCGAAATAGCCGGTGCCGGACCAGCTGAGGTCCGGCTTCTCCATCTCGACCTCCACACGGGCGCAGGGCGCGATGGGCCACCAGCAGTGGTTTCCGATCTCGTCGAGCAGGATCGGGTGGTTGACCAGGGCCTGCGGATAGAGCCGCACTTCGCCGCGGACCCGCCGGGGGATCGGCGCCGTCACTTCGTCGATCGTCACCGTGAGGCAGGTCCCGTCCCAGCGGATCGCGCTCGGGCCGATCCGCAGGCTCGTCGCGTCCCGGGCGACGGCCCCCCGCGGCCGCTCCGTCATGGCCCAGCGTCGATGCGTGCCGTAGAGGGCGACGTTGAGGGCGCAATGGTCGGCCGGGTCCCGCCGGCCCGTCCAGGCGTAATAGGGCGAGAAGACGCTGCCGACGAAGGCGATGAGGGTCAGGCCCTCGCGGCCGTCCTCGCTCAGCGCGTCGACGTACCACCACGCATAGCCGTTCGGGTCGACCGTGATGTCGAACCGCAGTCCCGCATGATGCTCGAGGCCGCCAGCCGGCCCGACAGCGCGGCCATCGGCACGCCCGAGCCCGGATGCACGCTCCCGCCCGCGAGGAACAGGCCGGGCAGCCGGCTGCGCGATCCGGGGCGACGGAACGAAGCCATCCACCCATGCGAGGCCGGCCCGTAGAGCGCTCCGCCCGTGCCCGGGAACAGGTCCGCGAAATCGCTCGGCGCCGTCGCCAGCGTGGAGCCGGGAGGCCGCTCCACCGTGAGTCCGCAGCGCTCCAGCTGGCGAAATGTCCGCTCCTCGCATGTCCGGATCTCCTCAACGGTGTAGCGGTGTCGGTCGCCGTCGGCGGGTGCGTTGACGATCGCGAGGGCGCGCTCCACCGCGCCGTCCGACGGCGTCGGGGTGCCGTCGCCGCGGTCCTGGGCGCAGAGATAGACGGTCGGCCGTTCGGGGATGCGACCCGCGCGGATCGCCTCGAATTCGGCGGGGTAGTCGTCGGAGAAGAAGACGTTGTGGCGGATCAACTCGGGCCCGCGCATCCGCGCCGCCAGGGCGAGCGTGAAGGCGCTCAACGACCGTGTGTCGGGCGCCGTCGCCGGCACCGCCGCGCTGGCGCCGCGGCCCGCGCGCCCCGCCGCCAGGGCCGCGGCGTCGCCGTTCCACACCACGGCGTCGGCGCTGAACCGCTCGCCGCCGCGCAGCACCACGCCCGCGGCGCGTCCGCCCGCCACCACAAGCTCGGCGACGTCGGCGTGGTAGCGGAAGCGCACGCCGCGCGCCTCCGCCAGGCCCGCCAGCGCGCGGGCGAGCGCGCCGAGGCCGCCCTCGACCGACCACACGCCCTCCGCTTCCACATGGGCGACGAGCATCAGCGTCGCGGGCGCCTGGAAGGGCGAGGA
>CAXTCV010000158.1:0-8649 GCA_964242725.1 uncultured Methylobacterium sp.
GCCCGCGCAGGAGCCGATGAAGGCGGCGGCCAATCCGCCGGATGCCGGCCGGGCGCCGGTGAAGGCCCAGACCGACGGTCCGGGCCGTGGCGGGCCGGCCCGTCAGGCCGCGAGGCCGGACCCGTCCGAGGACGCCCTGCCGACGGCGGCGGCGACGCGGGCGCCGGGTCCGAAGCGGGCCGCCGCCCTGGAGCGTCCGCCGGTCCGGGAGGCCCTGCGCCGCCATGCCGGCCATCCGCACCGGCTCGCGGACACGCCGGCCGCCTTCGCCCCGGCGCCGGGGGCGTCCGCCGAGCGCGCCGCCGCGGCCCGGGCGCTGACGGCGAGCTACCTCGCCACCGTCTCGGGCTCCAGCGACACCATGGTCGGGGCCGCGACCCAGTTCTACGCGACCCGCGTGCGCTTCTACGGCCGTCCGGTCACGACGGCGGCGCTCGTGGCCGAGAAGCGCAGCTTCGTCCAGCGCTGGCCCGAGCGGCGCTACGAGCCGCGGGCGATGCGCACCGCCTGCGATGCCGAGACCTGCACGATCCGCACCCTCGTCGCCTTCCGCACGGCCAATCCGGGCCGCGGCGCCGTCTCCAGCGGCGAGGCCGAGCTGATCCTGGAGGTGGGCTTCGCGGGCACCCGACCCTACATCCTGGGCGAGACCGGGCGCGTCCTGCGGCGGAGCATCCAGGCCGGGTCCCTGGCCGCCTCGCCGGGCAAGGCGTAAGAGCCCCCCGGACCCACCCCGCGGCCGCCGCCGCGGGACGGGACGGGACGGAGCCGGTTCCGGCGTCCGGGACGATGCGCTAAGGGATAGATCCCGGCGCTCGGACGTTGCGTGAGGCGCTCCCGGATGAGCCCCGTCGGGCGGGCTCCGGGCCGCGCGCCGGTGAGGCCGGGATCGGGTGCATGACGTCTTCAACGGTTGTGGCGAAACAGGAGGCGGTCCCGGCCCGTCCGGTGCTCGACGGTCCCGACCGGAGCGCCCTGCGCGCGGCGATCCGGGCCGCGGTCGCCCGCGCCCGCCCGCGCCCCGTGGCCATCCGGACCCTCGAACTCCTGGCCGAGGCCGCGAGCGTCCCCGACGCGGCGGGCACCGGCATCCGCGTCCTCGACCGGCAGGGCGCCGTGCGCCTGCGGGGCGACACCGCCGAGCCGATGACCCTGGCGGACCTGGTCGCGGAGCTGCGCGAGCGGCATCCCGCCCTGTTCCTGCCCCCCGAGGCGGAGCCGGCTCCGGCCGCCGCCGACGAGGCCCAGGATTCGGCCCTGCTGAGCGGCGCCTACGAGATGACGGCCGCCACCGCGCGCTTCGTCGGGACCCAGTCCGAGCGGGCCCGCTCCCTCGCGGAGCGCTCCTCCGAGCAGGGCCGGGTGCTGGCCCAGAGCGCCGCCGGCCGGTTCGCGACCCTGGGGACGCGCCTGCGCGGCCGGTTCGGCCGCCCCACCGCCAGCGCCGACGCGGCCGGCGGAGCGCCCGAAAGAAGCCTCCGAAGAAGCCCCCAGGAAAGCCTGCAGGAAAGCCCCCACGGGACGGATCCGGCGGCGGCCTGGAATGCCGGGCCCGGCCGGTTCGGGGGGACGGTCCGCGACGGCCTGGCCCATCTGCGCGACCGGCTCGGCGCCGGCGGGCCCCACATGGACGACGGCGCGCGCCGGCACCGCCGCTGGCTCCTGGGGGCGGGCGCGGGCACCCTGGCGGCGGTGATCGCCGCGGGGCTCGTCCTGGAGGGCCAACCCCCCGAATCCACGCGCCCCGCGGCCCCGTCCCGGACGGACCCGGCGGGCGCCGCCGCCCCGGGCGTGCCGCCCACCGCCGCCCCTGCCGCCCCCGCCTCGCCTGCCCCCGCCTCGCCTGCCCCTGCCTCGCCTGCCCCTGCCGCCCCCGATACCGTTACGCCGCCCCCCGAGACCGCCGGCGATCCCGAGCCCGACGCGCCGCTGCCGCCGAACGCCGTGACGGGGCAGGCTCAGGTGATCGACACCGCGACCCTCAAGGTCGGCGGCAAGATCGTGCACCTGTTCGGCGTCGAGTGGGTGCGGGGCGGCCAGGCGGACGAGCTGGCCCGGTACATCGGCACCCGGCCGGTGACCTGCCAGCCGGCGCCGGGCAGCGCGACCGTGAACTGCCTCGTGGACGGGCGCGACATCTCCGAGGTGGTGCTGTTCAACGGCGGCGGCCGCGCCTCCCCGGAGGCGAGCCCCGAACTGGTTGCGGCCGAGGACCACGCCCGGAGCGAGCGGCTCGGCGTGTGGAAGCGGTAGGTGTCGGACGCTGGCGCCTGGGGCTCACGCGCGGGGTCGGGGGGGGAGCGAAGGTTGGCTCGTCGCCCGGAAGCGGTCATTCGGCGTCGCCCTTCGCATGGCTTTTCGGCGCGATGGTTGGAACGACCGCAAGCCATAGGAAGGCATTCGTGACCCGAGATCGCTGAAATGCTAGTGGAGCCCCGCAACAGGCGGCGATGAGCGACGTGATCGATAATGAGTTCGGGCTGCCGTTTCCGATCGAGTTCATGATCCAGGAACCCCCCCCGTTCGCTTCAGTCCAAGAACGCGTGGGCGAAAGAGCAATGGAAGCAGGTGGTGCGGCAGTCGGCAAAGGCTTGCATCGACGCGCAGCGTGAATTTACTTTACTCGATGACACGCCGCTGGCCGAAAAAATACTATATTTCGCACCCGCTCCGATGGATAGCCATGTCGATAACATCGTCAAGCTGATCCTCGATGGCATGTTGAGAGTTGTTTATCTCGATGATAGGGTGGTCGAGCGCGTCATAGTGCAAAAATCGAGCTTGGTATGATCGTTGAATTTGGCTCGATTACCGAAAATCTGGAGGCGGCGGCCGTGGCGCAGCCACCGGTCGTATACATCCGAGTCGACGATGATCTGAGTTGGAGGGACGTAGCATGACGTATCAGCCTTCCAAGTCAGAGGAATTGTCTTCGCAGATCGACGGCCTTATGGGACGATTGCGGAAGGATGCCGAACAGCGAGGCTGGAAATTCTATATCCAGCCGCCACCGCAGGTAATTCCTGAATTTCTCAAAGGCTGCCGTCCTGACGCACTGGGCATCGGACCTGAAGGAGGGGTCGTGATCGAAATCAAGGCGCGCCGGAACGAAGCACGAGGAGAGAGTCTGACCAGAAGAGCGACCCTGGTCGAAGCTTAGAAGGGCTGGGCGTTCCGAGTTTTTTATGTATCGACGCCCGTCGAAGGCAGAGCAGAGTTATCCCCCCCAACGGCCAGTGAGCTGGCATCCGGCATCGCGGAGGCCCGGGTCTCGCTGGACAGCGGTCACGAGCGAGCGGCCCTGGTGATGGCTTGGGCGCTCCTCGAGGCGATTGCCCGATTGGTCGCCCCCAAAGATGAGGGGATAAGGGCGCGTCCTTTGTCCCCAGTTCAGGCCGTCCAGACACTCACGGAGATGGGATATCCAGAAGAAACCGACGCGCGAAGCCTGCGGAAGCTGACAAACTTAAGAAATGCTGTTGTTCACGGCGGTCTTAAGGTCAATGGTCCGGCCAACGATGTTGCCCAGCTCATCCATGATCTGGAGGAGATGGCGCATAACCTCGAAGGCGCCGCGTGATCTCTGAGCAAAAGGCCCGTTCTTGCGACCGGGTCGTCCGAAATCCCGTCTGTGGGGTCCGATCGGAACCAGGCAGTTTGAAGCCGACTGCCCTGCCGACGAACAGGCGTATCGAAGGCCGGAGTCAGGTCGCACCCAGCCTCCTGCGGCCAACCACCGAGTCGCGAATGTCGAACCCCGCAGCTCCGTTTCCTGTCGTGTCGGGATCGCAAACGGCTCCCGATCCTTGATAACCCGCGCTCGACCGTATGGCGGGTCGTTCCGCGCGGGTGAAGCGTGAAGGAGACCGCATGGCGGGCGAATGTTTCGGGCGCACCGCGGACGGGCAGGCGGTCGACCGGCATGTCCTGGTGCGGGGAAGCCTGCGCGTCACCGTGATCGCGTTCGGCGCGGTCGTCACGGCGATCGAGGTGCCCGACCGGGCCGGCCGTTCGGCCAACGTCGTCCTCGGCCTCGACACCCTGGCGGGCTACGAGACCGTCAGCCCGAGCTTCGGCGCGATCGTCGGCCGCTACGCCAACCGCATCGCGGGCGGGCGCTTCAGCCTCGACGGGCACCCTTATCGACTGCCGGTCAACGAGGGCCCCAACACCCTGCATGGCGGACCGGAGAATTTCGGCAGGCGCCTGTGGCGGGTGGAATCCTCCGACGCGACGCGCCTCGTCCTGAGCCGCCGCTCCCCGGACGGGGAGGCGGGGTTTCCGGGCACCCTCGACGTCCGCGTGACCTACAGCCTGCCGGCGGACGGCGTGCTGCGGATCGATTACGCCGCCGTGACCGACCGGCCGACGGTCCTGAACCTCACCAACCACAGCTATTTCAACCTCGCCGGGGAGGGGGCGGGCAGCGTCCTCGGCCACGTCGTGCAGGTCGAGGCGGATGCGTTCGCGCCCACGGACGCGACCCAGATCCCCACCGGCGCGCTCCGGCCGGTCGCCGGCACCCCGTTCGATTTCCGCACGCCGCGCCCCCTGGAGGCGCGGATCCGCGACGGGGATCCGCAGCTCGCCTCCGCCAAGGGCTACGACCACACCTTCGTGATCCGCGGCCCCGCCGGCACCCTGCGGCCGGCCGCCACCTGCCGCGATCCCGGCAGCGGGCGCCGGCTCGCCGTGTGGACCACGCAGCCGGCGCTGCAGCTCTACAGCGGCAACAACCTCGACGGCACGCTGACCGGCCCGTCCGGACGCCTCTACCGCTCCGGCGACGGCGTCTGCTTCGAGACGCAGGGGTTTCCCGACGCCCCGAACCAGCCGGACTTCCCCTCCGCGGTGCTCCGGCCGGGCGAGACCTTCACGGCGGCCACGGAGTTCCGGTTCTCGTGCCCCGCCCCGGATCCCGGGACCGGGACGGGGCGCTGACGTCCCGAGCGCGGGCCCGCACCTTTCACCAGCCCTCACGCGGCGGCGCGCCCGGCCTCCCAGGCTGCGGGGAGCGCCGCGGCCGGGGCCGCGGGGTGGGGGCGCCCGGTCTCGCCGAGCGCCAGGAGGGCAACCTGCACGGCGTCGAGCTGCGACGGCTCGCCCTCCGCCATGCCCTCGGCGGCGGCCACCTCCTGCAGGTACTCGTCCCAGGCCCAGCGCCGCAGGATCTCCCGCTTGCAGGCGCGCAGCAGCCGCGGATGGGCGAGCACCGCTGCGGGGGAGGCGAACACCGCCGCCGGGTTCACCAGGGCCCGCTCCAGATCCGGCAGATCCGGCGCGCCCGTCCAGCCCGGCCGTCCGGTGATCCGGGGGGGCGGGCGCCGGGGCGGGGCCGGCGGCCCGGCCGTGCCGGCGGGCTCCGGCTCCGCGCGATCCGCCAGGTCCTGCCGCCCGACGGTGAGACGCCACGCGTCCGCCCGGGCGCGGCCCGCGCGCTCGACCGGATGCGCGGCCGGGCGCCGGATCCGGGCCGTGCGCCCGGCGAGCCGGGGCGGCGCCGTCCGCGCGGGCGGGGCGTTGGGGTCTAATCCGATCGTCCGTTCCTCCATGGTGACCTCCCAAAACGATCTCGGCGTCGCATCGGAAACCGGAGCCGGGCCGGTGTGCCCGCGCCCCGGCTCCGCCCCGTCCCGGGAGCCGGTGCGCGCGTTCCGGGGCGCGGCGTGTAAGGGGGATTCGCGGGCGCGGTTCAGGTGCCGAAAAGCCCGAGCCGTGCGGCCGCCTGCACGCCGAAGCTCGCCGCGAAGGACAGCAGGGCGGCGTCCCAGGCGGTCAGGTTCGGAGACGCCGCCGGCGGCCCGCCCCGGACGAGGGCGAGGGCGAGCCACGCCAGGCCGGACAGGCTCAGCAGCCCGGCCATGGCCCAGGGCAGGGCCGGGGGCGGGCAGGGCGCCGCGAGGGCCAGGCACAGCAGGGCGGACAGGAGCCAGCCGCCCAGCACGGTCCGGTCCGTCTCGCCCGCCGGGGCACGGCGCCAGGCCCGCCGCAGGCGGTTCAGGACGGGGTGTCGATCCTTCAGGTCGAATGCCGTCATCGAGGGCCCTCCGGGTTCAGTTCACGACGGGTTCGGGCACCGTCCGCCCGCGGCGGGTGACGGCCGCCCCGACCGATGGCCGGCGCGGTGCCGGCGCGGTCGGGCCCTGGTCCAGGGCCTGGAGCGCTGCCAGGACCGCGTCGACCGGGACGGGCTCGGCCCGGCAGCCCGGCAGGCAGCGCAGGGTCGGGCAGGCCTCGACCGCCCGGGCGTCGGAGGCCCAGGAGGCCAGGATCGCCCGCTTCTCGGCGGGCGAGAGGCCGGGATAGGCCAGTACCTCGCGGGGGTGCCGGAAGACGTCGCCCGGCGCCACGAAGGCCGCGAAGGGGTCGACCGCCGGTGCCCGGAGATGGGCCGCGGCCATCGGGCCGAGGCGCTCGATCCCGGTCCGGACCCGGCCGGACCCGGTGGACGTGGTGTCGCTCTGCTGCATGGAATCCTCCGCATTCGCGCACAGGCTGGGGCGGCCGGCACGGTCCGTCGGTCCGCGCCGGCCGCCGCGTCATGCGTTCGGCCCGAAGCCGCCCGGAGCGGTGGCGCTCAGTGCGTCGCCATCGAGCCGCCGGTGCCGTTGATCGCGATGCGGCGCCGGCGCTCCGGCGCCTCGGCCGCGCGCGGCAGCGTCACGGTGAGGACGCCATTGCGGAAGCGCGCCTCGGCCTTGTCCTCCTGCACCGCGAAGGGCAGGGCGATCGACCGCTCGAAGCGGCCGTAGCTGCGCTCCGAGTAGCCGCGCGCCGTGTCGGTGGTCTCGGCACGCTTCCCGCCCTTCAGGGTGAGCACGCCGTCCGCGATGAGGAGCTCGACGTCATTGTCGTCGAGGCCCGGCAGCTCGGCGGAGACGCGCAGCGCGCCCTCCGCCTCCGCCACCTCGAGATTCGGCCAGCCGAAGCTCCGGCCGGCCAGGCTCGGCACGCCGCCGAACCCGCTGAACACGTCGTCGAACAGGCGGTTCATCTCGCGGTGCAGCGTCAGGAACGGGCTCGCCGGCTCGCTCGCCACGCCGCCCGGTGCCAAGCTGCCCGGTGCCAAGCTGCCCGGTGCCAAGCGGCCCGGCGCCGGGGCGCCGGTGTTGCGGGTCCAGGGAATCAGGTCTCTCACGCTCATGGTCCTGTCTCCATCGCAAGGGTTGCCATGCAAGGGTTGCCATTGCGGGCGCGGGCCCCCGGGTCCGGGGACCCGCGCGGGACTGTCGTCTCGCGGTCCGGGAGGTGACCGGGATCAGGCCGCCTTGGCGTCGCGCTGGCTTGGGCGCTCGGGCGCGATCTGCACCGGGGCATTGTCCTGCCCGGAGGGCGTCGAGACGCCGCCGATGGCGATGCGCCGGGGCTTCAGGGCCTCCGGCACCTCGCGCCGCAGCGCGATGGTGAGCAGCCCGTTCTCGAGGCTCGCGCCCACGACCTTCACGTGCTCGGCCAGGTTGAACGTCTGCCGGAAGCCGCGCGCCGCGATCCCGCGGTGGAGATAGTGTTTCTCGCCCTCCGGGGCCGCCTTCTGGCCGGTGACGAGGAGCGCGGTGTCCTGCTGCGTCAGCTCGATCTCGTCGGGGGTGAAGCCCGCCACCGCCATGGTGATGCGGTACTGGTCCTCGGCGACCTTCTCGATGTTGTAGGGCGGCCAGGCGGCCGAAGGCTCGACCCGCTCGGCCTGGTTGAGCAACTCGAACAGCCGGTCGAACCCGACGGACGACCGGAACAGGGGCGAAACGTCGTAAGTCCTCATAACCACATCCTCCGATGAGCAACGTGACTACAAGCGACGCCGGACACCAAGCCCGGCGCCCGCCCGCGAGCCCGTTTCCGAGCCTCGCTCGCGCGTAACGTCCCGAGTGCGGTGGGGTTCCGCGGCGAACGGCGATTTCTTGGGGCTACGGGGCGGGCGAGGGCTCACACCCACCCGATCCGCGCGAAGAACCCCGCGATCGCCGCGGCCGCCCGGTCGGGATCCTCCCGATGGGGGAAGTGGCCGACACCCGGGAACAGCGCCAGATCGAGATCCGAGAAGGTCTCGCCCAGGCGGTCGGTCCAGGCGTAGGGGAAGATCGGGTCGTGCTCGGCCCAGCGCACGCAGGTCGGCACGGGGATCGGCGGCAGGGGCGGGGCCTCGCCCGTGAGCATCGCGATCCGGCCGGCATGGGCCGCCCGGTAATGCGCGAAGCCCCCCGCGAGGTTTCCCGGCTTCCAGAACGTGTCGACGAAGGCGTCGAGCACCGGATCGAACGCGTCCTTGCGGTGGGACCAATGCCGCAGGAAATGGCCGATATAGGCGGCGCAGCTCGCGCGGCTGGCGCCGACCAGCTGCACCGCCAGCTCCATCTGGTTGAAGGACTGGTACCAGATCTCGCGGAGCCGGTCGGGCGCCCCGAGGCGGGGGCCGATGCCCGGATAGACGAAGTCGAACAGGAACAGGCCGGTGCAGCGCTCCGGATGGGCGCGGGCGAGCGCCTGGATCACCGCCCCGCCGACATCGTGGCCGACGATGCCGGCGCGGCCGATCCCGAGGGCGTCGAGCAGCGCGACCAGGTCGGCGGCCTGATCGGCCGCCCCGAACGGGCCGTCCGGCTTGTCGCTGTCGCCGAAGCCGCGCAGGTCCGGGGCGATCAGGGTGTGGCG
>CAXTCV010000159.1:0-8644 GCA_964242725.1 uncultured Methylobacterium sp.
TCTATGTGGGTGACCTGAAGCCCATTGGCGTGGCCCGGCCCCTCACGGTCGTTAGGCCCGGTGGGAAATTGTCATCCTGGGCGACAATCTCGGTTTCCTGCCTCTCGACACTCGCGTTGTTCGCTGCCGGCGCAGCGTGGCTTGTTCCTCACAGCGACTGGACTTCCATGACATCCGTCGGGCAACCGACACCGGTAGCGACTTCGCAGCCAACACCTCCGTCTACCTTCCCGTCGTGGGTCGAGGTCCCGCACCTGACAGGGCCGCTCTCGACCAGGGACCACTCGGATGTTCCGCTGCCTGACGACGGACCCCGCACCTTCCTGGATCCGGACCCCTCAGATACGGCCGAGCAGCCGCTCTTCCTGCCGCCGCGCGCCAACCCCCGCCTGTCACTTATTGGCCGCGCGCCCCTCGACGCGGCGCGCCTGACGCACGAACGGCCGCCCGTCTGGAATGAGGGCACCGAACGCCAGGACATCGCAACGTCGCTCCCACCAGCCGTCGTAGCGACCCTCCAGTCGGACCTGCAGCAATCGTCGCAAATTCGAGCTGAGGCGATTCCGACGCGAGCCCTGCCGGCGGATCCGATGACGACGCCGATCCTACCGCCTCGATCGACTCAAGTGCGAGCTCCGGCTGAAGTCGTCGTTCGTCCCGCCGCGACGATCGCCGTTGCACCCCCGCCCGGACGCGTGGCGACGCTCAGCTCTGATCCGACACAGGCGGTGGTGGATCGAACAAGCCCAATTGCGCCGCTGCCAGGCGTCGGTGCCACGACAGCGCCGCTCCTGAACCCTGGGCCGGCATTGCACGCACGATCGCTACGGCGGTCACGCACGGTGACAATGGTCTCTCGGGTGCGGATGCCCCACCACGATACCGATCAGACGGCGAGTATCATCAGTCTGCCGGGATCGGTCCGGGCGAGGATCGATGCGGGCACGGTCGCGCATACTTCCCTGCACCGTGCGCGAGCCGATCGCCCGGCTGTCCGATCACCTACCCCAGCACCGTCCTCTCCCTGGACGATGCCATCCGCCCTCGCGCCGACGGACTAAGTCGATGCCGCGGCCCCTCGTTCACCCCCGCGAAGAAGGCAAACCGTGATGTTCCTACGTTCGATCTGTTGCGCGACCCTCATCTCTGCCCTGGCCGGACCTGCGCTAGCGCAGGATGCACCCGCCGCGCCGGACACTTCGGCGGCCACGTGGCAGATGCCGTGGCAGATCGCACCGATCGGAGCGGCCTCGGCCGCGGCCGGTGAGCAGACGATCCTATCGATGGTGCCCGGCACCGGCCTGGTGAAGGGAACATCCGTCGCCCTGCAATCTGTCGGACAGCCATTGCCGGAAGTGCCGGGCCGCAACCGCACCGTCGACACCTGCCGCGCGGTCGTCATGAGCGAGGCAGGCAAAGCCGGCATGAAACAGGTCGAGGCAGTCTCAATGGGCGCGGACAGGACGGATAAGAAGGGCGACTACTTCGCGCCCGTGCTGTTCCGCATCACCTACGAGCGGCCGATGATGTACGAGGTGCGCGAGGCGGCGATGATCTGCGTGGTGAACCGCAAGGGAGCCATCGTTGACGCCTACATGCCGGCAGACGAGTCTGTCGTGACGCAGTGGCCGGCTCTCGGACATCATTGAACTGGTAATAGAATGTAGAAGGCCCGTACCCGGGCAAAGAGGTACGGGCCTCTATGACGACGACGCCAGCGAGGCCGCACTGTAGCCCTGTCTTGGGAGCCGTGGTGCTGCTCTGGAGACGTTCGGGCCATGGCCCGGTCGCGTATCAATGCTGCTGTCCGGCGGTTAACAGAACGTCAATCGCAAAGGCGTCTCGTGACGGACCTTGAGTTCTGGGCCTTCCTCGCGGTCGCGATCCCGGGCTTTTGCCTTCCGATGATCATCGCGTGGTGGAAGGGCCGTTCCATCGTGCCGATCGCCCTGCTCAGCCTAGTGTTCTGGCCCAGTGCACTGATCCTGGCTCTGCGGCTGCGACGTCGGCAGGATCAGTGATCTTGTTTGCGGGGAGTGCCGCGTGTGGCACGTCTACCCGTGCGGGCATCTAGAAGGCTTGCTAGGCCTAACATCGCCGCGAGGCCACCGAGATTGACCGCAACCTGAAGCGGCCATGTCGCGTCGAAGGTGCGATAGAGGATGCGACCGGCGAGCGCCGCCAGGCAACCGGCCGCGAAGATCTCTAGCGAGTGCCGGCCGCAGGCATCGATCAGCCGAAGTGAGCGCCACCGGCTGGCGCGGAGCACCGCCGGAACGCTGAAGACCAGATAGGTCAGGGCCAGGATGTGCAGCAGGCGAAGGGGCACGACGTGGCTCTTGTCCGGGCCGGCAATCGCCAGTGGCTTGAGGTCCGGAAGGCCCCAATCCGTCCAGGATCCGCCCTGGATCAGGCCGAATATTATGTAGCAGGAGGCTGCCGCCGCAGCCCAAGGCCGCCACGGCACCAAGCCATCTCCAGCGCGTACAGCGAGAGCGAGAGCCGCACCTATCACGAACAGAAACTGCCAGGCGAACGGGTTGAAGTACCAGCCGTCATCGACCGCGGCGGCGTTCGGCAGATTGAGCTGATGGTCGACGTTGGCGGCGAGCCACAGGGTGCCCGAGAGCGCTAGCACACCCCAGACCCTGCGCTGCATACCAAAGTAGATCAGGGGGAACAGGGCGAGGAGCAAAATGTAGAGCGGCAGGATGTCCAGGTAGTTTGGCAGCGCGTTCAGTGCGAGGCCGCGCAGGAGCCCCGGCAGCAGGCCCATCTGCAGCAGCGGCGCGACCCCGAAGCGCGGCGTCAGCCCAGTGAGGTCCATCCAGATCCGGACGATGATCAGGGTGGCGAGCAGCAGACCGGCCTGGAACAGGTAGATGCGCAGGCAGCGCCGGGCGATGCGGTCTAGCGTCGACCAGATCCCGGCCCGGCGGAACAGGCCGCCATAGGCGATCATCGAGGAATAGCCTGCCAGGAGCACGAAGATCTCGGCCGCGTCCGAGAACCCGAAATTGTGCAGCGTCAGCAGGGCCGGGGCGTTCTGCGGGATGTGGTCGACGAAGATCGTCAGCAGCGCGAAGCCACGCACTACGTCGACCCGTGCGTCGCGGCCCGGCTTCGCTCGCTCAGGCTCGGGCGGCCGGTCCGGTGGGGCGACAATCCCTGCTGGTTCGGCAATGAGGCCACTGCGCGGCTCAGCGCTCGGGTCGATGCTGCCGGGGCTCTTCACTCAGCGCATCACCGATATGCTCGTCAGCCACAGCCGGCAGAGCCTCGGCCAGAGAGCGACGGGCGCATCCGATTGGCCGATCCCGAACCCGTGACCACCAACGGCAAACCGGTGATACTCGACCGGTACGCGCGCTTCGCGGCATGCTTCGTCGAGGACGCGGCTGTGCTCGGGACTGATCACCGCATCATCGTCGGCTTGCACCAGAAAGATCGTTGGGCAACTCGCCTGGATGTAGGTCTGGACTGACCACGCCTCGCTCGCCTCGAGCGTAGGTGTCTCACCGACCAGGGAACGGCGGGTGGTCGTTCGATCATAAGGCGGTCCTAGGCTGACCACCGGGTACAGCAACGCTGCAAAGTCGGGCCGGGCGGAAAGGTCGTCGGTCGCGTCCGCCCGGAGATACGAGCGGAAGTCTGGGCGCGCGGCGACCATGCCGCACAAGTGGCCGCCGGCCGAGAAGCCCATCACACCGATGCGGTTCGGATCAATCCGAAAACGCTCGGCATTGGCCCGGATCAGGCGCATGGCGCGCTGTCCATCTTGGAGGGGTACGAGAGGACCATCATTCCAGCCCTCGCGCGGCAATCGATAGGTGAGCGAGAAAGCTGTGATCCCCTGCGCTGCAAGCCAAAACGCGGCGGGGAACGCCTCCTTGACGATCCCGATGCGGGTATAGCCGCCCCCGCCCGCTACGAGGACCGCGACGCCGGTTGGGTTATCCGGCACGAACACCTCCAACAGGGGCATCGCGACATTGCTCACGGCGCCACTGTCATCGCGAGCGATCGGGCCCGCTGGGCCGCCCCCGCCAGGGGGTTGCCCCGGCCAGAGCGGGATCCGTTCCGGTGCCCCGACAGCATCTGCACCGGATGAAGACGTGAGAGCCGCCGTAGCGAGCGTCAGGAGCACAGAGCGACGATCAGGCATGACACCCCAGTTTGAAAGACCCCGGCCTCTTGAGGCGTGGCCTTTGCATTTTGGATGCAAGATTGCGTCAGCGTACTAATTCCGAGCTTGGCCCACCTGCCCCCTTGAGGACGGGCATCCCGGGGCCGCTTACCCAAGGAGAAGCGGCCGTCTTATCGCTCGAAGGCGGGCTCATTCGGCGAAGCTTTGTCTAAGTAGGAGGCAGCATTACTTGCCGCCACCGCTGCCCGTCGACCCCATCCGCGAAGGCTGCCCCTCGTTGCCGGAAGCAGCTGAATCGCTCGAGATGCTGTCCGCAGCGCGGCCGGTGGGTGAGTAGGTTGCAGCGCCTTCTTCTCCGGTCGAGCCCGGCTGCCGGGTAACGACACCGGGAGCGCCAGGCGGGACGATTACGGTCGTGCTGGTCGGGGTCTCGATCACTTGAGCGAAGGCAGGGGTGGCAAGCATCGCGGCGAAGGCCGCGACGAGGCTGAGCTTCATCATAAGAATGAATTTCCGTCTGTAGGGGATGGCCAACGGTCGATCGTACACAACGGGTCCGGACGCTGATGTCACAGGTGCGGCCATGTTGACCGGGCAGTACTTTCACCTCGACACCTGCCTCGCTGGTCGCCATCTTGAGCCCATGCCTACGCAGCACGGCCAGACCTACGATCTGCAGGAGGTACCGGCGTCCCGGGGGGATAGTTTGGGGCTTCACACGATCGTACTCTGACGGTGTCTCATGCATCAGCGTACCTGCCTCGACGCATCCGACGTGCGCATCCTCATGGCCGCGGGACGCGCGGAGGCCGAACGGCGCAGCCTTTCGGTAGCGTTCGCGGTGGTCGACGAGGCAGGCGTGCTGCTCGCCCTGGAACGCCTCGATGGCGCGCGGCTGCACACGCCGGAGGCGGCTTGGTTGAAGGCTCGGACGGCCGCGATCACGCGCACATCGACCGAGGATCTTCAGGGGGCGATCCAGGCGAACGCAGCGCTTCTCGCCTTCCCGAGACGCCTGCCTCTGACGGGTGGGTTGCCGTTGCTGGTCGGCGAGGAGATCGTGGGCGGCGTCGGCTCGTCGGGTGGCGAACCCGAGGACGATCTAGCCGTGTGTCACGCCGTGTGCGCAGCGCTCCGACGGCTGCCCGTCGCTGGCTGAGCGATGGTGTGTTCAGCCGGTCAAGTGACGCGTCGTCGATGACCTGGCCGCGTCCGGCTACGCGCCGAACCCCGAATACAGCTAGGAGGATTGGGACGAGGTGTCCGACAATCCCGAGCTGACGGATGCGGAGATCGCCGATCTACGTCCGAACGGCGAGGGCCTGCCCGCCGAGATGGCCGCGGCGTTCAAGAGTCTCGGCGGTCGCCCGAAGTCCGAGGTCAAGGTCGTCCCGGTCTCGCTGCGGGTGCCGCCGGATGTGCTGGCAGCCTTCTTAGGCACCGCGATAGCCCTTTCCATCATCACGAGGATGCTCATGAGGCGGCGCTTCCTGATCGCCCTCAGGTGCGCCCATGTCGCCCGGTTCGGTGCCTCCCGGCGAGCGTGGACCCTCTACCGTCCCTCTCACCGGAAGGTCCTCATAGGCGCGCTCACCCGGTGGTGTCTCGGCGGGACCGGTCTCGGGGCGCTTCGGATCGATCATGCTTGTGCTCCTTCCGACGCTCAGGGAAGGGTGGGCTTGTAGGGCTGCACCACCTTCGGCTGTAGCTGGTTCCGGACGGCATCGGCTTGATCCGGCGGTAGTTCCTCGACGCTCATCTGCAGGCTTGGCCCGACGACCTTCCCGAAGGCCTCACGAGCATCGGTTTCGTTGTCCGCCAACACGATCATCCGATGCGTCTCAGATACGGTGTCGTCTTGCCGGGGCAACGTCATCTGCTGAGCGATAAAGACGGGCATGGTGCGATCCGTGCTGCCTCGACTAACCCGCGTGCTGCTTAATGGCTGCTTCTCCCGCGACGCGTGCCTCTTCCTCGCTTGCATAGGTGCCGTCCGACATGATGACCGGGTTCAACGGCATGTCGTCGGCGTCGAAGAGATGCCATTTAAAGCGTCCGGGCTCCGAAGGATCGGGCAGGACCCGGACGACGGCAGGAGGTGCTCTATCCATGACCTACCATGCCACGCTCACCAGCCCAGACCAAGGTGCGGTTCAAGAAGGGGCGTCGAACATTATCGTAGCAGGACCACCCTCGACCGCCACGTTCACCGAGACTGTCTTGCCAGGATGCGCTACGTCCTTGCCGCCCTCGCCTTCGTCGTCGCTGCCGGTGGAGCAGAGGCAACCGAGCCGACGGCGAAGCAGCTCATCAAGGCCTACACCGCAGCTGATGAGGCGTGCCGTGGCTCGCCCGGCGACTCCAGTGCGGCCGAGTGTGATCGGCGCACCCGGCTGAACTCGCGGCTCAATCAGATCGGTCGGTGCTACGGCAAGGAGAACCAGGACAGGTCCGAGTTTGCCTGGCACGCGTGCACGTCTCATTCGAACCGCAGCAACGATCTGGTACCGGCTTCTCGCTGATCCGGCTGCGCCATCTGCCGCCCATGGTTCTGCACCACGATGCGGAAGGGGGCGCCAGTGCCAGAAGGATCCAGTGGGGCGGAGCCGCGGCTGGAACGCTCCTCACGCGTCAAAGGACGCTACAACCGCCAGTGAGATCGACGACTTCCCCCGCCAGCCCGTGAACGGATCGGGCAGTGGACCTCTTCAGCTTGCCCGCTTTGCACTCCAGTTGCCGTTGCAATCGATCAAGTTGCCCGACGTGCGCCATGTACCGCTGCCGCTACCTTTTGCGGTCAGACTGCCGGCGATGTACTCATTCGAGCCGCTTCTGGCTCTGGTTCGCGGCTGACAGTCGGAGGCCGTGACTCGGCGTTACACCAGGAACGTCCCTCAATCCATTCAAGGGCTTACCCTTGAGGACGGCTTAAACCGGTCGATCGCGTTGTGCCCGTCGGCGGGGCGCGACGGGCCCCCAGGGCAGGTCCCCGAAACTCCGGCCCGGGAGCCCAACAGGGTGCAGGGTCAGCACCGCCCCTGCCACCGCGTCGATCGCCGGTCGGCAACAGACCGGATCGGCCAGGCCGGCCCCGACCTCACGCCGCTTCCGGCGCCGCCCCGACGATCTGGCGGGCCTGGAGCATGGTCATCGGCTCGCCGAAGGCGGGACCCAGGGCGTATTCGCAGCCGAGCCCGGCGAGCGCCTGGGCGTCGGCCTCGGACTCGCAGCCCTCCGCCACGATGGCGAGGTTCAGCTCGCTCGCCATGCGGACGATGGAGCGCAGGATCGCGGTCTGCCCGGTGCCGATCTGGCGCACGAAGGTCGAATCGACCTTGATCGTGTCGAAGGGGAAGCGCTGCAGGTAGGAGAGCGCCGAGTAGCCGGTGCCGAAATCCGACAGGCACAGGCCGGCCCCGAGATCGTGGATCCGCGCCAGCATCTGGGCGGCGTATTCCGGATTCTCCATCACCAGGCTCTCGCTGAATTCCAGCTTGAGCGAGCCAGGGAGCGCCCCGGAGCGGGCCAGCACGGTCTTCACGTCGTGCAGGAGGTCGTGGCGCAGGAGCTGGCGCGAGGACAGGTTGCAGGCCGCGAAGATCGGCGGCTCGACCTCCAGGGAGCGCTGCCAGGCGGCGAGTTCGAGGGCGGTCCGCTCCAGGGCGAAGATGCCGAGATTGACCACGAAGCCGCTCTCCTCGGCGAGCGGCAGGAAGGTCGAGGCCGGGATGCGCCCGAGCTTCGGATGGTCCCAGCGCAGAACGGTCTCGAACCCCGCCACGGTACGGTCCTCGAGGCGGACGACGGGCAGGAACAGCACCTGCATCTCGTTGCGCTCGATCGCCTTGCGCAGGTCGCTCTCCAGCATCAGCCGGTCGGTGCGGTCGGTGCGCATATGGGCGCGGAACACCTCGATCCGGTCGCCGCCGTTGCGCTTGGCCTGGATCATGGCGACCTCGGCGCTCTTGAACACCTCCTCGCGCTTGAGGTTGGCGCCGGCCTCGTGGAGGGCGAGCCCGATCGAGACGGTGAGGAAGATCTCCCGGTCCGCGTAGGTGATCGGCGTGGCGATCGCCCGGCGGATCATCTCGGCGAAGGCCAGGATCCGGTCGGGCTCGCGCTCCGACAGCAGGATCACCGCGAACTCGTCGCCCGCCACCCGGGCAAGCGTGTCCTGCGGGCGCAGCAGGCGGCCGAGCCGGCGGGACAGGGTCAGCAGGATCGAATCGCCCGCCGACAGGCCGATCGCGTCGTTGATGCCCTTGAACCGGTCGACGTCGAGCACGATCACGGTGGGCTTCAGGCGCGGGTCCTGGCTGGCGAAGGCCAGAGCCGCGTCGAGGCGGTCGCCGAACAATTCGCGGTTGGGCAGGCCGGTGAGGCTGTCGTGCACGGCGTCGTGGAGCAGGCGCTCCTCGGCGGTCTTGATCTCGGTGACGTCCGCGATGGTGCCGACCACGCGGATCACCTCGCCGTCGGCGCCGATCACCGGCCGCG
>CAXTCV010000160.1:0-8575 GCA_964242725.1 uncultured Methylobacterium sp.
GTGAGGCCGGGGAAGAGCGCGCGCGCGTGCTCGGCTAGGATCCGGGCGCGGGTCTCGTCCGGCGGAGCGTCCAGCCCGGCGAATTCGACCGTGCCGGCCGCGCGCAAGCCGCCCTCCATCGGCGTCACGCCGAAGCCGCGCGACTTGTAGCTGATCGTGTAGCGCGGCTCGATCGAGGGCGCGGGCAGCATGGCGTGATAGCCGCGCTCCGTCTCGAGCGGCACGCGCACCCCGAGCGGGTCGAGCAGCGCCTTCGACCACGCCCCGCCCGCAACCACGACGTCGGCGCCGGTCCGGTTGGCGACGTTGGTCCAGACCGTGAAGCCGCCGGCCTCGCGCGGGATGAGTTTCAGGGCCCGCTCGGCCACGATCGTGCCGCCCTCCCCGCGCAGCCGCTCGGCCAGGGCGCCGACGAGCCGGGCAGGGCTAATCGTGTAGCCGTTGCCGGGCACGAGAAGCGCACGGCGCACGGCGCGGGAGATGCCGGGCACCATCTGCTGCAGGTCGTCGGCCCCGAGCACCTGCGACTCGATCCCGTGCCGCTCGCGGATCTGCCGTTCGATGCGCGCGCCCGCGCTCTCGCCCTCGCCGTCCCAGACCTGGATCTGGCCGGTGCGCCGGACGAGCTCGCCGAACACCTGCGGTCCGATCAGATCCTGCCAGCAGGCGAACGCGTCCTTGTGCAGGGCGCGCAGCGCGTCCGAGATCGCGAGGACGCGATCCATCCGCCCCTCCTTGATCCAGCGTATCAGCCAAGGCAGCGCGGTGGGGAGATAGGTGGGGTGGACGACCAGCGGGCCCTTCTTATCCCGGAGCCACCCGGGAACCTGGCGCAGCATGCCGGGCATCGCGATCGGCGAGGCCGTGTCGGCACTGATCATGCCGGCGTTGCCATAGGAGGCGCCGCCGCCCGGCGGCAGCGGATCGATCACGGTCACGTCCCGGCCGGCGCGCCGGAGGTAGAGCGCGGTCGATAGCCCGACCACGCCCGCGCCGAGGACGATCGCGGTGTTCTCATCGCTCATGCGGCGTCTCCGGCGTCCGAGGATAGGCGTTGGCCCGACCGAGATCGGCCGAGGGGATCGCGCTCGGATCTCGCCGCGGCGACCGCAGACCGCGCGCGTCGCCCGCGCGATGCGGGCGGGATCGTGGGAGCCGGGGGATCCCGTGCATGGGTCAGGCGTCCCGGCGCCGGCGCAGGAGCGCGTCGACGCCCAGGATCACGCCCGTGACGCCGATCAGGAACGCGCTGACTGCCGCCACCGTCGGTTCCACCTGCATGTGCAGGCTGTTCCAGATGCGCACCGGCAGGGTCTGCGTGGCCGCGTCGGTGAGGAAGAGCGAGATGACGAGCTCGTCGAAGGAGGTCAGGAACGCGAACAGGGCGGCCGAGGCGAGGCCGGGTGCTGTGAGCGGCACGACGACGGTGCGCAGCGTCCGGGCGCGGCTTGCGCCCAGACTCAGGGCCGCCTGCTCCAGGCGCAGGTCGACGGATTGCAGCGCCGACAACAGAATCAGCAAGACGACCGGGAAGGCAATCACCGCGTGGCACAGACCGACCCAGATCACGCTCCCGACCAGCCCGAGGCGCGCGGACGCGTAGTACATGGCGATCGCCGTGACGACGGTCGGCGAGACGATCGGCAGGAGCGCGACGGCCAGGATCAGCCGCTTGGCCGGGAACGCGCCGCGCACGAGCGCGTAGGCCGCGAGGAACCCGACCCCGGTGGCGACGACGCAGGCCACGCCGCCGATTGCGAGGCTGGACGAGAGTGCGGCGCGCCAGGCCGGATCGCCGAGGAACGCCGCAAACCAGCGCAGCGACAGGGACGTGGGCGGGAAGCGCAGGAGGGTGCCGCCGCTGAAGCCCAGCACCACCACGATGGCGATCGGCAGGATCAGGAGTAGGCAGGCGCATCCGACGAACAGCGGCAGCGCGGCGCGCACGCTCAGGCCCCCATCATGCGGCGCAGATCCGTCACGCGGGAATAGACCGCGAAGAGGATCAGGGTCGCTACGAGCAGCACCACCGACATAACGGCCGCGCTCGGCCAGTCGATCAGGATCTCGACCGCTCGCTCGATCAGCATCGCGACGGTGACGTCGCTGGGCCCACCCATCAGGGCGGGCGTGATGAAGAAGCCGAGCGCTAGGATGAGGACGATGAGCGAGCCGGACACGATCCCCGGGACCGACAGCGGGAGATAGACGCGCCGGAACAGGTAGAGCGGGCTCGCCCCGAGGGCGCGCCCGGCCCGCAGCAGGCTGGGGTCGATCGCCTTCATGGTCGCGTAGAGCGTCAGGACCATGTAGGGCAGCAGCACGTAGGTCATGCCGACCACGATCCCAAAGGTGTTGTAGAGAAGCGCGAGGGGCGCTCCGATGAGCCCCGACGCGCCCAGGAGCTCGTTGATGAGCCCGCTGCGGCCGAGCACCACGGTCAGCGCGTAGGTCCGCACGATCACGCTTGTGAAGTACGGCACGATCACGCAGAACACGACGAGCGCGGCGCGCCAGCCGCGGTGATTGGCCAGGTAGAATGCGATCGGGTAGCCGATCACCAGCGTCGCGAGCGTGACGAGGACCGAGACCCAGAGCGTTGTGAGCGCGGCGACCTGCATGGAGCGCGCGGTGAGGACGTCGACGAAGAGCTCCGGCACCTCGGCGGGCGCCGTCTCGATGAACAGGGTCCGCGCCAGAAACCAGGCGAGCGGCGCGAGGAACAGCAGCGTGAGCAGGCTGAGCGCGGGCAGGAGCAGGAGCCACGTCCGGTCCCGTCCCATCACGCCGCGTCCGGCGGCAGGATGACCGTGTCGGCTGGCGACCACGCGAGGGCGACGCGCTCGCCCGGCTCCGGGTGGTGATGCGCGGCTACGTTCGGGGCGTCGGCGGTCACGAACGCGCCGCTGCCCATCTCGACCGCGTAGCGCACGACGCTGCCGAGGAAGGACGCGCGCCGCACCGTGCCGCTCAAGCGATTGACCCCCTCTCGCGGCGGATCGGCCGACGGGTGCAGGGTCAGCTTCTCCGGGCGCACGAACAGCTGACCCTCGCCGCCCGCCGCGCGCGTCGCCGCTTCGTCCGCGTGCAGCACCGCCCCGTCCTCCAGCTGGAACGCGACGCGGCCCGGGCCGGGCGTCACGATCCTGCCCGGCAGGAGGTTCGCCTCGCCTAAGAAGCAGGCGGTGAAGGCGTTGGCCGGGCGCTCGTAGACGTCGCGGGGCGCGCCGATCTGCTCGACGCGGCCGCGGCTCATGATCGCCACGCGATCGGATAGGTTCATCGCCTCTTCCTGGTCGTGGGTGACGTAGAGGACGGTCATGCCGAGCCGGCGCTGGATCTCCTTGATCTCGACCTGCAGGTCGTAGCGGAGGTTCTTGTCGAGGGCGCCCAAGGGCTCGTCCATGAGCACGACGGGCGGCTGGAACACGATCGCCCGAGCGATCGCCACACGCTGCTGCTGCCCGCCCGAGAGCTGGCGCGCGTAGCGGTCAGACAGGTGCCCGAGGCGGACGAGGTCGAGCGCGGCTGCGACCCGCTCGCGCACGAGCGACTTCGGCATCCCACGCGCGCGAAGCGGGAACGCCACGTTCTCGAACACGTCCATGTGCGGGAAGATCGCATAGTTCTGGAAGACCATGCCGAAGCCGCGCCGCTCGGGGGGCACGGCCGCGAGGTCGACTCCGTCGACCAGGAGGCGCCCGGCGTCGATCGACGCGAACCCCGCGACCATCATCAGGGTCGTGGTCTTGCCCGAGCCGGAGGGGCCGAGCAGCGAGAAAAACTCGCCCGCCTGGATGCGGGTCTCAAAGCGGTCCACGACGGTCTCGGAGCCGTAGATCTTGGTCAGCCCCTGGAGCTCCAGCGCCTTCCCGGCCGGTCCCGTGACGGCGGCCGCCGCGCGCTCGCACGGGTGGGCGAGGCCGACGGCGCCCGGCACGGTCGCGTCCTGTCCGATCACAGCACCCAGTTCGACCAAGCGCGGCTCACTTTGGTTCGGTTGGCCGACCACCAGTTGATGTCGTTCTTAAAACCCTTCGACACGGTCCAGGGTGTGCCGGTCGCGGGATCGAGCAGGAGCTTCGATGTGTGCGGGTAGACCTTGGTGTTGGCCGGAATCGCCTTGTACTCGGCGAGCCAGCGCTTCTGCACGTCCTCGCTGATCGAGTAATCGATGAACTTGAGCGCGGCCTCTGGCGCCTTGGCCCCCTTGGGTATGGCGTAGGACTGCACCAGGACCTGGTTCTGGTTCCACTGGATGCCGAGCGGCGCGCCGCCGTCGATCGAGGCCTGGGCGCGGGTGTTCCAGAGCACGCCGAGCACGGCCTCCTTGTCGGCCATCATCTGCGCGGACAGCGCGCCGGTGTCCCAGAACTTGGGCACGCTGGCCTTGATCCGGCCTAAGGACTTGAGGGCGCGCTCGATGTCGACCGGGTAGACCTTGTCCATCGCAACGCCGTCGGCGAGGAGCGCAATCTCGAGGTTCGGGGCCCCGGACTCGATGCCAGCCAGCGTGCGCGGTCCGGGAAACGCCTGCGTGTCCCAGAACTCGGCCCAGGATTTCGGCTCGGAGCCGGGCTTGAACACGTCCGTCCGGTAGCAGAGCACGAACGCGTACACGAACGAGCCGACCTGATGGCTGAGCTTCAAACTCGGATCGATGTCCTCGAGCTTCGTATACCGAAACGCTCCGTAGTCGATCGGGACGAGCGCGCCTGCCTCCTCCAGCATGAGGTTGGCGTCGTTGCCGGTGTCGATGCAGTCGATCTCGACCTGCCCGGCCTTGTACATGGCGAGCAATTTGCCCACCGTGCTCGGGACGGGCACGATCTCGATGCCGGTCTCCTTCAGGAACGGCTCGTAGACGGTCCTGCGCTTGATCTCGTCGAAGGAGCCGCCGGGCGTCCTCACCCGCAGCTGCGTGGTGGCCCGGGCGGGGTTCGTGATCACGGCCGGCATCGCGAGCAAGGCCGCGCCACCCACCATGAGGCCGCGCCGCGTCGGGGTCGTGGACAGCTTCGGCACCGCGCGCTCCCATTACCTCGAGCGGAGTGTAGGCGCGGGAAATACTGTTCGCCTAGCGAAAATCACGGGCAATCCTGACCGCATTTACGACGTGTCGCACACGCGGAGGGCTGCGCGGGTGGTCCGCGGTCGAGCCCGGCGCTTGCATACTCACGCCAGGGCCCGGATCATCGTCCCGCCGGCCGTCGCAGAGAGCGTCCATGATCAGGAACGAGCCGTACTGGTGGCGGGCGGCACCCTTGGCCGCCTCGGACCCTCTGCCCGTGCGCGGCACCGCCGACGTGGTCATCGTCGGCGCGGGCTATACCGGGCTGTCCGCGGCGCTGACGCTGGCCCGGGCCGGCCGCAGCGTTCAGGTCTTCGACCGGCAGAGGCCCGGCGAAGGCGCCTCGTCCCGCAACGGCGGCATCACGAGCGGGAACCTGCGCCCGTCGCTCGCCGAGCTGACGCGGCGGTTCGGCGCCGAGCTTGCGGGCGCCCTGGTGGCCGAGTCCAAGGTGGCGCGCGAGGACCTGTACCGGTTCATCGCCGAGGAGGGGATCGACTGCGACTTCAAGCTCGTCGGCCGCTTCGCGGGTGCCTCCCGCGCGGCCGACTACGAGCGCCTGGCGCGGGAGGCCGATCACCTGCGCGGCGCGTTCGGCATCGAGGCCCACCCGGTCGCGCGGGCTGAGCAGCGCAGCTTCATCGGCTCGGCGTTCTACCACGGCGGCAACGTCCGCATGGACATCGGCGGCCTTCATCCGGCGAAGCTGCACGCCGCGATGCTCCGCCTCGCCCGGGATGCGGGCGCCTTCGTGCACGGCGAGACCGCCGTTCTCGGCATCCGGGGGGAGGCCGGGCGCTACGAGGTCCTGACCGCGCGGGGCGCAGTCCGCGCCGGCCACGTGATCGTCGGCACCAACGGCTACACGGACCGGTTCGACCGATGGCTGCGCAGCCGGCTCGTGCCCGTGCGCAGCCGCATCATCGCGACGGTGCCGCTTTCGGCCAACCTCATGGGCGAATTGATGCCGAGCCGCATGATGTATTCCGAAACGCGCAAGCTCCACTACTACTACCGGCCCTCGCCCGACGGGACGCGCATCTTGTTCGGGGGCCGCGACGGAACGATCGCCGGCGATGCAGAGTGGCCGACCGCGAGTCTGCGGCGCGCGCTCGCGGATATTTTCCCTCAACTCGACGGCGTCGCGATCGAGCACAGCTGGTACGGCAATGTCGCCATGAACCGCGATATGGTCCCCCGGATCTTCGCGCAGAACGGGCGCCGCTACGCGGCGGGCTACTGCGGCTCGGGCGTGGTGTGGGCGCGATGGGCCGGGCAGAAGGCGGCGCTCCAGGTCTTGAACGAACAGGCGGGACGCTCAGCGCTAAACTTCCGCCCACCGCGATGGGTGCCGCTCGTCTCCGGCAAAGCCTGGTTCATGCCGGTCGTATTCAGTTGGCTGCGCTTCCAGGATAGGTTGGCCGCACGAAAATGAGGAGCCCATCAGGGCAAAGGCCATTTTTCTAGCTTCGCGCGGTGACTGCTTCTGGGATCCGGGCGCATATGCTTGGACGCCAGGAATGAGCGCAAAGCCGAAGATCTGTTTTCCGACCGGAGTCCATGGTCCGCTTCTGGTGCTTACCCGCCGACCGCCTCATCAATTGTCGGAGCGGTGAGATTTTCTGCCGCGATCGCACCCCGCAGCCATGCCTCAAACGGGCCTGCCAGTGACCCGCGCTTCACCCCGCGTGGTTTGACAAGGAAGTACGACGTCGTCTCCACCTCGAATACATGATCCTTGAAGGGAGCGATCAGCCGGCCGTCACGGAGTTCATCCGCCGCCAGGACCTCGCTCTCCAGAACGACGCCGAGGCCAGCGACCGCAGCTTCTACCGCCATCACTGAACGGTCCAGCCACATCTCGTTGCGCGGGCGTAGGGCCCCTTCTCCGACACGTCGCAGGTAGTGCGCCCACGTCAACGCGTTGACGGAATGGATCAAGGTCGTGGTCGCCAGGTCTCGCGGTGTGTACAGCCCAACCGAATCGGCGAGGGAGGGACTGCACAGCGGGCGCAGCCGCTCGATCAGGAGCGGCTCGACGCGCAGGGTCTTCTGCGGTGGTCGGCCGTAGGTGATGGCAAGATCGAACCGCTCCATCTCGATGTCGTGGTGATCCGACAACGTCGACAAGCGGATCCGCGCCTCGGGGTGAGAACGGAGAAAATCCGGCAGCCTGGGCTGCAACCATTTCGCCGCGAAGCTCGGCCCCGATGCGATCACGAGGGGCTCGCGCTGGGATTGTGGGGCGACCCGTTCCGTCGCACCTGCGATGACACCGAAGGCGTGTTCGATCTCGGCGGCATAGATCCTGCCCGCCTCTGTCAGGAAGGCACGGCCCGCCCGCCGCCGGAACAGCGGCATGCCGAGAAAGTCCTCCAGTTGCTGGACCTGATGGCTGATCGCCGAAGGCGTGACGCTCAGCTCCTCGGCGCCCTTCGCGAAACTGCCGTGCCGGGCCGCGGCTTCGAACGCCGCGAGCGCCCGCAGCGGCGGCGTCCTGCGTCGCCCCGGGTCTGCCGGTGAGCCAGCCTCAGCGGCCGGTGAGTTTTTTGCGTTGGCGCGCATCGGCACCTCGGACCTAACCCTGCTTCCGACACCACGCAACGCCGGTGCCGGAACCGAGGCCGCAACGAGGCCGCTTCGGAGCAGGCCCGATCCCGGTACCCTGCCGATGGAGCGGACGATGAGCGGATCCCTTGAGGCGGCGGCGAAGGACCATCTGGTCCGCTACGGCGGCGACACCTTCCCGAATCTCTTCACGAAAGCCAGGGGCACTGTCGTCACCGACAGCCAGGGACGGGAGTATTTGGATTTCACCTCCGGTCAGATGTGCGCCACGATCGGTCACAACCATCCCGCCATCGTCGAGGCGGTCCACCGGGCCGGGGAGAAGGCGTTCCACTTCTTCAGCGGGATGATCCCGGAAGTGGTCGCCGAGCTCGCCCAGGTGCTGGCCCGCGACTGGCTGCCGGGCGACCTCACGAAGACGATCTTCGTCAACACCGGCTCCGAGGCGACCGAGGTCGCCCTTCGCATGGCCAAGATGTACACCGGCGGGTACGAGGTCCTGGCGCTGGGCGGTTCGTGGCACGGCATCACCGGCGGGGCGAGCTCCGTCTCGATGGCCAGCGACCGCAAGGGCTACGGCGTGCCCGCACCCGGCGTGTTCGTCATCCCCGAGCCCAACGCTTACCGCCCCTACTTTTCGGGGATGGACGAGGAGGCGGCGGCGCTCGCCAACCTCGATCTCGCGTTGAAGCTCTACGACATGCAGTCGGCGGGCAAGGGCGCCGCGATCATCGTCGAGCCGGTGATCAGCGCGGGCGGCGTGCTGGTGCCGCCCCGTTCGTTCCTGGTCGCCCTGCGGGAGGCTGCCGATGCCCGCGGCATGCTGCTGATCTTCGACGAGGCGCAGACCGCCTTCGGCCGGATCGGCACCCGCACCGGCGCCGAGCACTTCGACGTCGTGCCGGACATCATGACGATGTCGAAGACGCTGGGCGG
>CAXTCV010000161.1:0-4886 GCA_964242725.1 uncultured Methylobacterium sp.
CCCTAGCGGGGTGTCGGGGTGTGGCGCAGTCTGGTAGCGCACCTGGTTTGGGACCAGGGGGTCGTAGGTTCGAATCCTATCGCCCCGACCATTCGATCAGGAGCATGTCGCCTCAGATGCCGAGCGCCCGCATCTTCCGTCCGTCCCGGGATGCCACGCAGTCGGGCCTCGCCCGCACCAAGCAGTGGGTCCTGGAGTTCGACCGGACCAGCCCGCGCGAGATCGATCCGCTTATGGGCTGGAACGGATCCTCCGACATGATGCAGCAGGTCCGGCTGGAATTCGACACGGAGGAGGAGGCGGTGGCCTACGCCCAACGCGAGGGCATCGCCTACCGGGTCGAGCAACCGGAGAAGCCCGCGCTGCGCAAGGGATTGTCCTACTCGGACAATTTCAAGTTCAATCGCACCGCCCCCTGGACGCACTGACGCGTCAGGCGTTCCGCCGCGCCCGCCACGCCGTGTAGGGTGAGTCCCCCGCCGGTCGGAGCTGGCGGAGCTTCATCGGTTGCGCGTCGAGGGGCTGGCACAGTTCGGCGTAGATCGCAGCACTGCCGGCGCCATGCTCTTCCGCCTCCTCGGCCGAGAAGGCGAAATAGCCCTGCTTGAAGCCCGCCAGGCGCATCGCGGCATGGCACATCGGGCAGGGGCGTCCGCTCGCGTACATGATGCAGTCGGAGAGATCGCGCCGACCCAGGATCCGGCTTGCCTCGCGCAACGCCACCATCTCGGCATGGGCGCTGGGGTCGTTCGTCGCGTGGACGGTGTTGGCCGCGCGGACGAGGACGGCTCCGTCGCGCACGATCACGGCCCCGTAGGGCGCGCCTCCGGCCGCCACGTTCTCCGTGGCGAGGGCCACGGCATCATCGATATAGGCCTCGTGCCTGGACATCCCCACGATCCTCTCCGCTGACATCGCGCCCGGGACATCGAAGCCGGGCCGATGCTGGCGCTCCAACGCGGTGGATGGCCGGGAGTTCAGAACGCGTAGCGGACCGTGCAGTAGGGCATGGTCTCGGCAAGCAGGCTCTTGAACCGGGCGAGCCATTGGCCCTTCCAGCCGGCCCGGTAGCGCAGATTGCTGCCGCCGCCCTCCGAGACCTTAACCTCCTGGATATCTGGCCGCCACAGCAGATCCTCGGCCCGCGGATGCCAGCCCAGATTCACGGCGTGGAGATCCGCGTTGTGGGTGAGCAGGATGATCTCGCATTTGAGCTGCGCCTTCGCGGCGTCCGACAGCGAGCCGTGGATCTCGGCGAAGAGTGCGCGCCAGTCGGCCTCCCAGCCTTCGTACAGGATCACCGGCGAGAAATTGACGTGCACCTCGTAGCCGGCATTCACGAAGTCATCGATGGCGGCAATCCGCTCCGGGATCGGGGCGGTGCGCACGTCGACGATCTTGGCGATGCGTGCGGGCATGAGCGAGAAGCGGATCCGTGTCTTGCCCTGCGGATCGTAGTCCAGGAGGGCGCGGTTCACCGCCTTGGTGGCGAAGGACGCCTTGGCGTTCGGAAGTCCGCGAAACAGCGTGATCAGGCTCCGGACGCCGTCGCTCACGGTGGCGTCCACAGAGAGGTCGGCGTTCTCGCCGATATCGTAGACCCAAGACGCCGAATCGATCGTGTCGGGTTCGCGGAGGGGCCCCTGGCGTCCGGCGTGCCGGCTGATCGCCGCGCAGGCCTGCTCGATATTCACGAACAGCGAGATCGGGTTCGCGAAGCCCTTGCGGCGGGGCACGTAGCAATAGGCGCAGGCCATGGCGCAGCCGTTGGACGTCGATGGCGCGATGAAATGGGCGCTGCGGCCGTTCGGACGCATCGTGAGGCTCTTCTTCACCCCGAGCACCAGGGTCGAGCGCTTGATCCGCACCCAATCCTCCACGGATCCGGCGTTTCCATGCAGCTCCGGGATGTTCCAATGGGACGGCACCGGGATGAGTTCGGCGTCGGGGAAGCGTGCGAGGATGGCCTGGCCCAGGGGGAAATCCCGCACGGCGGCCTCGTGGTAGATGGTCCGGACGTCGAGGAGGTCGCGCGTGAGGGCCATGACGGATCCAAGACCCGGACGCCGCCCGGGATGCGATGCGATGTCCGGCGGCACAGCCGGAACGATACCCGAACCGTCGTCTTCAGCCAGCGAAGATCGGGTCCGTCCGGACGGCCCATCTTTATCGGTGATCCCGCAACGATATCTTACGATTCGATAGGGATGATCGCACGCTTCTGAATGGACGCGTGATGATCGTTCGGGACCAGGAGAGATTCGATCCGGATTCGCCCGGCCGCGGCGAGGTTTTCGATCTCGCCGGACCGCATTCGCGCGCCCTCGTCCGACGGGACCAGCTCGCGGCCATGCGCAGCAGCGTCCTCGCTGCGATCCCCGTCAACATGATGCTCGGGCTGGCGAGCATGCTGGTCGCGTATCGGAGCGGGCACGGCGAAGCCGGGGTCATCTGGTTCGCGGTCTCGACCTGCGCCAACCTTGTCCGCATCGGCCTGTGCCGCGCCCCCTGTCTCGGCCTGACCCTGACGGCCGAGACACCGCCGGCCATGGCCGCTGCGGCGGCGCTGTCGGTCAGTCGTCACCTGCGTGCATGCACTGCGGCGGCGTGCCTGTCCGGCCTGGTCTGGTCCGGCCAACCGCTGCTCTGCGACGGCTACACCTCCGCGCAGACCTTGTTCTATCTCGCCATCACCTGCGGCATCACCGCCGGAGCGGTGACGCACGGGACCGCCTACGCGCGGATCCCGTTGGCCTTCATCGTGCTGCCGCTGCTCTCGGTCATCGTCTGTCTCTGCGCGGCCGGCGACTTCGACCGGAACTGCCTCGCAGCCTGCGTGCTGCTCTACCTCCTGGCCCTGACGCACACCGCGTTCCGGAGCGAGGCCGGTTTCCGGGAGGCGAGCCGGCTCAAGAACGAGGCCACCGCGCTGGCGCGGTCGCGCGCGGAGGCTCACGCGAGCGTGAGCGCACTGGCTGACGAGATGCGCCGCCGCGCCACGCACGACGATCTCACCGGTCTCCTGAATCGGGCGGGCTTCATCCAGCAGGCGGAGGACCGCCTCCGGGATGGCTCGCTCGGCCTTCTGCTGCTCGACCTCGACGGCTTCAAGTTCATCAACGACGTCTACGGCCACAAGGCCGGCGATCGGGTGCTGGTCGAGGTCGCCCGGCGCATCAGCGCCGCGCTTCCGGAGAACGGTCTCGCGGCGCGGCTGGGCGGCGACGAGTTCGCGGTGCTGTACGATCCCGCCGCCACCGGCGTGCCGCAGGATCAGCTCGCGGCGCGTCTCGTCGCGGCGGTGGGGCAGCCGTTCGACGGTTTCGACGCGGGCCGGCTCGGGGTCAGCATCGGCGTTCATTCAGGCCCGGAGCCGAGCCTGACGGACATGCTGAGTTGCGCCGACGAGGCGCTGTATGCCGCGAAGGCGGTGGGCCGGAACCATTTCCGGATGTTCGACGCGGGCCTGCGCGATCGCCTGCAGATGCGCCGCGACCTGGAGCGTGACCTCTCGACGGCCCTCGCTGAGGCCGCCCCCGAGGTTTGGTTTCAGCCGATCTATGCCATGGACGCGACGACGCTGGTGGGGTTGGAAGCGCTGGTGCGCTGGGAGCATCCGCGTCTCGGCTGGATTTCCCCCCCTGATCTGATCGCCACGGCGGCCACAGCCGGCCTGACCGAGTCGCTTCTCCGCTACATCCTCGAACAGGTTTGCGCGATGATGCTGGTCCTGCGCGACCGGGGCTTCGGCGACGTTCGCGTCGCGATGAACGTCTCGCCGCGGGAAATGGCGCAGGTGCCGGTGGACGAGATCGTCATCGGGCGTCTGCAGGAGCTCGATCTGCCGCCATCCATGCTGGAAATCGAGATCACCGAGGAGACCGCCCTCGATATCGGCGCCGTCCAGGGCAAGCTGCAAGCGCTGTCACGCGCGGGTATCCGGGTAGCCCTCGACGACTTCGGCATCGGCTACTCGTCGCTCTCGTCCCTGCGTCAGCTTCGGGCGGATCGGATCAAGATCGATCGGAGCTTCGTCACCGGCCTCGGCAGCTGTGATGACAAGCACGGTCTGGTCCTCGCGGTCCTCGGCCTGGGCCGCCTTCTCGGGCTTGAGGTCGTGGCCGAGGGGGTCGAGTCCGACGAGGACCTGCGCATCCTCCAGACGATGGGTTGCCCGTTCCTCCAGGGATATCACCTCGGCCGTCCGATGCAGGTGCCGGTCCTGAAGGCCACGCTGCTCGTGACCTGCACCGAGGCCGCCTGATCGACGCCTGGTGACAGGGTTGTGACTGCTCCGGCGCGAACGCGGCGCGGCGCATGCATTTGTCGGTTCGGATGGCCGGACCTGGGTCTTCGTGCCTGGATCGGCCCGCCAAGGGCAGCTGCCGGCAGGCTCGGCGCGGTCCGCCGGTGCGATCGCCGGCCGAATGATCCCGGCCGTCCGGGCGAATTCGCATCGTGAATATCGAATTGCGGCAATGACCCTTGGAAAACTCGCATTTTCCGCGTTCGGTCTTTCGGTTGGGTTATTGCTTAACCTAAGCCGTGCGGCATGGTGGCCGCTCAAATGATCATGGACATTGCCATGTGCGCAGCGCGTAAGCGCCACGCCCTCTGCTGGATCGTCGCCGTCGGGACCGCCTGGGCGGCCCCCGCTTGGGCCGAGATGCGCATCGAGGCGGCGAAAATCACGGGTGGCGACCTCTGGATCGTCGGCTACGCCGATGAGGACAGCGAGATCACGCTCGATGGCCAGTTCCCGCAGCGGACGGACAGCCGCGGCTATTTCGAGTTCCACGTGGTGTATCATCCGGCCACCTGCATCGCGACGGTGCAGACGCCGAAGCAGTCGCGCAGCGTCGTGGTCGCAGGCTGCGGACAGCAGG
>CAXTCV010000161.1:4986-6320 GCA_964242725.1 uncultured Methylobacterium sp.
GCCGGAGTGGCGGGCGCCGCCGGATCCCTCGGCCTGCAGGGCAATCCGGGACCGGCTGGTCCCGTCGGCGAGGCCGGGCCCGCCGGGGAGACCGGCCCGCCCGGCCCGGCGGGCGCGCCCGGTCCGCGGGGCGCGCCGGGACCGGCGGGTCCTCCGGGACCACCGGGTCCGGCCGGGAGGGCCGCATTGGCCGCTCCGCCGAAGGCAACGCCGGCGCCGCGACGCGCAGCGACCAGACCGCGCCCGGATCGGGAAGAGCCGCTTCCGGACCAGACGCCCGAGGTGGAGCCGGGTGGCGGCGTGACGTCCGAGGACCGCTACTGAGCCGCTTCCAGCCGCGTCGAATCCGGGCAGCTGCCCGGGCAGGGCGGGACCGCGCCGGAGGGACGCCGTGATCGCGTTCAGACGCGATAGTAGTCCCGATACCAGCGGACGAACCGCTCCACCCCCACCTCGATGGGGGTGCTGGGCGCGTATCCGGTCGCCTCGGTGAGGGCATCCACATCCGCGTAGGTCGCGGGCACGTCGCCGGGCTGGAGCGGCAGGAACTCCTTGCGCGCCGTGCGGCCCAAACAGGTCTCCAGCACGTCGATCAGGCGTAGGAGCGGTACCGGCTGATGGGTGCCGATGTTGTAGATCCGATAGGGTGCGCCGCTGGTCCCGGGATTGGGCGCGTTCGAGTCCCAGGCCGGATCGGCCTCGGCCGGCGTGTCGGCAAGGCGAACGACGCCTTCCACGACGTCGTCGATATAGGTGAAGTCGCGCTGCATCTGCCCGTGGGCGAAGACCTTGATCGGTTCGTCCGCCAGGATCGCCCGCGTGAACAGGAACAGCGCCATGTCCGGGCGGCCCCAGGGCCCGTAGACCGTGAAGAAGCGCAGGCCGCTGCAGGGGATGCCGTAGAGGTGGCTGTAGCTGTGAGCGAAGAGTTCGTTCGCCTTCTTGGTGGCCGCGTAGAGGCTGACCGGGTGATCGACGTTCTGGCGGACCGAGAACGGCATCTGCGTCACAGCACCGTAGACCGAGCTCGACGAGGCGTAGAGAAGATGACCCACGCGATTGTGGCGGCATCCTTCCAGGACGTGGAGGAAGCCCTCGACGTTGCTCCTGACATAGACGTGGGGGTTGTCGAGCGAGTGGCGCACGCCCGCCTGGGCGGCGAGATGGATGACCGTATCGAACGCCGTCTCCGTGAAGATCGCCTCCGTGGCCGCGCGGTCGGCGAGATCGACCTTGCGGAACGTGAACCGCTCGTAGGGCGCGAGTTCGTTGAGGCGGCTCTCCTTCAGTGAGACCGCATAATAGTCGTTGAGGTTGTCGATCCCGAGGACGCG
>CAXTCV010000161.1:6420-8371 GCA_964242725.1 uncultured Methylobacterium sp.
CCACCAGCCGCAACGCATCCCCCTTGGCGACGGCCCCGCCGGCGATCACCTCGGCGTAGACACCGAGGTCGCGGTGACCCAGACGGGCGTCGAGGGTCCACGGAATGTCGCAGTCGCGGATGCCGCTCGCCGGATCGACGTTGGTCGCCGCGCAGCGCACCGTGCGCTTGGTGATCTTGAGCCGCAGGCCGCTCGGCGCCTCGATCACCTGCCCGACCATCTCCAGCTCGGCGAAGGGCGCAAGGCCGTCCACCAGCAGGTTGCCGCGGAATCGCAGGGGGTCGACCGGCGTGCCGAGGTAATCCTCGACCGCCGCCACGCTTGCCCGGCTGATCAGCGAGACGTAGCCGATGGGCGAATCCGTGAAGCGGTATTGCGGCGGGGCGGCGAGCACCCTCGGTTCGCCCCGCAGGCTCTGGGGAACGAACCGCCGCATCAGCTCCGCCAGCCCGCTGCGCCCCGCCTCGGTGTCGAGGCGGAAGGCTAGCGGCTCGCCGCAGCCCTCGACGATGAGCGTCGCCGTGGCGTCGTCGTAGCGGGTGCGCAGACGGGCGAGCGCCTCGTCGCGCATCAGCATCAGGTACTTGGTCTTGGGCTGGTGCCGGGGGGCGACCGCGTCGAAACCCGACGGGCCGTTCTCGATGGCGTAGAGCCGGTCACCGGGAAAGAAACCGCTTGTCTCCAACTCGGCCCGCTCGAGGGGTTCGGGGCTCAATCCCTTCACCGGATAGCGATAGAGGGCGCTGACGTGAATCGAAGCGGTCATGCGCGGAGCGTGGCCTTGAATGGCCCGCTCACGCAAGTCCCCCATCGCCCCTTGTGGTGCCCAATTGCAACACCACATCCGGGCTACCGGCGGCCATCGATGGCGCCGGGGTCCTCATGCGGCAGCGTGCCGGAGGGCGACGTTTCGGTGGCGCCGCGCCTCTCATCGGGCGGTGGATGCCGGTACGGGAGGAGTGTGCATGAACATCGAAAAATATACCGAGCGCGCCCGCGGCTTCGTGCAGGCGGCTCAGAACCTCGCGATGCGTGAGGGACATCCCCAGCTTCAGCCGGGCCACCTGCTGAAGGTGCTGCTCGACGATCCGGAGGGCCTGTGCGCCGGCCTGATCGACCGCGCCGGCGGCCAGTCGCGCGTGGCGCTCGCCCAGACCGAGCAGTGGCTTGCCAAGCAGCCGAAGGTCTCGGGCAATGCGTCGTCCCCCCAGGCGACGCGGGAGCTGATGCGCCTGTTCGACACCGCCGAGAAAGCCGCCGAGAAGGCGGGCGATTCCTACGTGACGGTCGAGCGCCTGCTCCTGGCCCTGGCGGTGGAGAAGGAGTCCGAGGCCGGCCGCGCGCTTCAGGCGGCGGGCGTCACCCCCGCCTCGCTGAACGCTGCGATCACCGCGCTGCGCAAGGGCCGCACCGCCGACAACGCCTCGGCCGAGAACGCCTACGACGCGCTCAAGAAATACGCCCGCGACCTGACCGAGGCCGCCCGGGAGGGCAAGCTCGACCCGGTGATCGGCCGCGACGAGGAGATCCGGCGGACCATCCAGGTCCTGTCCCGGCGCACCAAGAACAACCCGGTCCTGATCGGCGAGCCGGGCGTCGGCAAGACCGCGATCGTCGAGGGGCTGGCCCTGCGCATCGTCAACGGCGACGTGCCGGAGAGCCTGCGGGACAAGAGCCTGCTCGCCCTCGACATGGGCGCGCTGATCGCCGGCGCGAAGTACCGGGGTGAGTTCGAGGAGCGGCTGAAGGGCGTGCTCTCCGAGGTCACCGCGGCCGAGGGCGGCATCATCCTGTTCATCGACGAGATGCACACGCTGGTCGGCGCCGGAAAGGCGGACGGGGCCATGGACGCCTCGAACCTCCTGAAGCCCGCGCTCGCCCGCGGCGAGCTGCACTGCGTCGGCGCGACCACGCTGGACGAGTACCGCAAGCACGTCGAGAAGGACGCGGC
>CAXTCV010000162.1:0-2995 GCA_964242725.1 uncultured Methylobacterium sp.
CAAGTCTTCGGAATTGTCGCCGGAGGGCCACAGCGGCGGTCAACCGGTCCCGGCATGTTGACGCCGGCCGGGTCCTCGATCGATGGTGAGCGCGACGGTTCCCCTCGGGGATCAAAAGGGAACGCGGTGCGGGCCTGCCCAAAACCGCGGCTGCCCCCGCAACTGTAAGCGGTGAGCCTTCTCGTCACCACGTCACTGGGCGGCCTCGCCCGGGAAGACGACGGGAGGGCGGCGACCCGCGAGCCAGGAGACCTGCCGTCAGCCGTGGTCACACGCGAGGTCCGCCGGACGGGGTGTTCCGGGGGGGTGTCGGACCGGCTGCCGCGGCGGCCGGTACGGCCTCGTTCGCGGTGACGTGCCACAGCCGTCCCCGAGGCCCCCGTGACCCGTCCGTCCGTGCGCTGCGCGCGCCCCGCCCTCGCCCTCGCCGTCTCGGCGTCCCTGATCGCTACAGCTTCGGCCCAGGACCGGCCCCCCAATCCCGGGGGCGCCGAGACGCGGCTCGACGAGATCTCGGTCACCGCCGAAGCCGCCGCGCCGGTCCCGAGCGCCGGTCCGGCCGCGCATGCGGGCTACGTCGGCGGCGTGACCGGGATCGGCGGCCCGCTGCGCGCCGTGGATGCGGCGAGCGCCGGCGTCATCACCGGGGCGCAGCTCAACAGCCGCCCGGTGACCCGCCCCGGCGAGGTGCTGGAGGAGGTGCCGGGCCTGATCGTCACGCAGCATTCCGGGGAGGGGAAGGCCAACCAGTTCTTCCTGCGCGGCTTCAACCTCGATCACGGCACCGACATCGCCCTGTTCCTGGACGGCATGCCGCTCAACATGCGCACCCACGCCCACGGCCAGGGCTATGCCGACATCAACTTCCTGATCCCCGAGCTCGTCGGCGCCGTGGAATTCCACAAGGGGCCGTACTTCGTCCGCGACGGCGACTTCGCCTCCGCGGGCTCGGTGCGGATCGACTACCTCGACAGCGTCCAGAGGAACCTCGCGCTGACCTCGATCGGGAGCTTCGGCTACCGGCGCGCGCTCAGCATCGCCTCGGCGCCGCTCGCCGAGGGCAACCTCCTGGTCGCCGCCGACGCACAGGTCTATGACGGCCCCTGGGTGGTGCCGGATGCCCTGCGCAAGATCAGCACGGTGGCCCGCTACAGCCAGGGCACGGCGCCCGACGGGTTCTCCGTCACCGGCATGGCCTACGCGGCCCGCTGGACGGCCACCAACCAGATCCCCGAGCGGGCGGTCGCTGAGGGCCTGATCGGCCGCTACGGCACCCTGAACCCGTCCGACGGGGGCGACACGAGCCGCTTCTCGCTGTCGGGGCGTTTCAGCGCGACGGACGACACCGGCCTCACCCGGGCCTCGGCCTACGTGATCCGCTCGCAGCTCAACCTGTTCAACGACTTCACCTATTTTCTCAACGATCCCGTCAACGGCGACCAGTTCCACCAGATCGACCAGCGCCTCATCGGCGGCGGCGAGGCGCTGCACATCTTCCAGGGCGATCTGTTCGGCATGCCGATGGAGAACGAGATCGGCGTCCAGACCCGGACCGACTCGATCCGGGTCGGGCTGTCCAACACCACCGACCGGCGGTTCCGCTCCGGCGTGCTCGACGACCGCGTGCTGGAGACGAGCGGGGCCGTCTACCTCGACAACCGGGTGCGCTGGACCGACTGGCTGCGCACCAGCCTCGGCGTCCGGGCGGACGGCTACGCCGCCCGCGTCGCCTCCGACACGCCGGCCAATTCCGGCAGGGCGCGCGCCGGTATCGTCAACCCGAAGCTCGGCCTGACGCTCGGGCCGTGGTTCGACACCGAACTCTACGTGAATTACGGCGGCGGCTTCCACTCGAACGACGTGCGCGGCGTGACCGCCACGGTCGATCCCACGAGCGCCTTGTTCAACACCACCCGCGCGCCGTTCCTGGTACCCTCCACGGGCTACGAGGTGGGGCTCCGCAACCGCTCGATCGCCGGGCTCGAGACCAGCCTCGCCCTGTTCCGGCTCGACTTCGCCTCGGAGAACCTGTTCCAGGGCGACACCGGCACCACGGAGCCGAGCCGCCCGACCCGGCGCTTCGGCGTCGAATGGACCAACCGCTACGCGGTGACGCCCTTCCTGTCGCTGGAGGGGGATCTCACGGTCACCAACGCCCGCTTCTCGGACTTCGATCCGGTGGGCAACCGGGTGCCGGAGGCGCCCACCACCATCGCGTCCGCGGGCGTCACCTTCGGTGAGCCGCTCGGCTGGTTCGGAAGCGTGCGGCTCCGCTATTTCGGCCCGCGGCCGTTGATCGAGGACAATTCGATCCGGTCCCGGGCGACCGCGCTCGTCAACGGCCGGATCGGCTACGCGTTCGAGAACGGCGTCAGCGTCTCGCTGGACGTGCTGAACCTGACCAACAGCAAATCCGACCAGATCACCTACGCGTACGTCTCACGCCTGCCCGGCGAGCCGGCCGAGGGGCTGATCGACCGGGTGTTCCACCCGGTGGAGCCCACGGCGGTGCGCCTGACCATCGCCGGCCGGTTCTGAGACCTCGCGCGGGCGTCGGTGCTGGCCCCGGCCGGTGGCCAGGATGGTCACGCCCACGGTGATCACCGCGATGCCCGCGCGCATCGTCGGGTTCACCGTCTCGCCGTAGAGCCACACGACGCCGATCGGCAGCATGTCCAGGCTGGTCGACATCCGCCACAGGGCGGTCCCGTAGCCCGCGACCACGATGAGCGTCGGCCCCGGCCGGCCGCCGCGGCTGAACGCGCCCTCGACCGGGACGTCGAGCGCCCGGGCCGTCCTGGTCGAGCCGTCGCGGCTGATGACGGTGTAGACGGCGGCGCGGCGATACGCCGCCCGGACCGCCCGCAGCCGGGGCCGTCGATGCCGTTCAGGGTCACGGCGACGGCGGGCACCACTCCGCCACCTCGGCGGCGTGGGAGGGCAGGAAGCGCCCGGCCACGTCGTTCTCGGGCCCGGCGCTTCCCGGGCCCGGCGC
>CAXTCV010000162.1:3095-8358 GCA_964242725.1 uncultured Methylobacterium sp.
GGCGCGCAACATCGACCGCAGGTTGGTCGGGGCATGGTCCACCTCCACCGCACGGATCGTGCGATGATCGGGCGCTCCGCACGGTTCTCCGGCAGCAACATCCGCGCCCGTGCCGAGGCCTTTTCTGATCACACCTCGGGTGCACGACCGCGCAAGCGACCGACAGGCGGATCCTCTTAACGATTCCTGAAGATCGGACGCACCGCAGGACCCGGCTCGACGGCGGAACGGTGCCGCCCGTCTGCCAGACCGCCTCGCGGGCTCGCCGGAGCTGCGGCGCGGGCGTTCCCGCGCGCGGTCAAGTGCATCCAAAATACTATATCGCCGCGCGGAGACCGGGGCTTGACGGCCGGATCCCGGGCTGCCCTTAGACTGATGGATCGGCAAACATCTCAACATCTCTGCAATAAAACTTGCAACATCCGAACTAATATCCGCGTCTTCGATGATCGAGGCGCGCGCGGCCGCGAACACGCCGCCGGGCCCGCGAGCGGGCGCGGCCGGCCCGCCAGCGGGCACCGTGACACATACCTATGCGCCATCGCGACGGTACCCGGGGCCCCGCATCGAACGGTTGGAACGCGTCTCCGGGACTGATTCGCGCGCCCGCACCCTGTCATCGCATGGGCATTTGAAGTCATCGCGCGGGTGATGCCGCTCAATCCCCGAGGGTGCGCAATAATTGTCGCGACTTCGCGGCAAGTAAACCTCACGTTTACGCGCCAGAGCAAAATATGTTCAAAGCTTATCCTAAGATAAACACTAGATATTTGACGTCTTTTTTGTATTCTTAGGCGCCGATTTCGGCACATCTGAAGCATTTCGACAGGAGACGGATGGGGGAATTCCGATCGTCGCATCGGTCTTCCGTCCCCTGTCGGATCGCTTTGCTTCTTCGCGTAACCGGGGGATTCCATGAACACCATCGATCTGTATGAAAAGACCTCAGATCCGAATACGGACCTGATCAAGTGCACGGCTTCCCTGGTCGCAGCCTATGTCTCTCGGAACGCGGTTGGTGTCGGCGACCTGCCTGTCCTGATCGATCAGGTTCACACGGCCATCTCGGTCCTGCAGAACGGGACCTCGGGCGCCGGCTGGACCGGGCCGAGCGCGACCCAGATCGAGGCCTCGATCCAGCATGACGGCCTGATCAGCTTCATCGACGGCCGGTCCTACAAGACCCTCAAGCGCCACCTCACCGCCCACGGCCTGACGCCCGAGCGCTACCGGGCCAAGTACGGCCTGCCGGCCGATTACCCGATGGTCGCCCCGGGCTACGCCGCCAAGCGGTCGCAGATCGCCAAGGCGATCCAGCTCGGCCATAAGGCGGCCTGAGAGGCGCGGTCGCCGCGCCACCGGCGGCGGCCCGATCCGGCCGCGCCGGTGCGTCGCATCCGGACGGCGCGCAAAGGACGTTCCGGACCCCGCCTTGCCGAAGACGGGGTCGTCAGGGCGGCCGGATCGCGGTCCGACCGACGGCTCCGGCGCGCCGATGCCGTTACCCGAGCGACGGGGCAGGGGCCGCACGATCGGCCCCGCGGATTGCGACGGCGCCGGGTTCAGGTCCTCGCCACCGCCAGGGTTCCGTCGTCCATCGCCACGAAGCGGGCCCCCGCGCGGCGCAGCGCCTCGACGGCGTGGAGACGGGAGCGGCTCCCGCGATGCTCGCTGTCGTCCTCCAGGCGCCGGACCGTGGAGTGCGACAGGCCGCTCGCCTGAGCCAAGTCCATCATCGACCAGTCGAGCAGCGCCCGCGCGGCGCGGAGGTGGTGGCCGGTCACGGACTGCTCCAGACCCGCCCGGAGGGGCGCGGGAACCCGCGCGGCGGCGCCGACCGGGTATTTGAGACCGCACCGGCCGAGATACGTACCGTCGGGATCCCAGACCGGCATCGTGAGAATCCGGAAGTGCCAGAGCTCCCCGTCCGCGAGGCGCTCATGGGCGGTCCCCTGGTAGACCGTCCGCTGCTCGATATGCTCCTCGGCCATCGCCCGGAAGGCCGCCCGCTCCTCGGGAACGATCAGCAGGAAGGGATTGCTGCAGATCCCCTCGAACGGGACACCGTGGACCTGCGCCATCTCGAAGGGCAGCTCGCGGACGAGGTCGAGCCCCATCGAGAAGGTGGCGATGCGCTCGGTCAGGTAGAGCGCCGCCCGGCGCCGCCGCTCGTCGTGCCGCGCATGGGCCAGCTGCTCGCGGTCGCTCACGTCGAGGGCCGTGCCGTTGACGGCCACGGGCCGCCCCTCGGCCGAGAAGCGCATCTCCATCGTCAGCGACAGGGTGCGCTGCGTGCCGTTCGGGCGCAGCACCCGGACGATCGCCTCCCGCGGGACGTGACCCTGCCAGACATCGGCGAGCGACGGCATCAGGGGCCGGTCATCCGGATGGATCAGGGAGAGCAGCAGTTCGTAATGCGGCTTCGCGGCATTGGGGACGAGGCCGAGCAGGCGGTAGAAGCCCGGTGACCAGACCTGCTCGCCGCCGGCGAAAACCCAGCTCCAGGCGCCGCTGATCCCCCGACCTTCGGTGATGGTCAGGAACTCTCCGGACGAGAACGTCAGAGCACTGAGAGCGGAGTGAAACATACCAGAGAACCCGGGGCATTCGACAGATGATTCTCGCCGGCCTCGCACCGAGCGACAGACGAATCGATGACGCGGCAAGATTCAGGACGCGGCCGGAACTCGGAACACGTTCGGCACCGGCGAGCATTTCACAGGGTCAACCGCCCCGCAACAGTGGAAACTGCTTTCTGGATCGACGCCAGCGCAGGCCTGAACTTCGGACATGGTTTCCGTGCAGGAGACGGAACCGGTGAAGCGCGATCGCCATCACGCGCGCGGATCCCGGCGCCCGTCCGATACCGGACCTCGATGAGCCCGACCGGGGTCGGGATCGGCGAGGCTTGGCCTGAGACGCCGCGGCCGGCATGCGTTCGGATCGGACAAGGGACGCCCTTACCGCTTCACGCACTAAAGCAGGCTTAAACCGCGCAGTTTCCAACCCCTGAAACAGATTCATAAGTCTTGTCGCAATGACCGGGGCGCGTTGATCGTCGATATAATCTCGAATATTCCGACCTTGAATATTGAAAATATCCATTGACGACAGGTGTCTGTCGGCGGATGCACACTCAAGACAACATCATCCGGCGCGGATATAAGCCCGTGTGGCGCCCGGTTCCCACCGACGCCCGCACGACCGCCCCGGGGCGTCGAGCGGGCCGAACGACGGGGAGCGGGTCGGCGCACCGGGAGGAGCCACATGAAGGTCGCCTGCATCGGCGAGTGCATGGTCGAATTGTCGGAGCGCCCGGACGGGAGCCTCGCCCGCGGCTTCGGCGGCGACACGCTGAACACCGCGCTCTACCTCGCCCGCCTCGGCGTCGCGGTCGATTACGTGACCGCCCTCGGCGACGACGCCTGGAGCGCCGAGATGGCGGCGGCCTGGGGCCGCGAGGGGATCGGCCTCGGCCGGATCCGCTACCTGGCCGGCCGGATGCCGGGCCTCTACATCATCCGCACGGACGGGGCCGGCGAGCGCAGCTTCCATTACTGGCGCGACCAGGCCGCGGCCCGGGACCTGTTCGCCGAACCGGGGGCCGCCGGGACCCGGGCCGCCCTGACGGCCTACGACCTCGTCTACGTCTCCGGCATCAGCCTCTCGCTCTACGGCGAGGCCGGCCGCGCCGCCCTGTCCGAGACCCTGGCGGCCCTGCGCGCCCGGGGCGGGCGCGTCGCCTTCGACACCAATTACCGGCCCCGCGGCTGGCCCGACCGGGCGTCCGCCCAGGCCGCGTTCCGGACGGCCCTGGCGCAGGCCGACCTGATCTTCGCCTCGGTGGAGGATCTGGACTGGCTGTTCGGCGCGGCGGGCGAGGACGCGGTGCTGCGCCACCGCGGCCGGGCCGAGATCGTGCTCAAGGCCTCGAACGGTCCCGAACCGGTCGCCCGGGTGCTGCACGGGGGATCCGACGTGGCGGTGCCGGCCGGGCCGGTGGCACGGGTGGTCGACACGACCGCCGCGGGCGACAGCTTCGCGGCGGGCTATCTCGCCGCCCGCATGGCCGGGCTGGCCCCGGAGGCGGCCGCTGCCCGGGCGCACCGCCTCGCCGGCGCGGTGATCGGGCATCGCGGCGCCGTGATCCCCCGGGACGCGATGCCGCCCCTCGACCTCGCGGTCTCCGGCGCGGGGGCCTGACGGCGGCGCGCGCGTGCCGCCGCCCGGGGCGGAGCGCCCTTGAGGCGGGCAAGCGCAGCCGCTACCTGTGCCATCGGGGGATGGCCCCCGCAGCAGGATCGCCGCGCGTCGAGCGGCCGAGAGGGCAGCCGTGGCGCCGAGTCCCCCGCCGATCCAGGTCCCCGAGCCCGACGCCCCCGCGCCCGGCAGCGCCGCCCGCAAGACCCGGGTCAGCGCCCGGGGCCGGCTGCGCACCTACTTCCTCACCGGCATCATCGTGGCCGGGCCCCTGGCGATCACCGCCTACATCACGTGGTGGTTCATCGCGCTGATCGATTCCTTCGTGAAGCCGCTGGTGCCGGCGAGCTACCTGCCCGACCATTACCTGCCGTTCTCGATTCCCGGCCTCGGCCTCGTCATCGCGTTCCTGGCGGTGACGCTGCTCGGCTTCCTCACGGCCAACCTCGTCGGCCGCTCGGTGATCGAGTTCGGCGAGGTGCTGCTCGCCCGGACCCCGGTGATCTCCGGCCTCTACAAGGGCCTGCGCCAGATCTTCGAGACCCTGTTCTCGGCCAACGGCACCTCGTTCCGCACCGTCGGGCTGGTGGAGTTCCCCGTGAAGGGGACATGGTCGGTGGTGTTCCTGTCGGCCCCCGCGGCCCCCGAGGTCGAGGGCCCGCTCCGGGCCCGGGGGGCGGCCGCGGACGAGCTGGTCGGGGTGTTCCTGCCCTGCGCGCCCAACCCGACCACGGGGTTCTTCTTCTACCTGCCCCGGGCCGAGGTGGTGGAGCTCGCCATCAGCGTCGACGAAGCGGCCAAGCTGGTGATGTCGGCGGGGGTGATCCAGCCGGAGGATCCGCAGGCCCGGCTCCAGGGCATGGCGGCGTCCCTGCGGGCGGCCCACCAGGCGGGTGGACCGGCCCCGCGGCGGGAGCCCCAGGACGCGTGACGGCGGTCAGCCGGCCATGAAAAAGGCCGACCCGCGCGTGCGGGCCGGCCCTCCGATGACCGAACGATTCAGCGCTGCAGCGAGGCCGTCTGCGGGGCGATGGTCGGCGGGGTCGCCTGCGCCACCGTCACG
>CAXTCV010000163.1:0-8333 GCA_964242725.1 uncultured Methylobacterium sp.
CCCGGCCCGCATAGGGCGAGACCACCGGCACGTTGTCGTCGTCGTTGAGGGCGATGCGGCCCTCGGCGGAGCCCTCCGGGCGGAACATCTGGGTGGCCACCGGCAGGATCTCGAAGGCGGCCCGCTGCTCCTTGGAGGGCCGGAACACCCGCTCCACCGGGCCGGCCTTCACGGCGTCGATGCCCGGATCGGAGTCGCCCGAGGCGCCGAACAGGCCGGTCACCGCGGCGACGAGGCCGGAGCCGGCCTCGCGGGCCCGATCCGGGAAGGCGAAGGCCAGGGTGCCCGCGACCGCCAGGAGCGCGACGACGAGGAGGGGCCTCGACCACCGGCGATGGCGCGGCGGTGCCAGGGCCGTCTCGTCCTGTTCCAGCGGGTTTCGGGCGTCCATGGCTGTTCTTCTGCGTCCGGACGAAGTGACCGGGCTGGCTGAGACGGGTACGATTCGCGCCGGAACGCCACTCACAACAATGCGACCGCTGGTGCTTTTCTGTGGCGAACCGCGCGGGTGTTCCCCGGCGGCCCCGCCTGCCTAGAGCAAAGCTTGTCCGGCGTGCAATCGATGGGCGGCACCGGTCGCGAAACCGTGTGACACCGTCTTCCTTTGCCGGGATTTGTTACAATATGACAACGGTTCCGGGCGAACCGCCCCGCCCGCTTCCGTCACCCCGTCGAAGAAGCCGCCATGTCCGACACGAGCCCCGCCGCTTCCGCCCCGTCCGGATCCCCCGCCGGGTCTCGCGCCGGCAAGATCCCGGTCACCGTGCTCACCGGTTATCTCGGCGCGGGCAAGACCACGCTGCTGAACCGGATCCTCACCGAGAATCACGGCAAGCGCTACGCCGTGATCGTCAACGAGTTCGGCGAGATCGGCATCGACAACGACCTCGTCGTCGGCGCGGACGAGGAAGTGTTCGAGATGAACAACGGCTGCGTCTGCTGCACGGTGCGCGGCGACCTGATCCGGATCATGGACGGGCTCGTGAAGCGCCGCGGCAAGTTCGACGCGATCATCGTCGAGACCACGGGCCTCGCCGACCCGGCGCCGGTGGCCCAGACCTTCTTCGTCGACCAGGACGTGGGCGAGGCCGCCCGGCTCGACGCCGTGGTGACGGTGGCGGATGCCAAGTGGCTCTCCGACCGCCTGAAGGACGCCCCGGAGGCCCGCAACCAGATCGCCTTCGCGGACGTGATCCTGCTCAACAAGAGCGATCTCGTGGCCCCGGCGGACCTCGACCGGGTCGAGGCCGAGATCCGCACCATCAACCCGCTGGCCAAGCTCCATCGCACCCAGAACTGCGCGGTGCCGCTCGAGGCGGTGCTGGAGCGCAACGCCTTCGACCTCGACCGGATCCTCGATGTGGAGCCCGACTTCCTGGAGGCGGGGCACCACCACCACCACGATTCCGACATCCGCTCGATCTCGGCGCGGATCGAGGGCGAGGTCGATCCGGAGAAGTTCATGCCCTGGATCTCGAACCTGACCCAGGTCCAGGGCCCCGACATCCTGCGCTGCAAGGGGATCGTGGCCTTCCCGGACGAGCCGAAGCGCTTCGTCTTCCAGGGCGTCCACATGATCCTGGACGGGGACGTGCAGGGCGATTGGCGCCCGGACGAGCCGCGGGTGTCCCGCGTGGTGTTCATCGGCCGCAACCTCGATCCGGCGGCGATCAAGGCGGGGTTCGAGGACTGCCGGGTGTGAGGCCCTGAGAGGCGCCGCGCGTCTCCCTCCCCCGCACGGGCGATCGGATTCACACTTCTCAGGCTCAAACCAACCTCGTGAGACCGAGCGCGTTTCCCCTCTCCGCAAGGGGGGAGGAGCGCGCGTCGCGCCTCGCAGCCGGGGATGTGTGACCATCGAAGCCCGCAGAGGGGGGAGGGAGCATCCGGCGGCTTCGAGATCCCATCTTCGCGACTGTGGACACCCCTGTTTCCGCCCCGAAGCCGATTCTCAACGATTGAATGCCACTCTTGCGGCTGCGGGCCTGCGTCACCGGCCCGCGGAGCCCGCGTATCATGGCCCACAGCGCAGCCGCCGGAGCCCCGTCCGGGCTCCCATCCGGAATCCCGCTCCGCGTGGCCGTGGACGGCCTGGCGAAGGCGCTGTTTGCCGCCTTCATCTTCTTCGCCTGCTTCGCCTTCTCGGAAACCTCGCCCTACGACGCGGTGGCGATCCCCACGATCCTGCTGTGGCTCTGCCTCGGCGTGCGGCTGCACCGGGGGACGCTGCCGCTGCTCGGCCTCCTGCTCCTCTATCTGGCGGCGATCGTCACCGCGCTCTTGCCGTACCTGAACGAGGACTTCCCGGTCACCTGGACGGTGCAGCTGATCTACCTGTCGATCACCTGCATCTTCTTCGCCATGTTCTTCGCCGACGACACCCAGGCCCGGATGGAGCTGGCGCTCAAGGCCTACACGGCGAGCTGCGTGTTCTCGGCGGCGCTCGGGATCGTCGGCTACCTGCAATGGCTCGGCATCGAGGACCTGTTCTACAAGTACGACCGGGCGTCGGGCACCTTCCAGGACCCGAACGTGTTCGGGTCGTTCCTGACGCTGGGCGCCCTCTACCTGATGCACGGCCTGCTCACCGGCGCGGCCCGGCGGCCGCTGGCCTCGCTCCTCGGCCTGCTGATCATCGTGGCCGGCATCTTCCTGTCGTTCTCCCGCGGCTCCTGGGGCGGGAGCGCCGTCGCGGTGCTGCTCATGGTCGGCTCGGTCTACGCGGGCAGCACGTCGGTCCGCCTGCGCCGCCGCATCGTGCTCCTGACCCTGGCGACGATCGTGCTCGGCACCGTGGCGGTGGTCGGCCTGCTCTCGGTCGATCACGTCCACAAGATGTTCGAGACCCGGGCGTCCCTGACCCAGGATTACGACGAGGGCGAGACCGGCCGCTTCGGCAACCAGATCCGGGGCCTCGCCATGCTGCTGGAACGCCCCTTCGGGATGGGGCCGATGCACTGGCGGCTGGTCTTCGGGCTGGAGCCGCACAATTCCTACATCGGCTCCTTCGCCAATGGCGGCTGGCTCGGGGGGGCGGTGTTCATCGGCCTGGTTCTGACCACGAGCGTCGTCGGGTTCCGGCTCCTGGCCCGGCCGTCGCCCTACCGGGCGCACGCGCAGATCGTGTGGCCGGCGCTGCTGATGTTCTTCCTCCAGGCCTTCCAGATCGACATCGAGAAGTGGCGCCACGTCTACATGATGCTCGGCATGGTCTGGGCCCTGGAGGCCGCGCGGCTGCGCGCGGGCGGGAGCCGCGTCCCGAAAGCCGGTCCTCGGCCTTCGGAAACATGATGCGGCCGGGCCGCGGCTCGTAGCATCGCCCCGAACGGCGGCCGCCGGCCTTCGGAAATAGACCACGCGCGGTCCGCCCCGCCCCGTCGCGCTTGAAACGCGGCCCCGGGCGCGGCATCGCTCCGCGGCCGCCGAACGGATCACCGAGCCGCGCACCCGGAGACGGTCACGTGAACACAGAGCGGGACAGCGAGGACGATCGGGTCGCGGCCCTCAGGGCGCTCGGGATCCTGGGCACGGCGCCCGAGCCGCATTTCGACGCCGTCTGCCGCACCGCCCGCCGCCTGTTCAAGGTGCGCAGCGCCCTGGTGGCCTTCATCGACGACACGGACCTGTGGCCCAAGACCCCCTGCATCGACGTGCCGGGGGCGATCCCGCGCGCCGGCAGCCTCTGCGACCACACGATCCGCGGCGACGGCCTTCTGGTCGTGCCCGATACCCGGGCCGATCCGCGCTTCCGCGACCTCCCGGGGGTCGCCGCCCCGGACGGCTTCCGCTTCTACGCCGGCCTGCCCCTGAGCCTGCGGCCGGGCCTGCGGATCGGCACCTTCTGCCTGATCGATCCGGAGCCCCGCGACGGCTTCTCCGACGGCGAGGCGGCGGCCCTGCGCGACCTCGCCGAGATCGTCCTCGCCCATCTGCGGCTCACCGAGGCCAATGCCCGCCGCGACCGCGAGATCGCGCAGGCGGCGATCCGCGAGGCCGTGATCCGCGAGCAGCACCGCGAGATCAACGCCCGGGCCCGCGCCCAGGAGGCGGCCAATCACCAGCTCACCATGGCCGAGCAGCTCGCCAGCATCGGCAACTGGCGGGTCGAGCTGGCCGACGGCCAGCCGGTCTGGTCGGCCAGCCTCTACGACATCGCCGGCCGCGATCCCGGGACGCCGCCGCCGCGCCTCGACGCCTTCGCGCAGATCTACCATCCCGACGACCGGGATCGGCTCGCGGCGATCGTGGCCGACGCCATCGCGCGCCGGACGCGCTTCGACTTCGAGGCGCGGCTGCTGCGCCCCGATGGCGGGATCCGCGACGTGGTCGTGCGCGGGGAGTACCGGGGGGACGGCGCCGCCGCCGGCCTGGTCGGCGTGCTGATCGACGTGACCGAGCGGCGGCGCGCCGAGGACGAGGTTCGCCGCAGCGAGTCGCGCTACCGCGGCCTGGCCGAGACGCTGCCGCTGCTGGTCTGGACCATGCGGGTCGGCGACGGGCAGGCGACCTACGTCAACGCGCAGTTCCAGGCCTATTACGGGCCGATCGGGCCGGGCCGGACCGAACGCCTCGCCCGCAACCATCCCGAGGATGCCGGCGCCATGGAGGCGGCCTGGAACCAGGCGCTCGCCACCGGCGCGGGCTATGGCGGCCAGTGGCGGATCCGCCGACAGGACGGCGTCTACCGCTGGCACAAGCTCTCGCTGATCCCGATCCGCCTCGATCCCACCGATGGCGCCGTGGCGGAGTGGCTCGGCACCGCCCTCGACGTGGACGACATCGTCACGGCGCGGCTCGCCGTCGAGGAGGCCCGGGGCCTCTTGGAGATCGCCCTGGACGCCGCGGAGGCCGGCACCTGGGAGTGGGACATGCGCACCGGGCTCGCCACCCTGAACCCCGAGAGCGCGCGCATGCACGGGCTCCCGGAGACCGGCGCGCCGCACACGCTGTCCGCCGCGGAATGGACCGCGCTGCTGCATTCCGAGGATGTCGGCGACGTCTGGAACGAGGTCCGACGGGCGGTGGAGACCACCACGCCCTACGCGGCCGAGTTCCGGGTGGGCGAGCGCTGGCTCTACGCGCGCGGGCGGACGCTGTTCGGGCCCGAGGGGCTGCCGCAGCGCATGGTCGGCCTTCATCTCGACATCACCGAGCGCAAGGCGGCCGAGGCCGCGCTGCGGGCGGCCACCCGGGACGCGGAGGCGGCCCGCGCGGAGGCGGAACGGGCGAGTGCGGCCAAGAGCGAGTTCCTGGCCGCCATGAGCCACGAGATCCGCACGCCGCTCAACGGCATCCTGGGCTACGCCGACCTGCTCCTCGACGAGGGGACGATCCGGAACGAGGACCGGCGGCGCCTGGAGCTGATCCAGAGTTCCGGCGCGGCCCTGCTCACCGTGGTCAACGACATCCTCGACTTCTCGAAGATCGAGGCCGGCGAGCTGTCCCTCGATCCGGTCGCCTTCCCGCTGATCTCCACCGTCGATGCCGCGGTCTCGATCGTGCGCGGCAGCGCGATCCGGAGCGGCCTCGCGATCGAGGCCCGGATCGATCCGGCCCTGCCCGACGGCGTGATCGGCGATCCGGGCCGCCTGCGGCAGGTGCTCCTCAACCTGCTGAACAACGCCGTGAAGTTCACGCCGGCGGGCTCCGTCACCGTGACCGTGCAGCGGGAGGGCGCGGGGCCGGCCCCCGACGGCGCCCCCGGCGACGTCATCCGCTTCGCCGTGACCGATACCGGGATCGGCATCCCGCCGGACCGGCAGGATCGCCTGTTCAAGCGCTTCAGCCAGGTCGACGGCTCGATCAGCCGGCGCTTCGGCGGCACCGGCCTCGGCCTGGCCATCTCCCGCCACCTCGTGACGCTGATGGGCGGCGAGATCGGCGTCGAGAGCCGCGAGGGCGCAGGGTCGACCTTCTGGGTCCGGCTCACGCTGCCGCGGGCCGCCGCGGCGGCTCACGCCCCGAGCGCGCGGGCCGAGGCCGGCGCGGCTTCCCTCCGGCCGGCAGACCCGGCGCCGGCGGGCTCGGTGACGCCGCTGCGGCTCCTGCTGGTCGAGGACGTGCCGCTCAACCAGGAGCTCGCCTGCGCGGTCCTCGAATCGCAGGGCTACGCGGTGGACGTGGCGGGCGATGGGGCCGAGGCGATCACGGCGGTCGCCGCGGCGGTAGCGGCCGGGCGCGCCTACGACCTCGTGCTCATGGACGTCCAGATGCCCCGGGTCGACGGGCTCACGGCGACCCGGCGGATCCGCGCCCTCGCGCCCCCCGCCTGCGACCTCCCGATCGTGGCCATGACCGCCAACGTGCTGCCGACCCAGATCGAGGACCTGCGCGGGGCCGGGATGGACGATTACGTCGGCAAGCCGTTCCGCCGGGCCGACCTCTTCGCCACGATCAGCCGCTGGACGGCGCCGGGGGCGCGCCGCCCGGCGCGGCCGGAGGCGCCGCGGCCCAGCGCGCAGGTCGATTCCGCCGTGCTCGACACCGCGGTTCTCTCGGAGATGGAGGCGAGCTTCGGGACGGACCGGGTCGGTGCGCTGCTGGATCTCCTGGCCAACGAACTGTCCGAGCGGTTCCGGCCGAGCGAGACCGACCGGCTCCAGATTGCCCACGACGCCCACGCCCTCGTGGCGGCGGCGGGGCTCCTGGGCTTCGTCGGCCTGTCGAGCCTGTGCCGGGAGGTCGAGGCCGCCGCCCATGCGGGTGCCGACCTGATGCCGCTGATCCGCCGCCTGGAGGTGCAGCGTGCGACGGCCCTGCGGGCGATCCGGCAGCTGCGCGCCGCGTGAGGCGGCATCCGGTCGGCACCGGCATCCGGAGGGATCATGCGTTCCGCCCCAGCCGGTCGCATCGCCGGCGCGGATGCTTCGGCCGCGCGGGCTCCGGATGTTCGATGAAGGGAAGTCATTCGAGCCGATGTAACCGGCGATATCAATTCTTCGAAGTCTCGTGAGGTGCCATTAAGGCACTGAACGAGAGGATACTTAAATGCGCGTCCCATTCAGCGTGATCACGGCCCTCATCGCGTCGACGATGGTCGTGGCTCCGGTCTATGCCGCGGAGTCCATGAGCAAGGATGCCATGCACACGGATCCGATGAGCAAAGACGCGATGCACAAGGATCCGATGGGCAAGGACTCCATGCACAAGGACTCCATGCACAAGGATTCGATGAAGACCGATGCCATGGGCCGGGGAACCATGGGCAAGGAGGACATGAGCAAGGATACGATGAAGAAGTAGAGTCGGCTCAGAACAGGAACGGGCGGCCGTTCCCGGCGGCCGAGCCCAGCGGGCCCTTCCCCCTTCGGCAAGGGCGCCGTTTTCGCGCTGCGATGCCCGAGCGTCCAGTCCATCGCGCGGGGGCGGCGATGTCGCCCCGGCCTCTGCGGGTTCCGCTGGCCGCACGCCGTTGAACACAGCGGCGACCGGTCCGATCCACGATGGCCGACCGCACCACGATCGGCCTCTCGCATCCGGTCTTGCGCGCCTCGAAAGCCGGGGCCTCCGCGCAGCGCCGGCGCGTTCGAACCCGGGGCCGGACGAGCCCGTCAGGCCGGCTCCTGGTCCTCCTCCGGCAGCGGGTCACCGGTCCAGGTCGTGGCGAAGGCGGCGAGCGCCCGGGCATCCGCGAACGCCGCCACGGTCACCTCGCGCTCGGCCGGTGCCGCCCCCGGATAGGGGGCCAGCAGGATCCGGACCTGGGCGAGGCGGGCACCGGGGGCGTTGGCGGCGATCCAGGCCTGCGCGTCCGGCGTGAGCCGCTCCGGCCCGTCCAGGGCCCGGGAATCGCCCCGCAGCACGACCACGTAGGTGCCGAGGCTGGGATCGGCCCCCTGAACCGCCTTGACGATGTCGATCACGGGTGTTCCGCGAAGTCGTTGATCTGGACCTGGGCCTGGGCCGGCGTGAAGTTCGGGATGTCGGCGAAGATCTCCTCGCCGTGGGCCGCCACGGCCTTCTGGAAGGCCTCGACCGATTCGAAGGTGAGCAGCGCCATGACCTGGACCGGGGCGGTGCCCCCGTCCGGCGTGCCGGCACCCTTGACCACTTTCGCCTCGTGGAGACCCAGGGAGGACCAGCGCTGCCGCACCAGCGGCATGTGGTGTCCGAGGTAGTAGCCCATGTCGAAGCTCGGGCCTGCGGGGTACATCACGCTCACCAGGATCATGGCGTTCGTCCTTCCTGTCGGGAGATCGGGAACCGGCTCAGTGCAGCTTCACCCGCGGCTCGGTGCGCCGGGTGAGGGCGCGCGCCAGGGTGTCGAGCACCGTCTTGGCGGTGCCGTGGAGCGCCCGCTCGTGCATCTTGTAGAGCGAGCGGTACATCATCCG
>CAXTCV010000164.1:0-8321 GCA_964242725.1 uncultured Methylobacterium sp.
GCCAGGACCCGGTTCTGCTCGACCACGGTGAGCACGCCGTCCTTCGAGAAGCAGACGCCGTTGGGGATCTTGAACGCGATGCCGGGCGCGAAGGGGCGCACCTCGTCGGCGACCCGGTCCTTGTCGCGGTCGGTGACCGTGTAGACCTTGCTCTTGCGCGTGCCGACGAACAGCACCCCGGCATTGGGGCCGACCGCGATGGCGCGGGCGTCGGGCACCACGGCGTAGAGGTCGATCTTGAAGCCCTCGGGCAGCTTGATCTTGCCGAGAATCTTGCGGATCGCGTCGGCGCGCCGGCCCGTCTGGGGGATTTCCGCCGCGGCCTGGGTGTTGGTGCTGTGGAAGCCTTCGAGCTTCTCCAGGTCGTCGGCCTTGGCCTTCGTCTCGGCGGGGGCGGCGCCCTGCGCCCAGGCGGGCATGGCGACGCCCGCCAAGAGCGCGGCGATGATCAATGAACGCATCGTTCGAAACCCTCCCGGTCGCCGCTGGACCTCGGCGTTACCGGGGGTGAACGATAGAGCCGCCGCCCGGACCGGCAAGCCGTGCCGATGACGCGGCCGCCGGCCTGTCGCCGGTCAGGCGACCTTGCGCGGCACGAGGCGCTCGCTGCCGAGCGCGGCCCGGGCGCCCGACACGCCGGCTTCCGTGTATTCGGCATCCTCGTTGACCCGCCAGACATCGTGCCGGCGCTGGCCCTGAAGGATGTTCTCCACGGTCAGCATCGCGGTCATCATCGCGTGGTCCTGGTTGTTGTACTTGTGCATGCCGTTGCGGCCGACGAGGTGGAGGGTGGGGAAATCCCGCTCCAGCTCCCGCCGCACGGTGGCGACGTGGCCGGCATAGTCCTCGTCGTAGACCGGATAAGCCTTGGGCTGCCGGACCACGCAGGCATCGACCACGTCGACCGGGTCGATCAGGCCGATCTGGCCGATCTCGCGCTTCGCCAGCGCCACGAGATCCTCGTCCGAGGACGTCCAGAGTCCGTCGCCCTCGAAGCAGAAGTACTCGAGCCCGAGGCATGTATGGTCCTCGTCCGGCACCATCTCGGGCGACCAGGAGCGGAAGTTCTGCACGCGCCCGACCTGCACCGACGGATCGTGGATGTAGATCCAGTTATCCGGGAAATTCTTTTGGGACTTGGCGATGAGCGCCACGGTCAGGAAGTCGCGGTATTTCAGCGCCCTCGCGTTGAAGGTGCTGAGCGGGCGCGGGCGGATCGAATCGACCAACTCGCGCACGGGGGCGGACGAGATCACGTGGCGGGCCGTGTAGGTCTCGCGGCTGCCGTCGGCGCTGCGCGCCGCCACCGTCCAGATGCCGGTGCCAGCATCGTAGCCGAGGGAATCGACGCTCCGGTCGAGGTGCACCCGGCCACCCTGGGCCTGGACCTTGGCGGCGGCGGCCTCCCACATCATCCCGGGTCCGCGGCGCGGGTAGCGGAACGACTCGATCAGCGTCTTGATCACCGGCCCGCCGGCCTTCGGCGCCTTGCGCAGGCCGAGCGAGCGCTTGATCCCGTCGCGGATCGCCGCGCCGAGGTCGAGGCCCTTGATGCGCTGCGCCGCCCAATCGGCCGAGATCGCGTCGCACGACATACCCCATACCTTCTCGGTATAGGTCTTGAAGAAGATCGCGAACAGGCGCTCGCCGAACTGGTTGCGGACCCAGGCGTGGAAGTTCTTCGGATCGCGCACCGGCTTCATGCGGGCATAGAGGTAGGAGGCGACGCAGGCCGCGCTGGTGAACACGCCGAGATTGCACAGCGCCTCGAAGGCCTTCAGCGGATAGGCGTAGTACCGGCCGCGATAGTAGATCCGCGACAGCCTCGGGCGCTCGATGAAGTCGTTGGGCAGGATCTCGTCCCAGAGATCGACCACGGCCTTGGATTTCGAGAAGAACCGGTGGCCGCCGATATCGAACAGGTAGCCGTTATGCGAGACCGTGCGGGAAATGCCGCCGACCTGCGCCGGATCCCGCTCCAGGACGGTGACGGACCGGCCCTGCTTCGACAGCAGGTAGGCGGCGGTGAGACCGGCGGGCCCCGCGCCGATCACCAGCGTCTCGGTGTGGTGGCTCATCCCCTGCTCCGGCGATTCGTGTTTGGCGTCGCACAGGCAGCGCCCGAATGCCGGCAGCATGAATCCTCGTGGTTAAGGAATCGCTGGCCTTTCGGGCCGCCGCGATTTTACGAAACCCATTTCAGCAGGCTGATCACCCCCATATTCGCGGCTTGCCGATGGGCGGACACGGCGCGGCGGTTCGCGATCTCCGACCGGTTCGCGGCATAGTACCGATAGGCCGCAAGCAGCATCTCACGGTTGGTGAACGTCGGCGCCCAGCCCAGGGCCGCCTTGATCCGGCTGGTGTCGAAGATGAAATCCTCGGCGATCATCCGGTAATGATACGGCCCGAGCGGCGAGATCCGCAGGGCGTGCGCGGCCCGCATCGCGAGGAGCAGCGGCGCCTTCGGCAGCCGGGACGTGCGGGCGCCGGTGCCGGCATGCGCGATCACGTGCTCGAATGTGTCGCGCATCGTGCCGACATCGTCGGACCCGATCCCGAACGTGCCGGAGGCTCGGCGTCGCCAGGCCAGCAACATGGCCTCGATCAGGTCGTCCACGGACACGAACTGGTAGCGGTTGCTGCCCTCGCCGACGAGCCACACCCTTCGGCCTTCGGCGATGAACTCGAACAGGATCGCCAGCAAGCCGAGCCGCCCGGCTCCCATGATGGTCGGTGACCGAATGATCGTGGCGGCGAAGTCGCCGGCATGGGCCCCGAGGATCTTCTCGCCTTCCCACTTGCTGGCGCCGTAGAGCTCGCACGGCGCCGGGGGATCCTCCTCCCGCACCGGCCTGTCGAAGCCATGACCCCAGAGGCAATTGCTGGAGATGTAGATCAGGCTGTCGATACCGGCGGCGGCCGTCGCCTGCGCGAGGATGCGCGTGCCGTCCACGTTGCTGGACCACATGGCGCGTGCCTCGACGCCGCCATGGGCCAGCAGGGCGGCGCAGTGGAACACCACTTCGTGCCCCGGAACCAGGCGGTCGAGCAGGGCGCGGTCACGGATGTCGCCGATCACGGCGTGCAGGTTCGGATGGCTGGCGACACCCGGCAGCAGGTCGATGCTCGTGACGGCATGTCCCTCCGCTAGGAGGCGTTGCGCCAGGAGCGAACCGAGGAATCCGGAGCCGCCGGTGATGAGGACGCGGGCCATAAGTCAGTCCGGGGTGCGATCGCAGGTCAGACGGCCGGCTCGAGCCGAGCGGGTGCGGCGGCGGGGACCGTGTCGCGGGCGGGTCTCGAGAGACGCGCGGCCTGGGCGAACAGCGCGCCGGGCACGATCAGGCAGAGGAGCGGCAGCTCGAAGATGAAGAAGATGCGCGCCAGCGGGACCAGCAGCCAGAGCGCCACCGCCAGACCCGATGGCCGCGGGTTGCCCGCGAGCACGAGGAGGGTCAGGGCCGGCGCGACCACGGCCAGATCGTAATGCGACACGTAGGGTTGCATCACCAAGACGGCCAGCAGCACCACGAGCAGCTGGGCGGGCTTGTGCATGTCGCCGCGCAGGGCCCGCGTGGCGACGGCGAGCGCCAGGACGCTGACGCATCCCTGGATCGTCCAGGCGATGCCCGCGGGCAGTCCCCAGAACCGGGCGACGAAATAGGGTGTGACCGACGTCTCGATCACCTGTGCGTTGAACGCGGTGATGAACGCGCTTTGCAGCGGCAGCGTCACGGTGACGAACCGTTCCCAGAGCGCGACTCCGAACGCGGCGACCGAAACGCCCACGAGCGCGGCCGTGGCAATCCCGGCCGCGAGCAGACAGCGCCAGCGTCCGCCGCACAGCAGGATCAGGCCGAGCGCCGCCGCGAATTGCGGCTTCACGGTGAGGCAGGCGAAACACAGGCCGGCGAGCCACGGGCGGCGACCGCTTTCCTGCAGCACGACGGTCGCCCCGAGGGCGAGCAGGCCGCCGAAATGGCCGTAGAGCATCATCGTGATCGCGGGCGGCGACAGGCAGGCGACCAGGACGAGGGTGCCATCGACCGCCTTGGCTGATCGGCGCGTCGCCCAGGCCAGCGCAGCGACATTCACCGCGGTCCAGACGAAGACGGCCGGCAGGAACGGCAGGCTGGCGAGCGGGACCAGAAACAGCAGCACGTGCGGCGGATAGACGAAGAGAAGATGCGGATCGTGGCTCAGGCCGAAGGCCGCCTCGACCGCGTCGCCATAGGCCGGGAGATCGATCAGCGTGCCGGCCTGCCCCGCCATGACCAGCCGGGGCGCGAGCCAGAAGTTGACGTAGTCGTGTCCGAGTGGCGCGCCGATCATCCAGGCGTGAAAATCCCACGGCCTCAACGAGAGCCACGTCCCGAGCGCGATCACGAAGCCCGTCGCGATGATCAGGATCTGCCTGCGATCCAGAATCTGTTTCGGCATGCCCGGAGGGTCCCAGTTCCGTATGCGGCGCGGCGACATCGAACGGCACGATCCGAGCTTAAGCGCGCGGCGCTGACGATCGGTTAACCGCCGCGCAGCAGAAGTGCGACGATCAGGCCCGGCGCCTCGACCGGGCCTCAGGCGTGGCCTCGCCCCGATCCGGGTCGAGGGGCCCGCCGCTCGTCTGGGTGCCCGCCATGCCCGCTTCGGCGGATCCGATCCCCGCTCCCGCTGCACGGCTCGATCCGCGCCCGTTCCTGTGGCTGCTCGGGGCCCTGTCGCTGGCGACCATGAACGCGCCGCCGGACATCTGGGACACGATCCGGCACCTGCGCGTGCCCGATACCGACGACGCCATGCGGCTCGCCGCGGTGCGCGATCTGCTCGCGGGCCAGGGCTGGTACGACAATGTCCAGCACCGTTTCCTCGCACCCGCGGGCGTGCCGAGCCACTGGTCCCGCCTCGTGGATGCCCCCATCGCCGGGCTGATCCTGGCCCTGACGCCCCTCGCCGGCCGGCCCCTCGCGGAGGGCCTCGCCGCCGCACTGTGGCCGACGCTGCTGTTCGCGCTGTATTGCGGCGTGCTCTATCGCGGCGCCCGGGCGCGTTTCGGCCGCCGCGCGGCTGTGCTGGCCGTCATCGCGGCGACCCAGACTCTCGGGGTCGGCATCCAGTTCGCGGCCGGGCGGGTCGACCACCACAACGTTCAGATCGTCGCGATCCTCGGCCTCGCATTCTGCATGATCCGCGGCGGATTTCGGAGCGGCCTCGCCGGCGGTGGGCTGGCGGCCCTGTCGCTCGCGGTCGGGCTGGAAGGGCTGCCCGCCATCGCCCCGGCGGCCCTGTTCCTCGTGGGGGATTGGTGCCTGCGCGGCCGTCCGGCGCTGCCGGTCCTCGCCGGCTTCGGCCTCGGGCTCGGGATCGCCGCACCGATCCTGTTCGCCGTGCAGACGGATCCCGGGCTCTGGGGCGCCCCGCGCTGCGACGCGCTCTCGCCGCCCTGGCTGTGGATCGCCTTCGGCGGCCTGCTCTTCGCCGTCTCCGCGGCCGCAGGAGGCCATCGTCTCGGATCTCTGGGCGCGCGCGCCGCCCTCGCGGGGGCCTGCGGCGCGATCCTGCTCGCGGGCTTCGCCCTCGCCTTCCCGGCCTGTCTGGGCGGCCCCTTCCCGGACATGCCGCCCCTCGTGCGGACCCGCTGGCTGCTGACGGTGAACGAGATGGCCTCGCTCCCGAAGTTCATCGCCCGGGGTCAGTGGGAGGCCGTGGTCTTCTATCCGGTGGTGATGCTGGCGGCGCTCGCGGCGACCTGGATGGCGTGGCGCGGGCCGCAGCGGCGTGCCTGGGCGGTGGCGGCTCTGTTCCTCTGGCCGGGCCTGATCCTCGGCCTGTTCGAGTTCAGGGGCCTCTATATCGCCTCCGGCTTCGTACCGCTGGTCGCGGGGGGCGTCCTCGACCGGGCGCTCACGGAGGATGCCGGGCGCCGCCCCGGCCTACCGCGCTGGGGTCTGGCGTTCCTCGGCGGCTGCCTCGTGAGCACGGTCTGGATGGCGCCCGCGCTCCTGGCCGAGGCGCTGGCCCCGGCCGCGCGGACGGCCCCCGACCCCGCCGGCGCAGTCGCCTGCCGGAGCGAGGCCGCCCTGGCGCCCCTCGCCGCCCTGCCACCCGGCACCGTCCTGGCGCCGATCGTCCTGGGACCGGCGATCCTGCTGCACACGCCGCACCGGATCGTGGCCGCACCGTATCATCGGGCGATCCCGGGCCTCATTGCCGCGATCGAGGGCCTGGGCGGCACCGAGGCGGACCTGGAGCGCGTCCTGACGGCGTTCGAGATCCGCTACCTCGTCGTGTGCCCGGCCCGACCGGCCGAGGACCTCCAGGCGGAGCCCGCCTTCGCCACGCGGCTCGCCGACGGCGCTGCGCGATCCGACCGGCTGGAGCCTCTGGACCTGCCTGGCCCGCTCAAGGTCTGGCGGGTGAAGCCGGGGCCGCTCAGAGCAGGCGGCGGTCGAGCCGGATGATCCGGCAGGGATCGCCGGCCCGGGCGGCGGGCTCGTGCGGCACGCGGATCAGCAGCGCCTCGGCATGGCCCAGCACCGCCAGCATCGAGGAATCCTGGCGCTGCTCCGGGGTCGCCACGGGAAGCCGGCCCGGCGTGACGGCGAGGCGCGCGCGCATGTAGTCCGCCCGCCCGTCATTGGCCGGAAGATCGCGACCCAGCGTCGCCGGCTCGCTGCGGTCTTCGCCCGCCCGGGGATCGCCCTGCAACGCGCGGATCGCCGGCACCACGAACAGCAGCCCGCAGACGATCGACGAGACCGGATTTCCCGGCAGCCCGATCACCAGCATGTCGCCGAGGCGGCCGTGCATCAGCGGCTTGCCGGGCCGGAGCGCCACGCGCCAGAATCCGAGTTCCAGCCCCTCCCGGGCAAGCGCCGCCTGGACGAGGTCGTGGTCGCCGACCGACGCGCCGCCGAGGGTCACCAGCAGGTCGGCCTGGGCCTCGCGGGCGCGCCGGAAGGCGTCCGCCAGGGCAGCATGGTCGTCCGCCGCGATGCCGAGATCGATGATCTCAGCCCCCGCCTCGGTCGCGAGCGCGCCGAGGGCGAGGCTGTTCGAGGCGACGATCTGGTCCCAGGCGGGGCTCTCCCCCGGGGCCACCAGCTCGTCCCCGGTGGCCAGGATCGCCACCCGGGGCCTGCGCCGGACCGGCAGGCGCGGGTGGCCGGCCGCCGCCGCCAGGGCGAGGCGCCGCGCGTCGAGGGTCAGGCCGGCGCTGAGCAGCGTGGCGCCGGCCGTGAAATCGAGTCCGGCGCGGCGGATGAACCGGTCCGGCTCGACCGGTTCGACGACCCGCACGGTCTCGCCCTCGGCCTGGGCGTCCTCCTGGATCAGGATCGTGTCCGCGCCATCAGGCACCGGTGCCCCGGTGAAGATCCGCACCGCCTCGCCGGGGCCGATGCGGCCGGAGAAGCCGTGGCCGGCCGCGCTGGTGCCGACCAGCCGCAGGGTCGCCCCCGATACAGCGGCCTCGGCGCCGCGCACCGCGTAGCCGTCCATGGCGGAGGCCGGGAACGGCGGCTGCGTGCGGGTGGCGACGAGGTCGGCCGCCAGCGTCCGCCCGGCGGCCTGGGCCAGCGGCACCGTCTCGGTCTCGACGGGGCCGGGCACGCTCGCCAGGACCCGCGCCAGCGCTTCGGCGACCGGGATCAGGCCGCTCATGCCGGAGGCGCCCGATAGGCGCCGGAACGGCCGCCATCCTTGGCAACGAGCCGGATGCCCTCGATCCGCATGCCGCGATCCACCGCCTTCACCATGTCGTAGACCGTGAGGCAGGCCACCGAGACGGCGGTGAGCGCCTCCATCTCGACGCCGGTCGGGCCCTGGACCCGCACCTCGGCGGCGATCCGCAGGCCGGGCAGCGCGTCGTCGGGCTCGCACAGGACCCGGATCTTGGACAGGAGCAGCGGGTGGCAGAGCGGGATCAGCTCGTGGGTGCGCTTGGCCGCCATGATGCCGGCCAGCCGTGCGGTCCCGATCACGTCGCCCTTCTTGGCGTCGCCCTCGCGGATCAGCGCCAGGGTCTCGGGCCGCATCACGATGCAGCCCTCCGCCCGGGCGGTCCGGTCGGAGGCGGGCTTGTCGGTGACGTCGACCATGTTGGCCGCGCCGCTGGTGTCGAGATGGGTGAGCGTTGCGCCGGGCTCCATCGCTCAGCCCTTGATCCGGGGCTTGGGGGCCTCGCCGTCGCCGAAGAGCAGCGCGCGGGTCGCCGCGGTCACATCCGCCTGACGCATCAGGCTCTCGCCGACCAGCACCACGCCGAGGCCGTTCTCCCGGAGACGCATCACGTCGGCGTGGTCGCCGATGCCGCTCTCGGC
>CAXTCV010000165.1:0-8145 GCA_964242725.1 uncultured Methylobacterium sp.
GTCCCGAAGGATCTTCCGGTCAAGGACTGGAAGCCCTCCACGGACAGCGGATTCTCGCTCTGGTCCGCCGCCGGCATCGGGGCGGATCTCCTGGGCTTCGACAGCGTCGCGGCGCGGCTGAGGTCCGTCGGAGCGGAGGCGGAGGCCGCCCGCGGCGGGCTCCTCGCCCTGTGGCACCCGGAACCCTGACGGGATAACCGCATGAAGCCCGCCCCGATCCCGCGAGAAGTTTAGGCGCCATGATCAAGTCGGAGCTCGTCCTCAAGATCGCCGAGCAGAACCCGCATCTCTACCAGCGCGACGTGGAGATCCTGGTCAACGCGATCCTCGATACCATCTCCGACGCACTGGCCCGCGGCGACCGGGTGGAGCTCCGCGGCTTCGGGGCCTTCTCGGTGAAGCGCCGGGAGGCGCGTCGGGGACGCAACCCGCGGACGGGGGCGGCCGTTGCCGTGTCCGAGAAGGCGATCCCCGTGTTCAAGACCGGCAAGGAGATGCGCCAGCGCCTCAATGCGGCGGGCATCGGCGAGAGCGCCTCGGCCGCGGAGTAGGAAGAGAGCTGTGAGCGCGATGATCCGTTTTCTGAAGAGCCTCGTGCTGCTGCCGATCGCCGCCCTGGTGATCCTGCTGGCGGTCGCCAACCGTGCGCCGGTCCGGCTCTCCTTCGACCCGTTCAACGCGGACTCCCCGGTGTTCAGCGTCGACCTGCCGCTCTACGCGATCCTGTTCGGTGCAGTGGCTCTGGGGATCGTCGTCGGCGGCATCTTCACCTGGCTCGGCCAGGGCAGGACCCGGGCCCGGGCCCGGCATCACCGCCGGGAGGCCGTGCGCTACGAGCGCGAGGCGTCACGGCTGCGGGCCTACGCGCCGGAGAGCGAAGTGCCGGGCCCCTACACCGTGCCGAATACGGGCCGTGCGGCGCTGCCCGCGCCGCGGTAACGTCAGCGCGCCGCCCGCGCGGCCGCCACGAAGGCCGCGATTCGCTCCGGATCCTTGACGCCGGGCGCCGATTCGACCCCCGACGAGACATCGACGGCGCCGAGCCCGGTACAGGCCAGGGCCGCGGCGACATTGGCGGCGTCGAGGCCGCCCGAGAGCATCGTGCCCCCCGGCAGTTCGAGGTCGGCGAGGATCGTCCAATCGAAGCGCCGGCCGTTGCCGCCCGGCAGGATCGCCTCCGGGGGCGCCTTGGCATCCAGGAGGATCCGGTCGGCCACGGCCGCGTAGGCGGCCAGCGGCGCGAGATCCGCGGCGGTCGCGACGCCGATCGCCTTCATCACCGGACGCCCGGTCAGGGTGCGGATCGCCGAGACCCGCTCGGGATTCTCACGGCCATGCAACTGGATCAGGTCCGGATCCGCAACCTCGACCGCGCGGGTCAGGAGGGCGTCGTCGGGATCGACCAGCAGCACCACGCGCTCGGCCCGTCCCCGGGCGCGGGCCGACAGGGCGGCGGCCCGCGCGAGATCCACGTGGCGGGGGCTGCGCGGGAAATGGACGAGGCCGATCCAGTCCACGCCCGCGGCCAACGCGGCATCGAGGGTTTCCTCGGTGCTCAGCCCGCAGATCTTGATGCGGGGCGGGATGACGGTCTCGGAGGCCATCGGCGCCTTATAGAGCATGTTCCCGCGCGCCGCGCGCGCGAACCGGCGTCAATACAGAGCCGGCACGTGGACGTTCGGGATCGGGAAGCCGCTGAAGACGAGCTTGCCGTCGACGAGGCGGAGCGGGGGGAGGTCCTTCAGCGGCACGGCGTCAACCGGCGCGTCCGGCTGCGGACGCCGGCTCAGTCCCAGAAGTCCGCCGACGAGCTGGCCGACCAGGGCGCCCCGGTCGGAACCGAAGCGCTGGCCGACGAGGTTGCCCACCAGCGCATCGATCCCGGCCGCCCGCAGATCCAGCTGGCCCACTGGGCGATGGGCGGCGTCGAGGGCCAGCGTGCCCTTCGCCTGGACGCGCTGCGGACCCTTGGCCAGGGACAGAGCCGTGATGTCCAGGGTGCCGCCGGCCTGCCGCCAGCGCTCCAGCTCCCGGGGCAGCGGCCCGGTGCGCAGCACGGTGGCCTGGGCCAGCGTCGCGTCGAGGAAGACGTCGGCCGGGTCCTGGGTGCCGGTGAGGGCGTCGAGCTGCGGAACCGCGGCGCGCGCGAGGCGCAGGCTCACATCCACAGCGCCCTCGGACGCGTAGCGGCCGGGATCGGGCCGGGCATGCAGCTCCAGGTGCTGGCCAGAGATGGCGATGGGTCCCGGATCGGCACCCGCGACGGTGACTGTCGGATCCTCGATCACCACCGAAGCCCGGGTGAACCCATCCGAGGCACCATGGAAGCTGCCCTGCAGACCGCGCCACGCGGCGTCGCCGACCAGGGCGCCCTGCTCGACATGGAACGGACCGGCGCTCTCGAACACGACGAGACGCGGCTGATAGACCTGCGCGACCACGGTGCTCGGCCCGAGACGGAAGCGACCGTCCGACCGCTCCAGGGTCACGGCGCTGCACCGCAGCTCGATGCGGAAGGGGTACCCGGTCAGCGACCGGTCGGCGCAGGCCCAGTTGCGGCCCGCGGCGGCCTCCCGCGCCGTCCAGCCATCGATTTCGCTCGCCGCCCGGCTACGGATCCAGACCCAGCCGATCGACCAGGCGACCACCACGACGGCGAGGAGGATGTAGGGCAGGAAAAGCCCGCGCCGCGATCGACCTGCGACCCGCCCCGACGGCGTCTGCGCCGCGCTCTCCGGCCGCGTCCGATCCTGCACCATGCGTTTCGCTCCGCACCCCGGTCCCCGCGGGACATTTCGACCCCGGCTTGAGGCCATGCAAGGGGCGAAACTGGGGCGGCGGCTTTCCCGTTCGACGGTTGCACGGACAGGACCGCGTGCAGACGCGGGTTTTCCGGCTCAGACCTGCGCGGGCTCCGCCGTATCCACCCGCAGATCCGCGACGATCGCCACCCGCTCGGACTCGTTCTCGGCGAGGCGATGCACATGCATCTCGGTGGCGCCCCCGTCCCGGACACGATCCAGCCAGGTCCGGCGGAGATGGTCGCGCGGGCTCTCCTTCGAGGTGGCGACCGACAGCATCTCGGCGATCCCGGACGCGTCGCGGCGCACCGCGATCACCACGGCCTGCGCCATCTCGTCGAGGTCGAACCCCCCGGCCGGATGGACCCCGACCACGTAGCGGCGGCCGGAGCGGCCGCGCCAAGCCGAGAGCGGCAGCGCGGGCGTGCCGCGCAGGCCCGCTGTCGTCTTGAGACGTTCTTCGCGCACATCCTGCCTCCGGGTGCGATCGTCCTTCAGGTCGCGGAGCGCGGCCGACCAGGACAGGGCTCTTCTGTTCGCCATTTGTTCCAACCTAGCGCGGCCTATCCACAGGCGTCAAGGGCGACGTTGCGAGGTCAGGAAATGGGATCCGTACCCGTTATCCACAAGCCTGCGCCGCCCGTGCGTGCGCGTTCCGATACGACGGTGCAGGCGGGAATTCAGTGGCGCCGCGCCGCCACCGCGCGCACCTCGGCGGTCGGAATCGGCTGGCCGGCAGCAACCGATCCGCCGAGGCCGCCCTCCACCAGGGCGTTCGAGGCCGCTTCGAGGCGCTCCTGCGCGAGGGCGTGGAATTCCTGCCGGGACAGGCCCGGGGGAATGGTCGGCAGGAACGCGATGACCGCGGCGCCGGGTCGGCGGACGACGCTGTTGCGCGGCCAGAACAGGCCGGTGTTCAGGGCCACGGGAAGGCAGGGGACCTGCAGGGCCGTGTAGAGGTGCGACAGGCCCTGCTTGTAGGCCGGCGGCGCCCCCACCGGACGGCGGGTCCCCTCCGGGAAGATGATCAGCTGGCGGTTCTGGCGGATCGCCTCCCCGGCGGCGGCGTTCATCAGGCTCATGGCCCGGTTGCCCTTGGACCGGTTGATCGCCACCATGCCGCTGCGCGACAGGTACCAGCCGATCAACGGGATGAACAACAGCTCCCGTTTCAGGATGTAGGCGAAGTTCGGCAGCACCGTGCACAGCGCCAGGGTTTCCAAGGCCGATTGGTGCTTGGCCGCCACGAGGAGCGGCCCCTCCGGGATGTTCTCGAGGCCGCGGAACTCGACCCGCGTGCCGGCGACCACCCGCAGCAGCCACAGGGTGATCCGTCCCCAGAGGCGCGCCAGCCCCAGCACCGCCCGCCCGGAGATCAGCGTCGGCAGGCCGGCGACCGCCAGGACGGTCGTGACGGCGTAGAAGCAGATGTTGAAGGCGAGGGAACGCAGGGCGAGCATCGGAATCCGGGGCGTGGCGGCCTTCCTGTAGCGCGCCCGGATGCCTGCGGCCAAGGGCGCCCGGCGCCGGCGCGCTTCAGGCGACCCCGGTAGGGCGGTCGTCCCGGGCGGGACCGGCCCCGCGGCCGGCGATCAGCCAGTAGACCAGGCCGGCGCAGGCACCGGCGACGAACAGGATCAGGGTCAGTCGCGCCTCGGCGGCCATCAGAGTCGGTTCTGCGCGGGCGTCACCGGACCGCGACGCGCCCCGGGCGAGCCAGGGGAGGGCGGCCGTCAGCGCTCCGCATCCGGCGCCGTACCACAGGAGGCCGCGCCGCCCGAGGATCTCGCCGCCGAGGCCGATGACGGCCGGCGGCACGACCAGCAGCACGAACAGCGCCTTCGCGAGGCCGGCGATCAGCAGCCCCAGCGCTTCCGGCGGCAGGCCCGCGGAGATGTCGGACACGGCCATGTCGAGCCCGGCGAGCGCCCCGCCGGTCAGCCACGCCTGTGCGGTCGGGTCGACGACGAGCGCCAGGGCGAGGACGGCGAAGCCCGCCGGGACGGCGAGGAGGAGGGCGAAGGCCCCGAGGAACAGGCGGCCGAGGGCGTGCATGGTCCGAGCCTGTACACCCGGCGGGTCCGTCCGTCGCGCGCGCCGCGCCCGATCCCCACGGATCCGGCGCGGCTAAGAACGGCGCGTCAGCCGTGGGCGGGCGCGGCATCCCCGTGATCCCCGTGCGTGTGCTTCTTGCGGAACCGGCCGAGCCAGTTCGAGAGGTGCCGGATCACCACATAGAAGACCGGCGTCAGGAACAGGCCGAAGAAGGTCGCGCCGATCATGCCGAAGAACACCGCGGTGCCGAGCGCCTGGCGCATCTCGGCGCCCGGGCCGGTGGCGATCACCAGCGGCAGGGTGCCGAGGATGAACGCGAAGGCGGTCATCAGGATCGGGCGCAGGCGCAGCCGGCAGGCTTCCACCGCCGCCTCCACCGGGCCGCGGTGCTCGCGCTGCTCGATGTCGTGCGCGAATTCCACGATCAGGATCGCGTTCTTGGCGGCGAGGCCGATGAGCACGATCAGGCCGATCTGGGTCAGGATGTTGTTGTCCTGCCCCCGGAACTGCACGCCCGCCAGCGCGGCGAGCACGCCGGTCGGCACCACCAGCAGGATCGCGAGCGGCAGGGCCCAGGACTCGTACTGCGCGGCCAGCACCAGGAAGACCAGCAGCACGCCCAGCGCGAAGACGGCGCCGGCGGTGCCGCTCGCGGCCTTCTGCTGGAAGGCGATCTCGGTCCAGTCGTAGGCGAAGCCATCGGGCAGGGCCTTCTTGGCGATCGCCTCCATGGCGTCGAGGGCCTGTCCGGTGGAGACGCCGGGCTTGGCCACGCCCTGCACCGGGACCGAGTAATACAGGTTGAACCGCTGCACGATCTGCGGGCCGGTCACGTCGCGCACGGAGGCCAGCGTGCCCATCGGCACCAGCGCGCCGGTCGAGGAGCGCACCTTGATCTGCGAGATGTCCTGGATCGAGGTGCGGAAGGGGGCGTCGCCCTGCAGGCGCACCTGGTAGATCCGGCCCAGGGTGTTGAAGTCGTTGACGTAGGTGCCGCCGAGATCGGCCTGGACCGACGAGAACACGTTGGCCAGCGGCACGTTCAGCATCCGCGCGATGGTGCGGTCGATGTCGAGGAAGAGCTGCGGCGTCGAGTTGTCGAAGGTGGTGAAGACGCGCTGGACATCGGCGCTCTGATTGGCCTGACCGATGACCTCGCCGGCCGCCGCCATCAGCGGGCCGATATCCGAGGATTGGCGGCTCTCGATCTGCATCTTGAAGCCGCCGCCATTGCCGAGGCCGCGGACGGGCGGCGGCGGGATGACGATCACCCGCGCCTCCTGGATGTCCGAGGTGGCCTTGAGCACCTCGCCCGTGATCACCCCGGCGCTGCGCCCCTGACCGGCGCGTTCCTTCGCCCCCGTCAAGGTGAGGAACATCACGCCGGCATTGGTGGTGTTGGTGAAGGTCGCCCCGTCGAAGCCCGCGATGATCACCGCGTTGGCGACGCCGGGCACCGTCCTGGCCTGCTTGGCGGCCCGCAGGATCACGTCCGTGGTGCGGTCGAGGGACGAGCCGGAGGGGAGCTGCACGACGCCGATCAGGTAGCCCTGGTCCTGGTCCGGAATGAAGCCCGTGGGCGTGGTCTGCGCGAGGTGCAGGGTGCCGGCGATGACGGCGGCATAGACCAGCAGCATCACGCCGATGCCGACGATCCCGCCGGTGAGGACGCGAATGGCCCGGCCGTAGGCGTCCGACGTGGCGTCGAAGGCGCGGTTGAAGCCGTTGGCCAGCCAGTTCACGAACCGCGTCAGGAAGAACTTCGGCGTCTTGCGGGCGTGGTGCGGCACGAGCAGCAGCTTGCAGAGCGCCGGCGACAGCGTCAGCGAATTGAAGGCCGAGATCAGCGTCGAGGCCGCGATGGTCAGCGCGAACTGCTTGTAGAACTGGCCCGAGATGCCCGGGATGAACGCGGTCGGCACGAACACCGCGGCGAGCACGAGCGCGATGGCGATGACCGCGCCGCCGACCTCGTCCATGGTCTTGTGGGCGGCGTCGCCGGGCGACAGCCCCTCGGCCATGTTGCGCTCGACGTTCTCCACCACCACGATGGCGTCGTCGACCACGATGCCGATGGCGAGCACCAGCCCGAACAGGGTGAGGTTGTTGAGCGAGAAGCCGAAGGCCGCCATCGCCGCGAAGGTGCCGATCAGCGACACGGGAATCGCGATCACCGGGATCAGGGCGGTCCGCCAGCTCTGGAGGAAGACCAGCACCACGATGACGACGAGGCCGACGGCCTCGAACAGGGTCTTGTAGACCTCCTGGATCGACTCCTCGATGAACTCGGTCGGGTTGTAGGCGATCCGGTACTCGACGTCCGGCGGGAAGTTCTTCTTGACCGTCTCCATCACCTTCTTGACCGAATTCGCCGCGTCGAGCGCGTTCGTGCCCGGCCGCTGGAAGGCGCCGATGCCCACCGCCGGCGTGTCGTTGAGGTACGAGTTGGTCGTGTAGTCCTTCTGGCCCATCTCCACGCGGGCGATGTCCTTCACCCGGACGAGGCGCCCGTCCTGCGCCTTGATGATCACCTCTCCGAATTGCTCGGGTGTCCGGAAGCGCGCCTGCGACTGGACCACGAGCTGGAACGCGGCCCCCTTGGCGGCCGGCGGTCCGTTCAGCTGGCCGGCCGCGACCTGCACGTTCTGCTCCTGCAGGGCCGTGGTGACGTCGGTGACCGAGAGGCCGTAGGCGGCGAGCTTGTTCGGATCGACCCAGATTTGCTCGGCGTACTCGTTACCGCCGAAGATCGTGATGTCGCCGACGCCGTCGAGGCGCAGCAGCTCGTCGCGAATGTTCAGGTAGATGTAGTTGGCGAGGTAGTTCTGGTCGTAGGTCTTGTTGGGCGAGAGCAGGTGCACGACCAGCATCAGGTCGGGCGAGGCCTTGCGCACGGTGACGCCGAGGTTGCGCACGTCCGGCGGCAGGCGCGGCTGCGCCACCGAGAGCCGGTTCTGCACGAGCACGTTGGCGATATCGAGGTTGGTGCCGACCTTGAAGGTCACGGTCAGCAGCATGTTGCCGTCGTTGGTCGACAACGACGTCATGTAGAGCATGTTGTCGACGCCGTTGACCTCCTGCTCGATCGGCGTCGCGATCGTGGCGGCCACGGTCTCGGCGTTGGCGCCCGGATAGGAGGCGCGCACGGTCACGGTCGGCGGCACGATCTCGGGGTACTGCGAGACCGGCAGGGTCTCGTAGGCCACGAAGCCGAGGATCAGGAAGACGATCGACGTGACGGACGCGAAGATCGGCCTGTCGACGAAGAAATGGGCGAAACGCATCGGTC
>CAXTCV010000166.1:0-8103 GCA_964242725.1 uncultured Methylobacterium sp.
ATGCCGAGGCAGATCTGGAACAGCGGCGGCCGCGCCAGATGCCCCTCGGCGATCAGGTGCCGGGCGAGCTCGATCTGGCCGAGGTCGAACACCTCGATCTCCGGCTTCACGCCCGCCTCCCGGATCTGCGCCGCCATGGCGCGCAGGTGGGCCGGCGTGTTGAGGAACAGGTGCTCGCCGAAATTCATCGTGGCGATGTCGAGGGTGCAGATCTCCGGCCGCAGCGCCGCCACGTGCCGGGTGCGGGCCTCCGGCGCCACGAAGGTCGTGCCCGGGCCGGCGACCGCCGGATCGGGATCGCCGGGCACGAACCGGCCCCCCGCCCCCGTGGTCAGGTTGAGGATCACGTCCGCGTTCTTCTCGCGGATCCGCTCCACCACCGCGCGGTAATGGGCGAGCTCCATGCTCGGCGCGCCGGTCTCGGGATCGCGGACATGGATGTGGACCACCGCCGCCCCCGCGGCGGCGGCTTCCAGGGCCGATTGGGCGATGGCCTGCGGGCTCACCGGCACGGCCGGGTTCTTCCCGGGCGTGTCGAAGGAGCCCGTGAGGGCGCAGGTGATGACGGTGGTGCTCGCCATGCAGGTCCTCCCGGGCTTCACATCGCCCCGCCGTCGACCGTGATCGTCTCGCCGGTGATGTAGGCGGCGCCCGCGCCCAGGAAGAAGATCGTCTCGGCGATGTCCTCCGGCCGGGCCATGCGGCCGAGCAGGGTGCGGCCCACGGTCGAGGCCTTGCGCTCCTCCGTCCAGGGTTCGGTCCAGGGCGTGGCGACGAGGCCCGGCGCCACCGCGTTGACCCGCACCTCCGGGGCGAGCGCCCGGGCGAGGCTGCGGGTGAGGTTGATCAGCCCGGCCTTGCTGGCCGAGTAGGCGATCGACGAGCCGCGCCGTCCGAGCCCGGCCACCGAGGCGGTGTTGACGATGGCGCCCCGGTTCTTTCTGAGGGTTGTCGCCGCCGCCCGCGAACAGCGATACGGCCCGAGCAGGTTGGTCGCCAGGATGGTCTGCCAAAAATCCTCGGTCATCGCGTCGAGGTCCTCGAAGGCGATGGGCGTGGCGGTGCCGGCGGTGCCGGCGTTGTTGACCAGCACGTCGAGGCCGCCGAGCGTCTCGATCCCGGCCGCCACCATCGCCTCGGCCGCGCCGGGTTCGGACACGTCCCCGGGCAGCGCGATCACCGAGAGCCCATCCCCCGCGAGCCGGGCGGCCTCGGCGGGCCCGCGGGCATCGTCGGGCAGGTGGTTCAGCGCGACCGTCGCACCGTTGCGCGCGAACATCTCCACGGTCGCGAGCCCGATGCCCGAGGAGGCCCCGGTGACGAGGACGCGCCGGCCCGACAGATCCGCCCCGATCATGTGCCCTCCATCCGGCCGATCCCGGCCATCGCGGCTTTGAGCGCCAGGAGCTTGCGGTCGCGCTCGCGGAACAGCTCTTCCGGAGGGCGCCCGCCCCAGTCGAAGTAGCCGCGCCCGGCCATCACCCCGGTCCGGCCTTCGGCGCAGAGGGCGTCCAGGGTCTCGGAGCGGGTCCGCGGGGGTGGCGGCGCGTAGCTGGCGTTGGCGAGCGCGCGCTGCGTCAGTTCCAGGCCGGTGAAGTCCGCCTTGGCGAGGTGGCCGAGGATCGGGATGCGCAAGCTGAGGCCATGGATGATCGCGTCGTCGATGTCCCTCGGCGCGGCGACGCCCTCGTCGAGGAGCCGGAAGACCTCGGCGCTGATCGCCTGCTGGATGCGGTTGGCGATGTAGCCGGGGACGAAGCGCTTCAGCACGATCGGCACCTGGCAGAGGCCCCGCACCAGATCGGCCATCGCGGCGACCACCGCCGGGTCGGTGCCGGGGCCGGGCACCACGTCGACGAGGTCGACGATGTAGGGCGGCGTGTACCAGTGCAGGATCAGCGCCCGCCCCTGCCGGCCTTGCGGGATCAGCGGGAAGACGTCGAGGTAGCTGGTGTTGCTGGCGAGGATCGTCTCCGCCGGGCAGAGCCGGTCGAGCGCGGCGAACAGGGCGCGCTTGGCCTCCGGATTCTCGGTGATCGCCTCGATGACGAGGCCGGCGCCCGCCACCGCGGGTTCCAGCTCTGCTTCGACCCGGACGGTGCGCGCCAGCCTTTCGGCATCCCAGCCCTCCGGGGCGGCGCCCGCCTCCTGGAGGGTCGCGAGCGCCGAGGCCATGAGGGCGGAGACCCGCGCGCGGGTCTCCGGCTGCGTGTCGGTGATCCGCACGGCATGCCCGTGCAGCGCCAGGACCAGGGCGATGCCGTGCCCCATCAGGCCGCCGCCGACGATCGCGATCTCGGTCATGCGGTTCGCTCCCTGTCCATGCGCCGTCATCCCACCCTCACCCTCAGCCTGAGGCGCCCGCGCCTGCGGGCCTCGAAGGCGGCGTCCGGGGATCGCGTGCCCGGCCGGACGGCTCCTGCGAGGCCTCCGCTGCGCTGCGGCGCCTCGGGATGAGGGGGCGGGTGGGATCGATCGGGCATCCTTCCCTCCCCTCACACCGTGGCGATCGGCGTCGTCGGCGAGCCGACCGCGCCGGGCAGGCGCAGCGGCGGGGCCGTCAGAAGGAACCGGTTGCGGCCGTGCGCGCGCAGCCAGTCCGCGAGCGGCGTCAGGTGCCACAATTCGCCGAGATTGACCCCGAGCTTGAACAGGCAATGCTCGTGGAGCGGCAGGGTCGCGCAGCAGGCGGGGCCCGGACCGGCCGGATAGGCCTCCACGGCGTAGTTGTCGGCGATCAGCGCGCACAGGCCGGTGCGGGTGATCCAGTCGAGCAGCGCCGGGTCCCGCCCGTCGAGCCCGGCGCAGAGGGCGTGGACCAGCGTCGGGTCCGGGGCACCGCCCATGGCGATGAGCCGCTCGGCGAAGCCCGTGTGCAGGCAGACCATGTCGCCGGGCTCGACCACGACGCCGTCGGCCTCCAGGATCCGGGCGAGCTGGGCGTAGCCGACCTTGGTCTTGGCGTCGCCCAGATGGGCGCGCAGGTCGATCATCACCGCCCGGCCCTGCATGCCGGTCTCCGCGAGGCGCTCGATCCCGAGCCTCTTGGCCCGGGACGGCTGGTCGGCGGTCTCCGGGCTGCTCGGCCCGACGATGTCCCGGCCGCCGCGGAAGCCGTTGTAGAAGGTCGCCGCCGCCCCCGTGCCGTCCGCGTCGAAGAGCGACCCGACATGGGCCAGCGAATCCCACTGCGTCGAGTATTGCAGGTGGATGACCGCGCGGTCGTCGCAGATCACGTCGGTGGCGCCGTCGACCTCCTCGCAGACGGGGAAGTTCATGTTGGGCCGGCCGTTGGCCCGGCGGGTCGGGGTGATCTGCGGCGGGTGGCGGCGCGGGTTCAGGACGTTGCCGCCCGGCAGGTCGAGGGGCAGGCTGAGGCAGAAGGTCAGGCCCTCCCGCACCTCGGCGACGCCCTGGCGCACCTTCTCGGGGGTGAGCAGGTTCAGGCGTCCGCGCTCGTCGTCGGGGCCGAAATCCCCCCAGGTCGAGCCCTCGGGCCGACGCGTCCAGCGCAGGGTCATGGGTGTCGTCCCCGGCAGGGCCGGGCGCCGCGGCCCGGGCTGGTCCCGGGCGCGGTCAAGCGTGCGTTCCTCACCTGTCCGTCGCCCTTCTTCGAGGCCGTCGGCCCCGCTTCGCCGCGGGCCGGGCACGAACCTAGGCCGGGAGAGCCGGACCCGGAAGCCCCGCGGGCCGACAGGGCGGCCCTCGTGAAACCCAAACCGTGAAACCCGATCCGTGAAACTTCGCCCATGAGATCCCCGCCGCTTCGGTGCCGCCGACGGCGCGAACGACTCGCGGGAAACGTCACCCGTCCCGCGCCGGCCGGCCCTTGTGATCCGTCCGGCGGCGGCTACAGTCGCCGCAAGCCCGCGAATAAAAAATTCGGGCGCCCAGAGAGGAAATGCCGATGTCCGAGACCGCGCGCGCCGTCGCCCGGCGCGTCCAGATCCGGCGCACGCTGCCCGCGCTGATCGCGGCTGGCTCGATGCTCGGGGGGCCGGCCCGGGCCGCCGATCCGATCCGGATCGGCGTGATCGCCGAGGCGCAGTCGGTCGCCGGGGCCTCGATCCCGCAGGCGGTGCAGCTCGCCGCCGACGAGATCAACGCCAAGGGCGGGGTCGACGGCCGGCAGATCCAGGTCGTGACCTACGATGACAAGAGCTCCGCCTCCGACGCGGTCCGCGCCCTCCAGCGGGCGGTCTCCGAGGACAAGGTCAACCTCGTCATCGCCAGCTACGTCTCCGAGGTGGTGCTCGCGCTGATGCCCTGGGCGGCCCGGCTCAAGACCCCGCTGATCACGCCGGGGGCGGCGTCGAACGAGATCAGCGTCAACGTCCACAAGGACTACGCGCGCAACAAGTACACCTTCCACGGCTACCTCACCTCGCACGCCCTGGCGCAGGCGGTCTGCGACTCGGCCAAGGAGGTTCTGGTCGAGACGCTCAAGGCCAAGACCGCGGCGATCATGAGCGAGGACGCGGCCTGGACCCGGCCCCTCGACGCCGCCTACGAGGAATGCCTGCCGCGATCCGGGCTCAAGGTGGTGGAGCACGTCCGCTTCTCGCCGGATACGGGCGACTTCACGCCGATCTACAACAAGATCGAGGCGGCCAAGCCCGACCTGATCGTCACCGGCATCGCCCATGTCGGCGTGCAGCCGACGGTGCAGTGGCAGAACCAGCAGGTCCCGATCGCCATGACCGGCGTCAGCGGCCAGGCCACCTCCTCGACCTTCTGGGCCAACACCAACGGCGCCACGCAGGGCGTGCTGTTCGACAGCGTGGCGCTGCCGGGCGTGGCGCTCACCGAGAAGACGATCCCCTTCGCCGAGGCCTTCACCAAGCGCTTCGGCGGGGCGCCGTCCTACGCGGGCTACATGGCCTACGACGCGACCTACTACACCGCGGAGGCGGTCAAGCGCGCCGGCTCCACGGAGGCCGACAAGCTCGTGGACGCCCTGGAGAAGACCGACTGGGTCGGCACCGTCGGGCACCTCAAGTTCTACGGCAGGGACGAGCCCTTCACCCACTCGATCCAGTACGGCCCCGGCCTGATGACCAGCGTGCTCGGCCAATGGCAGAACGGCAAGCAGGTGGCGATCTGGCCGGCGGCGACGGCCAACGGGGCGATGGTCCTGCCGCCTGCGGTCAAGCCGGCGGTGCAGTAGTGCGGACCGGGAGCGCGCTGTGATCGGCCTCCAGATCCTCGTCGACGGCTTCGCGATCTCCGCCCTCTACGCGCTCGGCGCGATGGGCTTCACCCTGATCTTCGGGGTCTCGGGCGTCCTCAACCTCACCCACGGCGCCCTGATGGTCATGGCCGCGGTGGCGGCCTGGGCGGCCTCGGCGCTGTTCGGCCTCGGCTCCTACGCGGGGGCGCTGATCGGCGTCCTGTGCGGGCTCGCCGGCGCGCTGGTGACCTACTTCGCCATCGTCGCGCCGATCGAGCGCAGCAAGGCGATTCCCCGGGAGGAGAAGGAGATCTTCGTCCTCACCGGCACGCTGCTCTGGGGGATCATGATCCAGGAGCTCGTGGCCTACTTCTTCACCGACAATCCCAAGACGGTCTTGCCGATCGTCGAGGGGGTGATCGAGATCGCCGGGGTGCGCACGCCGCGGAACGAGATCTTCACCGCGGTGATCTGCTGGGTGGTGATCGCCCTGCTGTGGCTGTTCGTGAACCGGGCCCGCGCCGGCAAGGTCCTGCTCGCCGCCTCCATGAACCCGCGGGGCGTGACGCTGCTCGGCCACGACATGGCGCGGATCTACGTGGCGGTCTGGGCGATCTACGGGCTGCTCGCCGGCATCGCCGGGGTCCTGCTCGGGATGTTCCTCGGGGTGTCTTCGTATTCGGTGGGGCCGCTCACCGCGAGCGCCTTCTCGATCGTGGTGCTGGGGGGCTTGGGCAGCGTCACCGGCTCGCTGATCGCCGCCTACGTGGTCGGGTATCTGGAGACCGCCACCGCCTATCTGGTCTCGCCCGCCTACCGGGTGATCCCGGCTTTGCTGCTGCTGGTGGCCGTCATGTACCTGCGCCCGCAGGGCCTGCTGGGGCGCCGGTGATGGTTTCTTTCACACCGCGGGTCCCCGACCCGCGCCCTCATCCTGAGGTGCGGCGAAGCCGCCTCGAAGGAGCCCTCCAGCCAGCCGCGCGATCCCTGGAGGCCGCCTTCGCGGCTGCTGGCGCGGCACCTCAGGATGACGGGAATGGTTGGGATCGGCCTCTGCGCCCAACGAGCCTGATCGCTGTCCTGCGCGAGGCCACCCCATGAAGCTCCTCGCCACCCCCGGCTTCTGGATCGCGATCCTCGCCGTCGCGGCCGCCGCCACCCTGCCCTGGTACGTCTCCGGCTACATCCTCGGCCTGCTGACCATCGCCTACTACTTCGGCGTGTTCGCCATGGCCTGGGACCTGCTCTTCGGCTTCGCCGGGGAGGTGAATTTCGGCCCGACCTTCCTGATCGGGCTCGGGGCCTACGGCGCCGGCATCCTCAACAACCGCTACGAGCTGCCGATCCCGTACTGCCTCGCCGCCGGCACCCTGCTGGCCGTGGTCGGCGGCCTCGCCTTGGCGCTGCCGGCGCTGAAGGTGCGGGGGCCGTATTTCGGGCTGATCACCCTGGTGGCGGTGCTGCTCCTGCAGAACATGATCGTGGTGTTCTCCGGGCTGACCGGCGGCGAGATCGGGCTGACGGTGCCCGACGTCATCTCCATCGAGGCCGACACCAACTACTGGCTGGCTTTGGGCTTCATGGCGGTCTCCGGGCTGATCCTCACCGCCATCGCGCGCTCGCCCGCGGGGCTGATCCTCCAGGCCGCCGGGCAGGACCCGGTGGTGACCGGGGCGCTCGGCTTCAACGTCGCCAAGCACAAGCTCGCGGCCTTCGCGGTGAGCGCCGCCTTCTCGGGCCTCGCGGGCGGGCTGGTGGTCTTCTACATGGGCACCGCCTCGGTCGGCACGCTGATCGACACGGCGGTGGGCGTGCAGGTGATCATCGCGGCGGTGCTCGGCGGCCGGCGCACCATCGTGGGGGCGGCGCTGGGCGCCGTGTTCCTGATCGCGGCGGGCGAATTGCTGCGGCCGCTCGGGGCGCTGTCGACCTTCGTGGTCTCGGCGGTGGCGCTCCTCGTCATCCTGTTCGTGCCGTCGGGGCTTCTGGGCCTCGCATCCTTCCGGAGAGCGCGATGACCGTCGCCGTGAGGCCCGCGCCGCCGCAGGCCGTCGCCCCCGTCCCCGTGAGGGCCGAGCCGTGCCTGACGGTGCGCGGCCTGACCAAGCGCTTCGGCGGCCTCGTCGCCGTGAAGGACATCGCCCTCGACCTGCGGCCCGGGGAGATTCTGGGCCTGATCGGCCCGAACGGCTCGGGCAAATCCACCGTGATGAAGCTGATCATGGGCCTGGAGCGCCCGAGCGCCGGCTCGATCCGCCTGGACGGCGCCGAGATCGGCGGGCTGCCGGCCCACCGGGTGGCGCGCTCCGGGATCGGCCTCGTGTTCCAGCACGCCCGCCCGCTCCAGCGCCAGACGGTGCTCGAGAACATCAGCCTCGCGCTCCTGCCCGACAGCCTGATCCGGCTCGCCGCCGACCCGCACGTGGCGCGGCGGGCGAAGGAGATCGCCGAGCGCGTCGGCCTCGGCGCCGTCGTCGACCGGCGGCCCGGCACCCTGCCCTTCGCGGATCTGCGCCGGCTGGAGCTCGCCAAGGCGATCGCCCGGGATCCCCGGGTGGTGCTGGTGGACGAGCCCTTCGCCGGCCTCACCGGGGGCGAGGTCGCGTCCTTCTCCGAGCTGATCCGGGGGTTCCGCGACGAGGGCAAGGCGGTGCTCCTCGTCGACCACAACGTGAAGAGCGTCTCGGCCCTCGTGGACCGGGTCTTCGCCATGTATCTCGGCGAGCGCATCGCCGAGGGTTCGGCCGAATCCGTGATGGCCGACCCGACCGTGCGCCGGGTCTATCTCGGCGGCAGCATCGAGACCGCCGCCCGGCCCGAGGCCGCGTTCAAGCCGGACTCGCTGCTGACCGTCGAGGGCGTCGACGTGCTCTACGGGAAGGCGCAGGCCCTGCGCGGCGCCTCGATCCACGTCCACGAGGGCGAGTTCGTCT
>CAXTCV010000167.1:0-8031 GCA_964242725.1 uncultured Methylobacterium sp.
CTGCATCACGCCACCGTCAGCGGCACCACGGCCTACGGCGCCTGGCGCGACGCGGGCCTCGTCATCATGGACGTGGCAGACCCGACGGCGCCGACCCTGAAGCTGCACCACAATTGGTCGCCCCCGTTCAACGGCGGGACTCACAACTGCCTGCATCTGCCCGCCCGCGACCTGCTGGTCGTTGCGGACGAAGCCGTGCTCGACGACTACGAGGACGGCTTCAAGCCGATCTGGCTGTTCGACCTCCGGGATCCGATGAAGCCCATCAGCATCTCGACCTGCCCCGAACCGAACGATGCCGACTATCGTCGCAAGGGCGGGCATTTCGGCCCGCACAACATCTACGAGAACCGGCCGGACGGCTTCGTCAGCGACCAGCGCCTCTTCGCCACGCAGCAGAACGCGGGCGTCCGGGTCTACGACATCGCCAACGCCTTCCGCCCCGAGGAGATCGCCGCCTTCGTGCCTCCACAGCCCGCCAGACTGATGGACCATCGCCCGAACCGGACGCGCGTCATCCAGTCCTGCGACGTCTATGTCGATCGTGAGGGCCTGATCTACAGCAACGATTACAACGGAGGCCTCTGCATCCTGGAGATGACGGCTTGACGCTGGCGGCCGCGGAACCGCCCGGCGGGACACGAGCCTTCGTGGACGCCTGCGCGGCGGCCATCGGGGCGGCCCACGTGCTGCACGGCCGGGACGACATGGCGCCCTTCGCGTCGGATTTCTGGCGCCAGTACCACGGCCGGCCCGCGCTCGTGGTGCGGCCGGGATCGACGGAGGAGGTGGCCGCCCTGGTGCGGCTCGCCGGCCGGCACGGCGTGGCCATCGTGCCGCAATCGGGCAATACCGGCCTCGTCCACGGCGGCATCGCCGACGAGAGCGGGGCCCAGATGCTGCTCTCGCTCGGCCGGATGAACCGGATCCGCAGCCTGGATCCGGTCGGCAACACGGTGGTGGCGGAAGCCGGCTGCGTGCTGGCGGCGGTTCAGGCCTCCGCCGCGGCGGTCGACCGCCTGTTTCCCCTGTCCCTCGGTGCGGAAGGCTCGTGCCAGATCGGCGGCAATCTCGGCACCAATGCGGGCGGGCTGAACGTGCTGCGCTACGGCATGGCCCGCGACCTCACGCTCGGCGTCGAAGCCGTCCTGGCGGATGGCAGCGTCTACGAGGGCCTGTCCTCGCTCCGCAAGAACAACACCGGCTACGACCTCAAGCATCTGCTGATCGGCTCGGAAGGCACGCTCGGCATCATCACCGCCGCGGTGCTGCGCCTGAGTCCCGCCTTGCGCGAGCGCGTGACGGTCTGGCTCGCCGTCGAGGATCCGGAGGCGGCCGTCACCCTGTTCCGGCGCTTCCAGGAGATCTTCGGCGATCTCCTGTCGAGCTTCGAACTGCTCGAATCCTGGGGCGTCGAGGCGGCCGTGTCCCAGTTCGGCCTCACCCGGCCGGTCGCGGCCGCTCACCCCTGGCACGTGCTCTGCGAGGTGGCCTGGACCTTCCCGTCGGGGCTGCGCGAGCGGGTGGACGACGCCCTCGAAGGCCTGGTCGGCGACGGGCTCTGCCGCGATGGAACGCTCGCCGCGACGGAACAGCAGCGGCTCGCCATGTGGCGCATCCGCGAGGGCCAGAGCGAAGCGACGCGTCCCTACGGCGACATCATCCGCAGCGACGTCGCGGTGGCGATCGGCGACATACCCACCCTGATCGCGCGCGCCGCGGCCGACGTGCCGCCCGGAGTCCGCTCGCTCGCCTTCGGGCATGTCGGTGACGGCAATCTCCACATCAACTTCGTCGTCCCGCCGGAGGACAGCGGACGGCTGCGGCCGCTTCTGCTCGACGCCCTGTACCGCAGCGTCAGGACGCTCGGCGGCTCGATCAGTGCGGAGCACGGCATCGGACGCGCCAAGCGCGACGCCGTGCTGGCGCAGAAAGCGCCGGTCGAGCTCGACCTGATGCGTCGACTGAAGGGCGCGTTCGACCCGGCCGGGCTCCTGAACCCCGGCGTCGTGCTTCCGACGGAATCGCGCGCGGGCTCGGGGTGAGCGGCTGCGAGGCACGACAGCCGTCGATCGTACCGTGCCGTCGCTGTTACGCGACCGACGATCCCGGGTCGCGTGCCGATCCTCCGCGGGAGGCCGCCGCAGTCGAGCCCATCCAACCCGAACCGGGCGGCGTCGCGCTTGTTGGTGACAGCGCTGTCACCTCATGCATAGTCGGCCCAAGCGCGGCCGAACGGCCGGGGAAGGTGGGCGGAAATGACAGGATCGGACACCGAGCGGGTTGCCGTCATCGGCCTTGGGTCCATGGGCCTCGGGGTCGCGCTCTCGCTGCTGCGCGCGGGCCGCGCGGTGTCGGGCTACGACCCGGTCCCCGACGCCGGCAGCAAGTTCGAGGCGGCGGGCGGGCGGCTGTGTCGCGATCCCGCCGAAGCGAGCCGGGGCGCGGCAGCGGTCGTCGTGGTCGTCGTTACCGCGGCGCAGACCGAGGCCGTCCTGTTCGGCAAGGGCGGCCAGGGCGGTGCCGCCTCGACGATGCGGAACGGAGGCGTCGTGCTGTCCTCCGCCACGATGGCGCCCCACGACGCGCGGCGGCTCGCCGAGCGCTGCGAGGCCGCCGGCGTGCACTACCTCGACGCGCCGATGAGCGGCGGCATGGCGCGGGCCGCGAGCGGCGCGTTGACCCTCATGGCCTCGGGGAGTCCGGCGGCCTTCGCCCTCGCCGATCCGATCCTCGACATCATGGCGACCACGGTCTACCGGCTCGGCGACGAGCCCGGGATCGGCGCCTCCTTCAAGATGGTCAACCAGCTGCTGGCCGGCGTGCATATCGCGGCCGCCTGCGAGGCCATCACCTTCGCCAAGCGGCTCGGCCTCGACATCGACAAGGTGTTCGAGGTGATCACGGCCTCGGCCGGCAATTCCTGGATGTTCGAGAACCGCATTCCGCACGTGCTGAAGGGCGATTATTCGCCCGCGAGCGCCGTCGACATCTTCGCCAAGGATCTCGGCATCGTCGCCAACATGGGCCTCGCGACGAAATTCCCGACGCCCGTGGCGGCGACCGCCCTGCAGCTGTTCCTGATGACGTCGGCGGCCGGCATGGGGCGCGACGACGACGCGTCGGTGGCGCGCCTCATCGCGCAGATGACCGGGCTCGACCTGCCGGGCGCCCCGAAGCCCGACTGATCCGACGGCCGTGCCTCCCGGGGTGGCGGCGCGCGTCTGGAGGGTCGTCGACCCGCGAAGCCTTCGGCGAGACCGCGGCCTCGTCGAAAAGGCCGGGCTCCCGCCGAGCCCGGCACGTGTCGGCGTAAGATCGCCCAGCGTCCCGATCCAGAGGATCCGATCATGCTTCGTTTTTCCGCCAACCTCGGCTTCCTGTGGCCCGACCGGCCGTTGCTCGACAGGATCGACGCGGCTTCGGCGGCGGGGTTCCGGGCGGTCGAGCTTCACTGGCCCTACGACGTCCCGGCCGAAAAGGTCCGCGCGCGGTGCGAGGCGCGGGGCGTGGCCCTGCTCGGCATCAACACGGTCCGCGGCGATGTCGCGGCGGGCGAGAACGGTCTCGGCGCGCTGGCCGGGCGCGAGGATGCCTTCCAGGCCGCCGTCGACCAGTCGCTCGCCTATGGCCGGGCTGCCGGCGGGACCGCGGTCCACTGCATGGCGGGCGTCGTGGCGCCGGCCGACCGGGTCGCGGCGCGCGACGTGTTCTTGCGCAACCTCAGGACAGCATCGGCCAAAGCGGAGCGGGCGGGGCTCACGCTGCTGCTCGAGCCGCTGGACCCGTTCGACGCGCCCGGTTACCTTTATTCGACGGTCGAGGAGGGGGCCGCCATCATCGCGGATTGCGGCTGCGACAACATCCGGCTGATGTTCGATTGCTACCATGTGGGCCGGGTCGGCGGCGACGTGGTCGCCACGCTGGAGCGCCTGCTGCCGATCATCGGCCACGTCCAGATCGCCGCCGTCCCGAGCCGCGCCGAACCCGACCGGGGCGACCTCGACTACCGGAGGGTCTTCGCCGCGCTCGAGCGTCTGCCCTACAACGGCTGGACCGGCTGTGAATACAAGCCGGCGGGCCGGACCGACGACGGACTGACCTGGGCGCGGGCGCTGGACGTCGACCTGTCCCGATAGCGCTCGGGCCCGGAATCTCCAGCGTTCGTGGCATCGGATGCTCGCCGAAACCGGCGCGACCGCAAACGAAAGAGGACGCGTGATGCTGCTGGGATGTATCGCCGACGACCTGACCGGCGCGACCGACCTGTCGCTGATGCTCACCAAGGAGGGACTGCGCACCGTGCAGTCGACCGGCGTGCCGGGTCGTGACCTCGACCTCGCCGATGTCGACGCGCTGGTGATCGCGCTGAATCACGCTCGATCCCGGCCCCCGAAGCGGTCGCGCTGTCGCTTGAGGCCGCGCGGGCGCTGCTCGGGCTCGGGGCGCAGCGGCTCCTGTTCAAATATTGCTCGACCTTCGACTCGACCGACGACGGCAACATCGGCCCCGTGACCGAGGCTCTGCTGGGCCTCGTCGGCGGCGAGACGATCGCCTGTCCGGCGTTTCCGCGAGCGGGGCGGACCATCTATGCGGGCCAGCTCTTCGTCAACGGCGTGCCGCTGAGCGAGAGCCCGATGAAGGACCATCCGCTGAACCCGATGCACGACAGCGACCTGCGCCGCGTTCTCGGCCGCCAGACCGGGATTCCCGTGGGCCTCGTCGGCTTCGCGGATGTCGAGGCGGGGCCCGACGGCGTGCGGGACGCGCTGGCGCGCGAGCGGGCCGCCGGGCGCCGCATCGCGATCGTCGACGTGCTGACGGATCGGCACCTGCGCGACATCGGCGCGGCGATCGCCGATCTGCCGCTGATCACCGGCGGGTCCGGCATCGCCATGGGGCTGCCAGCCGCCTATCTGGCGGCCGGGCTGATCGCGCGCCTGACGCCGCCGCCGAGCCGGATGGCGGCGCCGCCCGGACGGGCCGCCATCCTGGCGGGCTCCTGCTCGGCCGCGACCCGCCAGCAGGTCGCGACGGCGGTCGCGGCCGGGCTGCCCACGTTCCAGCTCGACGCCGCCGGTCTGGCGGCCGGCAGCCAGTCGGTCGCAGAGGTGCTCGACTGGGTCGACCGGCAGGCGAGCGGCGCGCCGCTCCTCATCTCGTCGAGTGCCGACCCCGATCTCGTCCGTGAAACGCAGGCGCGCCTCGGGCGCGAGGCGGCCGGCCACCTCATCGAGACGGTCCTGGCCGAGACGGCGCGCGGGCTACAAGCGCGGGGCTTCGCACGCCTCCTGGTCGCGGGAGGGGAAACATCGGGGGCGGTCGTGCAGGCGCTCGGCGCGCAAGCGCTGGCGATCGGGCCGGAGATCGATCCCGGCGTGCCGTGGACCCGCACCCTCGACGGGCCCGACATGGCGCTGGCGCTGAAATCCGGCAATTTCGGAAGCCCGGACTTCTTCCTCAAGGCCTGGGCGCAGCTGTCATGAGCGACGCGGCGCTGCGCGAGCGCATCTGCGCGGTCGGAGCTTCGCTGTTTCGGCGCGGCCTGACCTTCGGATCGACCGGCAACATCTCGGTGCGGCACCCCGACGGCGGCTGGCTGATGACGCCGACCAACGCCTCGCTGGGCGAGCTCGATCCGGCACGGCTGTCGCGGCTCGACGAGGCCGGAACCCTGACCGGGGGCGACAAGCCCACCAAGGAGGCCTTCCTGCATCGCGTGATGTATGCGCGCCGGAGCAAGGCCGAGGCTGTGGTGCACCTTCACGCGACCCATTCGGTCGCGGTTTCCTGCCTGCAGGGGCTCGATCCCTGCAACTGCCTGCCGCCGCTGACCGCCTATTACGTGATGCGGGTCGGCCGGTTGCCGATCGTCCCCTATCGCCCGCCCGGCGACGACAGCCTCGCGCTCGCGGTCGACAAGCTCGCCGGCGACCATCATGCCGTGCTGCTGGCCAATCACGGCCCCGTGGTGGCCGGCACCAGCCTCGACAATGCCATGTACGCGACCGAGGAACTGGAGGAGACGGCGCGGCTGTTCCTGCTGCTGCGCAACCAGCCCATCAACCCTCTGACGGCGGCTCAGGTCGAGGATCTGCGCGCGCGCCTGCAACTCTGGTGAGGACCGCCCCGGCCGGCTCGGCCGAGATGCCGCAACCGCCCGCATGGGGCCTGAAGAGGATGCCAGTCGGCGCAGACCACCTCGCCGTCATCGCAAAGCATGTGCGAGTGCATTCGAAGCTTCAGCGCAGCATCAAGCATCGACCGACGGCACGATGCGGCTATGATTTCGACAGTCGAAGCGAAGGTCGCTGACCTGATCTATCATCGGTGCCGACGGTTGTGAGCGCATCCCGCGGTCAGCCCTCAGCGCCGCAGCCTCCCGCCTTACATGACGATCAGCTGAACGAACCATTCAGCAAAGCCCTGCAAGCTCCCGAGACGTCCGCGTGATGCGACATCGAGTTGCTGGGAAACGCGGAATCGATCCCCATCTCCTGTTCAACGATCGACGATCGATGCTTTGGAGGGACGATGTCATGCACGCGAAGATGATAAAAGATGCCAGCCGCAAGCTCATTCTGGCCGGCGGTGCCGCTCTCGCACTGGCGGCGGGTACGCTGGCGACCACGGCTCCGGCTGAGGCCTTCGGCGGTCATGGCGGCGGGTTCGGCGGCGGGGGCGCCATGTTCCATGGGGCCCGGGGCGGTGACTTCGGGCGCGGCGCCGGCGGCCATGGCTTCGCAGGCCGTGGTGGCTTTCACGACGGCGGGGTCGGATATGGTGTCGCCGGCCTCGGTCTGGGGCTAGCCGCGGGTGGGTTCCTCGGGGACGCTTACGGCTCCGGCTACGCCTATAACGGCGATGACGGCGCCTATGGTGGATGCCTGCGAGCCGTTCGCACGCCCTACGGCGACCGGACGGTCAACGTCTGTGATTGATCCGACCCTGCTCTTGCCGGCGGACTGCTTCGGCAGGCCCGTCGACACGCTCAGTTCCAACCCTCATGTGAGGATGTTATGACGTCGCGAAGCTATCTTGTTCTTGCGGTGATCGCTGCGGCTGAAGCTCTGTGCTCACCGGCCATGGCGCAGACCTATTATGCCCCGCCCTACGACCAGCTCGGGGCCGCGCGTGCGGCCGGTGAGGACCCGAATTATCACGTCAACCGCTACGGCTTCGGAAACTACGTACGGGGTCCGAACGGGAGTTTCGGTGGCTATCCGGCCGGCAGCGCAGGGGCGATCGAGCTCGAGAACGAGCAGCGGATCAAGTGTCGGGACTATCCTGAAAGCTGCTGACTGCGGAGTCCGGGTGAGGTCGGTCTCTGGCCACGAGGACCGGCCTCTCTCGTCGCTCCTCGCCCTGGGGCCAGATCGGCGAAAGTGCTCGGTACTCTGTCCGGAGGCCCAGGGTCGACGGCCGGTGCGGGCTGCCGTCTTCCTCCCCGGTGCTCGGCATCCGGAGCGACACGACGGGTACCTTGCGTCCGACGCACGGCTGCGGCGGGCTATGCCTCTCGCTCTCCTCGGGGCGCCCCGGCCCAGACGGCCGAACGTCAAGCCTCCAGCGGCACGTTCTGTCGGCGTGATACCATCAACGGCTGGATGCGCTGGCCGAACTGGTCCATGCCGGCGAGAAAATCGTCGAAGGTCAGCATGATCCCGGCGCAACCGGCGATGCCGTCCATCTCGTCGAGCATCCGCGCGACCGTCGCGTAGGAGCCGACCAGCGTGCCGATATTCATGTTGACGGCACCTTCCGGCAGGTTGATGCGCGCGGCCGTGCCGCCCGCTTCGGCATTGGCGTCCTTGGAGCCCTGGTCCGCCATCCACCCGAGCGCGCTGATGTCGGCGCCGTCGCGATAGAGCTGCCACTTGGCCTGGGCGAGTTCGTCGGTCTCGTCGGCGATGATCATGAAGAGGACATAGGCGCCGACGTCACGGCCGGTCTTCGCGGCCGCTTCGAGCAGCTTCCCGCAGGTCTCGGCACAGGCCGTCGGCGTATTGGTGCCGATGCCGAGCACGAAAT